>JABCSY010000014.1 GCA_018238625.1 Promethearchaeota archaeon
CTCACCTACATTCCTAGGATTTTTGAAGTGCTCTAATACTTTGTCTGAATATGTAGTAGATTTCATTTTATTATTTTACCTCATCATATTTTTTTAATAATTCTGGAGGCGTTAAAGGAGACAACATTCTCAACCGTTTTACCTCGTTTGGTAAAACTTCTATAAGTTTATCAACATCGGGCTCGCGAGTAGTTCTACCTAAAGAAACCAGTAGACTACCATGTGCTTCTTCGTGCAAAAGACCCATTGCAATTAACGTGTGAGATGCCTCTAAGGTTTTTGAACTACAAGCTGAGCCTGTAGCAGCAGCAATATTGTGTTCTTTTAACGTTAATATTAGCGATTCTCCCTCAATATAGTCAAACCGGAAGTGTGCGTTGTGAGGAAGCCTTTTTTCGGGATGACCGTTTAAATAGGATTTTGGAATTGTATTTAAAACATTTTTAATAAGCTTATCTCTTAAAATCTTTAATTTTTCTGATTCTTTGGGCATTTCCTCCTTCAAAATCTCTGCGGCTTTAGCAAACCCAACGATGCCGGGTATATTTTCAGAACCCGACCTCATACCTCTTTCTTGACCGCCACCAATTATTATAGGGTTAACTCGTACTCCCTTTTTTAAGTATAACGCACCCACTCCTCTTGGTCCGTAAATATCGTTTGACGATAATGTGATTAAATCTATCGGAACTTTTTGAACATCAATTGGAACTACGCTTTCACTAGCAACAGAGTCAGTATGAAATAATATCCCCTTTTCTCTTGCAATCCTACTGATTTCAGCAGTTGGTTGTAAAGAGCCAACTTCGTTACTAGCTGTTGATATCGAGATTAAAATTGTCTCATCTGTTATTAGCTTTTCAAGCTTATCTAATTTAATGATACCAAATCGGTCAACAGAAACTCTGCTTACTCTAAAACCCTGTCTTTCTAAATATTTCCCAAGGTTTAAGATAGATATGTGTTCGATTTCAGAAATAATTATATGGTTCCCTTTTTTCTTCTGTCTCATAGCAGCTCCTATTAAAGCCAAATTATTTGATTCGGTCGCTCCAGAAGTAAATAGGATGTCAGATGGATTAGGGGCATTCACAAATTCTGCAATTTTTTCTCGCGATGTCTCTAAAATATCCGTAGCAATATCTCCATCGCAATGAAGAGAAGCCGGATTTGCAAATTTTTCATTAAAGTACAGGAGCATTTCAGACACAACTCTTGCGTCCACGGGTCTTGCAGCCTGATTGTCTAGATATACGCTCATAACTTAATCCCTCCTTGATTTCAAGCTAATTATTATTATTCCCTTTTTCTGAAGAAAAATATTAGATCATCTCCATCTTTAAAAAACTCAACCAACTCTGTACCAGTTCTTTTTGCCCACCTTTTCAAATCTTCTTCTGCTGCCGGATCATCAGCTAAAACTTTAAAACAATGACCATTATCTAAAGATTCTGAAAAAGTTCTTACTTCAAAAATGGGTTCTGGACAAAATAATCCTCTCGTATCTAATTCTGCATCGTATTCTATTTCCTTGTCCTTTCCACCAGTCATTAAAAAAGCCTCCTTTTTCCTATAAACATTTTTTAATTGTTTCTGATATATAGAATTATTTTATTTGATTGGTTCTAAGAGATATACTTTCCTTAGTAAAATAAATATTCTCATTATATTTTAATTAAGTTTCTCAGCAATAAAAAGAATAAAATAGAACCTCTTTTAAACCGACTTTATAAATTATAAATATCAAAAAATGAATTCTACAAAATTAAAAGTATAAAAATAAAAAATTGAATGAATGTATTATTTTCCTGCTAACTCTTTAATATGTCTGACTCCATCGACAGCGTCATCTGCGAAATCATCTGCGCCCAAACGCTTAGCAAGCTCCATGTTCAAAGGAGCTCCACCAACGATTAATTTTACACTATCCCTAAGACCCGCTGCGATTAACGCTTCGTGAACGTTTTTAATCTGCTCTACTGTCATTGTTAAGAGCGAGCTTAAAGCTATAATAGTTGCCCCTGTTTCCTTTACTTTATTAACAATCGTATCTGCATCTACATCCATACCCAAATCATGTAATTCAAAACCGCTGCTTAATAACAGAGATCCTAAAATATTTTTACCAATATCATGATTGTCGCCCTTAACCGTTCCAAGTATTATCTTAGTCTTGTCTACTGACTTGTCAGAAGCTGCTAAAGCAGGTTGGAGCACTTTAAACGCTTCTTTCATGGTTTCCCCCGCTAATACCAGCTCAGTTAAATAATATTCTTTCTCTTCGTATCGCTTTCCTACTTCGTCCATTCCTTTTGTTAAGGCTCCTAAGACGTCAAACGGGTCCTTTCCATCCTCTTCTAAGGCTTCCTTCACTGCGGCTTCAATATCGTCTACTTCTAGCTCTATTATCAATTCTGTTAACTTTTCAAATTCCAAATTTCTTTCCCCTTTTTTTAAATTCTGAAGAACTAGCTTAAAGTTTAAAACTGCTGTAATTTTAATAATGAAATCTCTTAACTCAAATAAATATTTTTAAATTTATAACACAAATCTTAAAATCATTTTCAAAAAAGGAAAAGACGAGAGAAAGCCAGAAATTGACCTCAAGATTGAGGTAAGATTTTAGGATAAAATTTAGTTCCGTTATGTTACCATTTTAGGAAATTTAGGGGATAGTTTAATTTGCGACTTCCTCTCTAATAAACATTGTAACACAACACTTTATAAACTTTTGTTTGATCGCTTCGACACAATTAAATATTGGTTTGAAATTAAAGTCGAGAGAACAATATTTTAAATAATTAAGGATTATAAAAAAGAGAGATACAAAAGAATGTGTTGCTGAAATAAAAATGGAAAAAGATTTTCTCGAAGAGCCTACTGAATTAGAGGATGTCGATAGTTTAAACGAAATTAGAGAGGAAAACATTGTAATCTTAATTAAAAATTTATTCAAAAATTATGAAATTGGAGATTTTATTGTAAAAGCTGTATGTAATATAAATCTGAAAATAAAAGAGAGAGATTTCATCGTTATTAAAGGTCCATCAGGAGCAGGTAAAACTACTTTACTAAATTTAATTGGAGGGTTAGACTCTCCTAGCGAAGGCACGATTTTTTCAAATGGAGTCAAAATTACTGATTTGCAAGAAGAATCACTCTCCTTATTTAGATTAATTAACACCGGATTCGTTTTTCAGAACTATAATCTTATCAGCACTTTAACTGCTGAAGAAAATGTGATGTTTCCAATGAGTTTAGCTGGAATGAGCTTAAAAGAGCAAAGGGAGAGGGCAGTTAGTCTATTAAAAAAAATAGGGATAGGGGATAGAAGAGAGCACTTGCCATTTCAACTTTCGGCTGGTGAACAACAGAGAGTAGCGATAGCAAGAGCGTTAGCAAACGATCCCCCCATAATTTTGGCAGATGAGCCTACCGCCAACCTCGATAAAAATACAAGCATGTTTATACGAGATCTCTTTAACGACATGAAAAAGGATGGTAAAACTATTATAATAGCCACACACGACGATTTTTTAATAAAACTTGCCAATCGCGTCATAAATTTTGAAGATGGTAAGATAATAAATGAAGAGTAGTTAGTAGTTAGGATTTAGGATTATCAAATAAATATTATTTAACATTGGTGAGTTAATAATAAGCTTAGATTTTGCTTTAAAAGACTTCTATAGAAAAAGGGAGGTCACTTTTTCTTACGTAGTAATAATAGCTTTAGTTATTGCGCTCACAATTTTCTTAACGTATTTTATGTCTTCAATGGGACTAAATAGATTTTTTTCTTATAAGTACGAAAATGAATTTTATTTTTCGGGAGGAATTAGCATAGTCTTTACAGATTTTACTATTTTAATACTGAGCTTAATAGTTATATTGGCTTTTACTATAGTTATAATCGTGACAAGCACTCTAATTATTAATAAAAAACGCGATATTGCTATTATGAAAGCCTTGGGAACGCTACCAAGGAGATTATATAGTTTTTATATCACTGAAGTATATGTAGTGTTTATCGTTGGTTTTTTGATAGGGGTGATAATCGGTTTTGTTTCATACGGTATCTTCGCGTTTATTATGTCGCTTTTAGGAATTGTAACCGCTTTTCAAATTGATTTAATTTATACTCCAATATTGTTTTTTTCGTGTTTAGGGGGGATTTATTTCGTTCCTGGCGTAATTTTAAGGAAACTAGGAAATCAAAATACCATAAAATTATTTTCAAAAGATATACCCTATAATTACGACGCTTCAAGAGGATTTACAATAGTTCCAAAATGGTTGTCATCAATAGGGTTTAACTTCAAAATTTCCGTTATTAACACAATCAGGAGAAAAGGGGAATTTAAGAGGTATTTAATAGTTTTTTCTATAATTTCTTTAGTAATTTTTACTCTAGGATTAGGGAATATCGTTTTGAGGAATTCCTCTCAAGCTTGGATCCGAAAGTCTCAAGGTGAAGATATAATTGCTATTGGTCATAGAGACGTTATTCAAAACTATTCTTTGATGTACAGCATGTTTTCTAATCCGGATATTATTATAACTGAGAGCAGTATTGATTTTTTAAATCCAAACTACATGTTTAACCTTTCTGATATCGAAGAACTAAATAATATTACTGAAGTTGAGAGTATAGATCAGCGTTTGTTAAACTTCTTTAATTTAACTGAATTAGATGGATATCATTATCTAGAAGACGGAGGTTATTTAATAGCAGGTCAACAACGGTCTGGAATTTTCCCGATTGTAGGAGTTAATATTAGCGAAATGATACAAGATTTTGAAATTGAGGGAGAATATTTTGCTCAAGAAGATTCAGTAAACATGATAATTGGAGACGGATTGGGTTATAATTTTTTTGATTATCCATTATCGCAAAGTTTGAGAGTTGAGGAATTAGGATTAGGGCACATGTTTCACATTTCCGGGGTTGTCTTGGATAGTTTTTATAGCGGTTTTGCCGGATACGTAGATTTAGAGGTTATGCAAGAAGATTTGAATTTTAGTGAGCAAAATATTAATCTTCTTTTGTTAAAAATGAGACCAGGAGAATATGATAGCGTTATAGACAATATTGAATTAATTATTAGTGAAAATCTTGGAGATGATTTCACATATATTTGCCTAAATCAAACTTTCGACGAAAATTTACAATTTTTAAATAATTTAACTCTATATCCTGCTTTTTTGATTATTGTCATGGCCGTAATTTCGATTCTCTCTTTATATAATTATCAAAAAGGAAGTATCATAGATAAAGCTAAAGACTTTCTGATAATGAAGGCTGTTGGCTCGAAATATAAAAATATTAAGAAAATCCTTTTCTTGGAAGCCCTCTATGTAATTATACCATCACTATTCTTGAGTTTGGGTATAGGAATGATATTAAATTCGCTCGTTTTATTTGGAAGGGTTTCTTTACCCCATATCTCAACGCCTTTCATTATTATTAGCCTACTTTTTGTCGCTTTCCTAATTTTTAATTATTTAAGTCTTTTTCCAATATTGCGGAAAATAAAAAAATTTACCATTAAAGACTTCGATATATATTAATCATTTTTTTGAATGAAAAAGATTAAAAAAGTGCAATATATAATTTTTTTATATAATATATTATTTTTTAAATAAATAGTAAGGTGCGAAGATGACAGAAGAAGATAACTTGCGCAAGAAGATAAACGAGTTACAATCAGAATTAAACAAAAAGGATAATGAAATTAATCTTTACTTAGATAAAATTGATGGCTTTGAAGAAGAAGTTATGAGATACGAGGAAATGTTCGATGAAAATGCTCCGAAAAAAAAGATGAAAAAAGCGAAAGAAGAAAAATTAAATATTGAATTAGATGTTAAGGATCGAGAAATACGAGAGCTGAAAAATCGAATGGGTTTTCTAAGAAAAGAAAAAGTGCAACTACAAAAAAAATACGATAACTTTGTGAGAACAACTAATACTTCTGTTATTAGCGTAGAAGAACTAAGAGAAAAGGACAAACTACCACTTAATAATTTGCTCCATGAATTACAAGATAAATTAAATAAGCAAGAATCTTTAATTAGACGGTTGAAGACTAAAGATCTTGGAAGCGACGAGTATAACAAAAAAATAAAAGAAAAGGACGAAAAAATAGAATTATTAACTGATAAAATTATGGATTTAACTGAAAAAATCGATAATGGCTCTTCTCAAATAGAAAATAACCAAGTTAGTAAAAATGTTTCGGAAAATCTACTAGAAGACCTGCAAAAAAAACTTAATAAAGCAAAAAGACAAAATGAAGAATTAAAAAAGGTTATAACTAAATACGAGAAAAAAGATAAAGGTAAGAAAAGTAAAGTAGAACCAGAACCAATTGCTTTAAAAGAAGTTGTGGAAGAATTAAAAAGTAAATTAAGTAAAGCAAAAGCACGAATAGCAACTCTTCTAGGGCAAAATCAGGAAGCTCCTCCTGTTAACATCTCTCAAGGAGATATTGAAGGCAAATTGAAAATCCAAAGAGAAATGGCAAGCTTTTTGCAAAAACAATTAGCTGAATCAAAAAACGCGTTAAAAACGAAAGAGGAAGAAATTACTACGATTAAGAACGAAGCTATAAGAATAAAACGAAAATACGAAGATTTAGACAATCAACTCAAACGAAAAGATCAAAAATCAAATGAAATTGAAACAGAGTTAGATAGTTTAAAAATTCAAATTCTATCTCAAACTTCGCCAGATAAAGCACAGACAATAAACCCCGTTAGTAAATTAAGGACTCGAGAACTCGAAAGTTTGGTTGACGATTTGAGCAAGCAAAACATTGAACAACGGCTTGAAATCTCGCAGTTAAGAAAAACTAAATAATTAATATTAAATGATCTTCGATGGAATTAATAATCCTAGGTTCTTCCGCGGCGATTCCTGTTCGTGAAAGGAACCTTCCTTCAACAGCTCTTAAATACAAAAACGAACTCCTTCTATTTGATTGTGGAGAAGACCTTCAGAGAAGGCTAATTGAAGCGGGTTTAAAGTTTAATAAGCCTTTAAAAATATTAATTTCGCATTTTCATGGAGACCATATCATAGGTCTTCCAGGCCTTTTATTTAGGTTTGGTTTAATTGAAAGAACGGCTCCTGTTGTTATATTTGGACCTCGGAACCTGTTTCTTTATTTGCTTGTCCATAGAAAAATTCTCGGGCTAAAAGCTAATTATCCGATTAAAATCGTTGAAATTGATCACGATAACAAAAAACTAATAGAATTCCATGGATTAGAGTCTGAAATCCCAAATAGAGAATTAAATTTAGACGAAAATATAATTTTTGATGGTAAGAGATATTCTCTCAAATACGCTTTAGTGGAACATTCTGTTTTAACTTATGCATATTCATTTATAGAAAAACCTCGCAATGGAAAATTTAACCCCGATCGAGCAATAGAACTTGGAATTCCTAAAAGTAATCTTTGGAAAACTCTTCAAGAAGGAGAGATTATTGAATATGAAGGAAAAACAATTGATCCTTTAAAAGAAGGGATAGTGGGACCAAAGAGACCCGGTAGAAAAGTGACATACTCGGGTGACACAATCCCTTGCGAAAATTTGATTGAATTAGGAAGGGATTCTGATCTTTTAATTCATGAAGCAACTTTTGCGAAAGAGTTGTCTGATGTCGCGTTTGAAAAGAAACATTCTACTTCTGTTGACGCAGCTAACGACGCTACAAAAATGAACGCTAAGCAATTAATTTTAACCCATATTTCGTCTAGGTATCAAGAGGACGCTAACCAATTGCTGCAAGAAGCAAAATTGATATTCCCTAATACCATTTTAGCAAAGGACTTAATGAGAATTTCTTTACAGTAGAAATAGATAAATAAAATAAGTGCCAAAAAGAAATTTATTTTCTAAAACCCTCCCGCTATGTGAGGAAGAATAAGGATGTCTGAATTCTCATCCAAAACCGTATCCTCGCTAGCTTTCTTGCCATCAACGAGGATCCCAAAGTATTTACCTTCAAGGTTTAATTCTTTAAGGAGGTCTTTAACTAACATCTTCCTCTTCGGAGAATAAGTCTCAATAATGCCTGTTTCTAAAAGATCAGCAATCTGTTTCAATTTAGAACCACATCTGATTTTAATTTATTGATTTTACTATGATAAATAAAACCTTTCAACTATTTATAATTAATTCAAGAAATCAAAAAATGTTAAGATTTAATACTATAGGCTTTTAACTTAACGGCTATAACAAAATTCTGCGTTTGTGTCCGATATAATAGATTTTAAAACTATAAAACCAAAAATTTTTCTATTTTTCATAAAAACCATTATTTTTTATGTGTCAAATAATTTTATTGCATAAATCTAAGTATTATTTATATTATTTATAGAGTTGATTTTAGATTCTTCAAGAGGATACTTTTAGTGATTACGGCGATTACCTCGAAAAAATAAGAGAGTCGTTAATGGAACTTGGAAATCTTAAGGACGAGAAGAAAAAAAACCATATAATACAAAATGCAATTGAAGATTCTATTATAATTGCGAAAGAAACCGCTGAATCTGGAGAGTTTTTTGAAGCTGGCGAGCTCCTTTTTTCTGTAGCGGAATTATTAGAAAGCATAGCTTTTTTTCAATCAACCAAGTTGAATAAATTAATTATTAAATTCTGGGAAAAACAGATAAGTTCATTTAAGCTTCAAGGAAAATTGCATGAAGTCGCTGAAACTTTCTTAAGAATTGCTGAACTCTACGAAAAACTTAACGATTCTAAATTGTATAAAAAAAATCTCTTAAATAGCATCAATTTTTTAAAGCAAGAAAGTAAAATATTAAAGGATTTCGATGATATTAGAAAACTCGCTCAAAATTACGAAAACATCGCTGAATTGTATTTAAAAACTCAGGATTTTAAAAATTCAAAAAAATTTTACTTAAATGTAATAAATATTGCAAAAGATTATCAATATTTTGATTTGCTCTCGTATTCTTATAAGCAAGTTGCTTCCTGTTATCAGGAATTAGACGAGATTAATAAATCAAATGATATAATACACGACGGAATCGAGTTTTTTTCACGTCTTTTTCAGTCTTTTGAAGAAAAAAATGATAATTTAGCAATTTCTCAAATTTCACAAGTATTAAAATCGCTCTATCAACTCATAAACGAAGAAGAGCAATTCGTTAGTTATTCAAAAAAAGAAGCTGGAGCTTATATTAATTTAGCAGAAAGATTAGAGAAAAACGAGGGAAATTATCGAAAAATTGCAACGTATTATCGTGGTGCGGCGTTAAGTTATAAAGAAATCAATAACAATTTAATTGAATCGGCTTCTTGTTTTGTTTTAGCAGGAAACTATTCTGAAAAGGTTAAGGATTATAACGAAGCTGCTACAAATTTCTTTAATGCTGCGGTGACTTTTAAAGAATTAAACAATTTAGAGATGACTTACAAGCACTATGTAAAAGCAGGAGATAATTACTGGAAAATTGAGAATGTAAACGATTCAACGGAGTGTTATTTAAACGCCTATGACATAGCAGTTGAAGGAGACTTAGAATACAATAGGTTTGGTATTTTCAATCAGATTATTAGAGGCTTAAACATAATAGCTAAAGAGGGATTGAAAAATAAACAATTCTATACTGCAGCTACTCTGATTATGGAAAGCATTAAATTCTATCAACAACTAGATACCGCTAAAGATTTTCTTCTTAACGAAATGGTCAAAAACGTCTATAGGTACTACTACAGAGCTGCAAATTTAAAAAAAATCGGCCATTCTCACATAGTCCAATCTTATGTCTTGGCCGCCATTTCTTCGATTCTTAATGGTAAGACTAACAAAGCGTTAGAGATCATTTCTGAAATCGAATTTGAGGGAAATACGGTAAGTAAATACAAAGAATTAGTTAAATTGATTATAGAGTGGGCATCGGAGGGAAAAGAAGTGGAATTAAAAAATTTCCCATACGATTTACAAAGGATCGTGCAAAATTCGGAGGATATAAAGTACCTTCTGAAATTGTTTAAAGGATACAATTTCCCGTCCTAAATTGACGAATTTTTATTCATTTCTATAAAAATAGAAACAATATAAATAAATAGGGCATAGTCCATTTTAATTATAAGATCATTTTAACATCATACAATTATTCTAGGTATAAGTTTGATTTTGATTTACAAGGCATTATTCTACGGAATTTTTTATATTTGCAAACAAAATTTTTGAAAGGTTTAAAACATGAAAAAGGAATTAAAAGCAATTTTAATTATTGGAACAATACTAATAGCTGCAGTTGTTTCTTTATCTATTATATTACCATATTTTAAGCAATCACACCCCCCTACTTATAAGGGATTAGTTTATATTTATGTTGATTCATCTATACACGATACACTATTTTCAGAAATTACTCAATATAAGCAAGATGTAATTGATCAAGGATATTCAGCAGAACTAATCTCTTGGTCTTCTAACAATGTATCGGAGATTAAACAGCATTTAATTAATGCCTCCTCTCAAGGATTAAAAGGCGCGGTTCTAATCGGTGATTTACCTTATGCTATGGCGAGACATTGGGATTCTTTGCATGGTCGACATTGGAATTATCCTTGTGATTTATATCTTATGGATTTAGATGGGAATTGGTCCGATACAACTACCCCTAATGGCATATTTGATATAGATCAAAACGAACACACAAATGGAACTGGTGATTGGACTCCAGAAATATGGATTGCACGGATCAGCCCTAGCTCTATCGGAGCAACGGGATTCAATTACACAGCAGCTTATAAAAATTATTTTGACCGCAATTATAAGCTAAGGCATGGTTTTACTAGTAGACCTCACAAAGCATTACTATACATAGATGACGATTGGTCAAGCTATAAGGACGAATGGTTAAGCAATTTTACGGCGTATACCGGTAGCGAGGTCGATTGTTATTGGAATGATCCAACTACAACAGCTGCAAACTATATGAATAATATATCTACAGTTAATTACGAATTTGTCCATTTGCTCGTTCATTCATGGCCAACTCAGCATCTTTTTGGACCTCCATACGCGCTTGGATCTGAGGGGATTTTAACGCACGAAAACATTTATGGAAACAGTACTTTACCGTTATTTTATAATTTATTCGCATGTTTTTCATGTAATTATACCCAAGTTAACAATACTGGAACATATTATCTGTTTTCGGATAATACTTTGACCGTAATTGGGAGCTCAAGAGATGGCGGTATGGATTTATATCAACCCTTCTATGACGATTTAAGCCAAGGAGCAATAATTGGCGATGCTTTTGTAACATGGTTCCATAATCCTGAAATTGTTAAGTGGAATAAGGAATTATTATATTATGGAATGACTATATTGGGAGATCCTCTTCTTACGATGTACATGACGTAATTTCAGCTTTAAATTAGTAAGATTTTATTTATTTTTTTCAAATTTTCTTTTTTTCTAATGTGCCTTAAAACTTTTTTTATCTCTCTTCATGTATTTTAATTAATGGGAAAAAAAAAGAATATAATTTTAAGTTTCGATTTAGATAATACTCTAATCGATAATAGAGAAGGGATCGTTAATTCCTTCAATTACGCCTTGAAAAAATATAATCTCCCGCCCCTCGAAAGAAATAGGATCGAAAAAATGATTGGTACGCCTTTAGATGACATGTTTGAAGAAATTTCTAATATTAATCCAAAAAAGTTATCTACCGCTTTTCGCGAATATTACGGAAAAAAAGGAATTTACCAAGCAACCCTATTGCCTGGAGTTAGAGAAAAGTTAAACGAATTGAAACAAAAAAATTTTACCCTGGGCGTAATTACTTCAAAGAAGCAAGAAATGGCAATTAGAATCATAAAGTACTTAGGAATCTATAGGTATTTTGAATATATCTTAGGAGAAAGCGAAAATATTAAGAGCAAATTAGACCCTAATCTGAAATCTTTTTTATTGAATAAATATAAAGGCTTTTTTATCGTGATTATTGGCGACCATCCTAAAGATGCGGCTCTTGCTGAAAATATTGGTGCACCATTCATAGGAGTATTAACAGGAAACCATTCCGCCGCAGAACTACAGCAAAATAGCACTGTAAAAACTCAAATTTTAAGTAGCGTTAAGGAGATAAAGCCTAATATGATTTATTCCTTATTATAAAATAACAACAGATTAAAAATAATAAAAAAAGTAAAAAAAGAATTAAGTTATTCTTTCAAATCTTCGTATTGTTCCATAAACTCTTTGGGTTTCCATTGTTCTTGCATGTATTTGCCAATTCCAGAACTATCTCTTGGCCCTACAACAACAAAACAATCAGCTTCGTCTTCCAAAGCTCCACTTAAACGTGCAGCCATTCCGGGAATAATCAAAATACGATGATTAACCTTATCAAACGCTTTAAATTCTTTTGTTGCTTCAGCAATAGATCCTGCGCTAAATTGTCCTCCGGCTACCGCCGATTCAATCCCGATTCCCTCGGAGTCCACTACTAGAAGATACGCGTCTAAATTCGCCCCTTTTATGTCTATTTCAACCGGAATTTTTGTTAGACGGTAGTTTGAAGTTACAAAAATAGGAGATTTATCTGTTGGCTCTCCAATTTCGTATATTCCAGGATCTGCAGCGGGATAGATGCGAGGATCGGAAAAAATACTCTGTCTTAAAGTCATCATTGCCAGAAGAGCCCAAATATCTTCTTTTCTTTTACCAGAATGCAAAACAATGAGGTTTGTATCAATTGACTCCATGATCGCTCCCATAATTAATTCTTGGTATTGATGCTCCCAGAGTCCCTTATCATCGTCAATTTTCACTTGACTCCAATAAGCAGCAGGAACTCCCATAACAGGCCAACCTGCATTCGCGTCTTCTTTATCAATAGCCGCAATTCTCAATTGCATTATATTATCGTAAGTCAATGCTATGTTGCCTGGACCGAAGACGGTCGTGGGGTCTAATACTATGCCTGTCACGCCTAACTTCTGTAGAGTAGCACTTAAGGATATTAATTCGTCTAAATCGCTTGAAACTGCCACCACAGGTAAATTGTTCTCAACCGCAAATTTTCCAATTTGTTCCCATGAATCTTTGGTTGCGGCGTAGAGTAATGGTTTTTTATCTTTAATTTCAGCAGCAGCAGCTAACAAAATATCCGGGTTAAAACACGCTAACATTACGGGAAGATCTGAAACCTCTGTTAATTTCTTTGCAGCTAGTCTAAATTGCTCAGCGTCTCCAGACACACATCTTAGAGCAATGCCGCTAACCCTAAGAACATCTCCCATTCTTTCGAGTTTTACTTCGGCTAAATATTTAGCAATTTCTTCTAAATCATTTTCATCGTCGGCGATTTGTATAAAAATTTGTGTTTCATTATAATACGTGAGCTGATGGCGATTAAGAACTTCTTCACCCCCAACTATACATTTTCGTTCTCCTATTCCAATAAATACTGGTTTTTGTGGAGGTGTTGTAATTTTTATTAACTTATCGCGTTTTTTAAATTGCTTAGGATCTTGCATGAGGTGCGAACAGTCCTGCACCACAACATTTCTTTCAAGTAAGTCTGTTGCAAAGGCCATACATGTATCTCTACCACAATCTTTGCAATTACTCTTATCTAAAAGCGCATAAATTTCTAACGGACTCGGTCTTGCCATTTCACTTTCTCCAAATTTGTTATTTTTAAAATTTAATAATTTTAAAATATATAATATTTAGTTTAGTCAAATTTTACAATTAAAATTTGGTTTTTTGAATATTTATAAAATAATGCATAAGAAAAAAAAAATTAGTATTTTATTCAAAATGACATTTTTTTAGGTTGATAAAAATAGCAAGGGAACTAATGCCAGGGTTGATAGCACTCCGGCGATTAAAATTAAGGTCTCAATCGGAACAAAAGCAGAGAAATAAGTTCCTAATGGAATGAAGATTACACAAGAAAACGCGTATGCTAGTTTTAAACACTGGAACAAAAACGTTTTATACTTCCCGTTATTAGAAATCGTGATCATTAGCGATGTATAATTTAACATCATTACACCGGCAATTACTTGAATAATTCCTTGGATAATCATCAAAAATAAAAAATCTGAAATCGCCATCAGAAAAGTTAAAACAACATATAATCCAACTGTAATTGCGATGATCTTTTTTCGATTAGATAGCTTTAAAGCATACAATACTTCATTTTGATTATCATTTTTAATGTCCAATTTATAGCGATTTTCAGCCACAATATTGTTAATTCTATTATTCTCTTTGTTTGAAATTCGTTGCCCTATTATCCAACCTCCAATGTTAAGTAAGATCAACACAATATACAATAACGAGTAAATCTTAAATCCTTGCTCTCCGAATCTGGTTAAAATCCAGGACGAAAAAGGAAATTGATACAATTTATCACTCCAAATCAATAAGTACGATAGAAATAACAGAAACAAATTCAAATTATTGTTTCCCCCTAAACTTATAATATCCCTCTCACATTGTTCGAGTTTTTTTTCCGGTTTTTTAGCTGTTTCTCTCAAAAGAACTGTTGATAAGATTATAGGAAGAGAGGATAAGAAACCAATAAAGAAAAAACCATTCCATTGATTAACATTAAAGATATCGTTTACAGTAAAAAGGAAGACAACTGAAGGGATAAATGAGCCAATATTCGATGATATATTTATTGCCGTTAAGCTACTATCCTTCAAACCTTCGTTTATGGAGAGATCTATAATCATTTTTGAAATTCCCACCTTAACTATTTCTTGACTTAACAAATTAATCGCTAAAAAAAGACCGAACACACCTAAGTTTCTCCCACCAAACACAGAAAATAAAAAGCTAGCCAAAAAAAGTATACTGGATGATATTATTATTAACTTTTTATTTTTGGAATATCTATCAAATAAATACCCTAAAATTGGTCCTGAGAACATAACGAGATAAATAAATATTTGAATGAAGGCTAACTCACTCCTATTAACATTCAGGACATTTAATAAAAAGACTGGAAGGTATACAACTAAATAGATCCTAATTACACTAATAGCAAAATAGAGAAGGAAGAAACCAAAATAGTTTAACCTCCTAACACTTTCTTTTTTTGACTTCTTAAAAGGTCCAATGTTCCATTTATATTTTAATTCTGATATTTTAAGTGATTCTTTAGCCGTTGCTCTATTTTTGTTATTTAACATTTTAAATTTACCAACTCGAGACATACAATAATTTACTTTTTTATTTATTTGTTTTCAAATTTATAAACTACACAATTAATATTATTCTGATGTATTTTGAGATTCTAACAAACATTTAGATTAGAAGGTAATGAAAATTCTTTCTATGGTAAATCTATCGCGCCAGGATTTCAAAAAAAAGGAAAAAAATATAGTTTTCCCGCCATAATTAGGTTATTCAATAACCTAAGCGGGAGAAACATTTAGGGTGTAGTATTAGCAGTTCCTGGCATCTTACTTTACCTCAATTTATTTTGATGAAATTTCAATTGCTTATTGTACTTAAACCCGCTAACTTAAACCAACGAGTTTTAATAGCATTACACTATCTCACAATATTTATTCATAAATAGATATAAAAACATAGAGAAAAAAGCGGATTTTTTATTATACTAAAAAACCCCGATTAATCATTAAATTTATAAATTAATCGCATGAAAAAGTATTTAAGTTCTTACGCTAAATAAATTCATAATTCTAAAGCGTATTTATCTAAGATTGAATAAATGGCAAAATTAAATATCGATTTTTTAATAGAAACTCCAATCAAAAAAATCCTTGAAAAGATTGATTATTTTTTTCGTGAACTTCTTCGGGAAATTGAATCCTATCTCAATATTGAAGTAATTTACCCTAAAATAAACGTAGTTTTAAAAAATGAAGAATCCAGCGTTTCAAGTGCGTCAGATAACATTTTTTCGATAGGGGATGAGAGATCTTATAAAAATGATATTCTCACTATTAAAATATTATCAGATTTTTTTCAATACATCCAATTTATTATGCTAAGAGAAGCGTATAGATGTTTTATTCCTCTTTTCGCCAACCAAATGAAAATAATTGATATTTTCGTAAATCAAAAAGTATTAATCGATCTTAAAAAATTAAAATCTAGCAACGAATGGAACCTGCTCATACGGGATAAACTAGTTAATTATAAGCTCATTTCGGGAGAGTTAGATCGCTTAGAGAATTTTTTGAAACGTGAAAGTACTGAGAATATTGATAGTCCCTTTATCTTTTTCTTTAAATATATAAGAAAAAATATCCAAATTATTAATGAAAAAGAGCAAAATTTTTATGAAATTTTTTTCAAGGAATTTTTATTAGTTTCCTCAAAATCACTATTCAATGACGAAATAATAGAAACAATAAGAGTTCTTGATAAAATCTTCAACCAGGTAAAATATTATTCTGCATTATTAGACTATCAAGACTATTTTTCCTTATTTAAAGAAAATGGAATGATTGATACTGATCTAAGTCTAAACAAGTTTACTGAAAACATGCAGTGGATTAAAAATTTTAGTTCTATATCTCCAAGTTATAGAGTAAACTGGCCGTCATTAAATATACTCTCGATAAATTGCTGCATTAAATTCAACCCCTTTATTAAGAGATCAGAATTACTCAAATTCATTAATGAGCTACCCTTTTTTGTTCTTCTTAAGGAATCCAGAAATAGTTTTGGATTCGAAATTGATGGGTATTTTGTTATACCAAAAATTTATATTGATGATTTAAAAAGATTCCTTGAGAAATTAGAAGATTATGGATATTTTCTTCAAATTAAGTTTAGTATCCTTGAAAAAACTGAATCATTTGTTAACTTAAATTATTTTCGAGAATATCATGATAAAAAAACAATTGTTAATAGAAATCACAAATTCTATGACAGTAAATATGAGTTAGATTTTTCGATTGCATATGGTAAAGAAGTTATTATACCTCATTTGTCACTTCTCGATTGGTTAATAATCGGAAGAATTCGTTACTTTTCACAAACCGGATTTAATTTCGAAAGAAGAGCTGGAACTCTTAAGTTATTAAAATCAGACATTATTAACGAAATTATTAGTCAAAAGAAATTTATTACTGACTTAAAAACAAATTTGCTAATTATTCATTCCTCTTTAAAACTCAGAAACAATTTTCTTGATTTTTTAAAAACAAATGAATCCTTTGGCTTCTTTTACATTAAAAATATGCTTAACGATTATATCTTTACTTTTAACCTAATTAAAGATATTTTAACTAAAAATCCTTCTATCAACAGTGGCTTTAAATTTCTTGAATATTTTAAAAGACAAGGAGTCTCGAATTCAATCGAAAATAACATTACCTTTAAAAATTCAACAATTAAAAAGACAATTGTTAACCAATTCCTACCATTATATTTTAAATCAAAGGAGAATTTTGAAGAAGAAATTAACAAATATACTAGTTTTTTTAAAGTAATTAGTTCTTGTTACGATTTGAAGATCTTCAATCTTCAATCAATTCGCATGATTGTAGAAGATAGATCATTAATAAACACAATTTATAAATCTAAGGAAGAGAAATTAATGAGTTCATATGAGAGTTACGAATTACCCGATATAACATATCAATTAATTGAGGAAAAGTTAGATTTTTACCTAAAGAGCAAACCACCTGTAATTAAACCAAATTTGATCGCAAATATTGTAGCTTCAAAGGTTCAAGTTTTTATTGTTTTATTAAAAAATAACGAGGAAACTTTAGAAAATCTTAAAAAAATAACTTTTATATCAAAGAGAATGTCGATTAGTTCTGGAGAAATACTAAATGCAGTGATATTAATTCCATACTTAAGTAGCAGTGAGAAGGGGACATTTATTTCATTATTGACAAATATTTTTAAAGAAAATCTGATCAGTATTAAAAGATATTTGTGGAGCTATCTTCAACAGGCGTTTTCAAGGAAAGACTTTTACGATTTAGATCAGAAAAAGTTTTTCTATACAAAAGACCTTTTTGAGCAGGTTTTCCTAAATGCGAGAATTATTCTTGGTGAAGTACAAAAACCACTCTCAGAAGTCCAAAATATACCGCATAATATATTTTGGTCAAAAGAAGAAGACATTTCTCATTTGATTCACTCTGTCGAGGCGCGCATTAGAGGAGAGCGTGTAGATTTAAGTGTAAATAAGTTAAATGACCTTAGCGAATTCCATAATAAATTAGAAGAAAATTTGTTAAATCTTAGCGAGTTTAAAGAATCCCAAGATAAGTTTTTCTTCAAAAACTACCTTAAATCAATCGATTTTATACCTTCCTTTCAGAAATTCGGAATGAGTCAATATTTCTTGTATTTCTATCCTACGGATATTAATCAAATTGATTTTAAGCTTTTAATGAACAACTCTTTCCAATCTATTAGTTATCCCGCTCAGATTGATAACTCAAATTCTTTCTTATGCCAATACATTTTTCCTTTTCGCAATCCTGGTATATCTCCGTATTTAAATTGGCTAACTAAATCGAAAAAAATCGTCAGAGAATATTGCCTATTTTTCATTAAAAAAGTGTATCAAATATTACATTTTAATTACAATTTGAGTTCAGATGGTTGGGATCTTGACCCAAATCGGTTTAAGATATATTTTCAAAATATATTGTTTAATCCTGATTATAAAATCCAAATTCCTGATTTAAAGGAGTTCAATGATGGTGATTTAAACAGTTCAAGTTATCTAGGCCCCAATTCCTCTGAATTCAAAGAGCTATCTCAAATATATAACTGGAAATCGTTGGATATTAAATCTTACTTAACGAGACGTTATTTTAAAATAAATACAAGTATAATAGAATTGTTAAAGAAAGGATTAATTCAACCTTTTATTTCTTTAAAGAATTTAGATTTAGTGGAAGAGATTACTATCATTTTACCAAATGTAGATAAAAAACATAACGAGTCAATTCTTAAGATTTTTAGCTTTTTTAACGTTGGTTTCATCTACGAAGTAGAAGGGGCGTATTATATTCACGGATTTGACGAAGTGATAAAGTTTGAGAACGGAATGATGATAAAATTACGCTTGCCAGATTGTCAACTTGACGAGTTTGAGAAGCTTTTCGACCTAGTTTTTGAATATTTGGAAATTGACCATTACCTTGTTTTAAACGATTTAGTTGACGGAAGAAACTTAATTAAATCAACATTTAAAGAGTTGAAATTCTTAGAGACCTACAACCCTTTAATTAATCTTATTTGGAACGCTAAAGACAAGAGATGGCGGAACCATAAATTATTTAACGAGAATTTTGAACCGGTTTATCCTGATTTGTTTTATGGAAAAGATAAATACGATTTATAGTTAATATTCTGTTTTTTTTTCTTATATAAAAATTGAAATTCATAATAAAACGACAATTTTGTATGTATATGCTTTTAATCTTTGAATTTCAAAAAAAATAAAACAGTTCAAATTTTTTCCTATACAAATGACACCCGAAGATTTTAACTTTGATAAGTTCGACACCTTGTTTCACCCGCAACACATTGCGTTTGTAGGGGCGAGCGAAAAATCGAGGTTTGGTGCGATGCTTTACTTACCCGCCTTTAAAGACTCCAAATGGGCCGCTACCTTTTATCCGGTTAATCCAAAGTACGAAAAAGTGCTTGATTGGAAGTGTTATTCTTCAGTACTTGATATTCCTTATCCTGTGGATACTGCATATATCTCAGTGAAAACAAAATTTATTCCTGCTGTTCTAAAAGAGTGCGTACAAAAAGGAATCTCTTGGGTCGTAATATTTGCTTCCGGATTTTCTGAGACGGGAGACTCATCTGGATTAAAATTAGAGCACGAATTAAAACAAATAATTAAAGGTACGGACACAAGAATAATAGGTCCAAATTGTTTAGGTCCGTATAACGCTACTGAAGGAATGGCATTTACATTTAGCGCTAAAAATAACACTCCAGGCTCTATTTCGTTCATGTCTCAATCTGGAGGACACATGAGCCAATTATTAGATGTAGGTTATAAGCGCGATCTCAGGTATAGGTATGGTATCTCGTTTGGAAACCAATTAGATTTGAATTGTGTTGATTTTTTGAAACATTTCCGTATAGATTCGACCACCCACGTAATTTCAGCTTATCTAGAATCGTTTGGTTCAGCAACGGGTTACGATTTCTTTTTAGAGCTCAAAAAAGCAGCAAAAGTTAAACCCGTTATTATCTGGAAGGGTGGTTATACGAACGATGGCTTTCGAGCGGCATTCTCGCACACGGGCGCCATAGTAAGCGATTTAAGATTATGGCGGACAATGGCTAAACAAACTGGGGCTATAATCGTTAAAGACAACGAGGAATTTTGGAACGCAATGAAAACTTTCGAATTGTTGTTTCCTAGATATATACCCGCTGGAAGAAATGTAGGAATAATAACTCCTGGTGGAGGTTCTAGCGTAAACACGACAGATTTATTTAGTTCCCATAATTTAAAAATTCCAGAACTAACCTTGGAATCGCAAAAGAAAATTAGCGAGATATTACCCTACGAAAATGTAAATATTAAGAACCCAATTGATTTAGGGGCTTCAGGTTTTGTAGTAGATATATTTTCAAAATGTATAGAAATTGTGATTGAAGATACTAACATCGATATTATTGTGATTCCATTATGGCCGCAGTTTATATATAAACACGTATTCAAGCGCATGATAGAAATTCAGAAATCTACTTCGAAACCATTTGTTTTTTGTATGCCTAGTATAGCTGACTCGTCAGAACTGGCGTCAAGATTTTCAACGGTCAAAAAAGTTTTACACAAGGAGAGAGTTTTATATTTTTTCTCGTTAAGAGACGCCGCGAGTAGCATATCGCGATATTGCGAGTATATTGAATTTTTAAAATCGCACAACTACGACATTCCAAATGAAAAGTAGGAAAGATGCTAAACTTTTTTTTTATAATTTCTTTAGGCATTGTTTCATGTATTGTTTCATAAAATGCCTTTCAATGGTACAATAATCTAATTTTTGATTATTCGTTAATTCATTATTGTTTAACAAGAATAAATGGACATCTATGATTTTTCCGTAAAATTTATTCAATTTACTAACAATTTCTTGTTGTTTAAAGTGAATTAGGTCTTTTTTTTCAAAAACTGGCAGATTAGATAAATAGTTTGGTTTCGTACTATCAAAAGTTTCCACAGAATAATTGATATTAGCTTTTCCTGAACTCAATTTTTATCACTTAGAATTTTAAATTTACTTAATTAAACCCCATTGTTTTTGAAACTGTAGTGCTGTTTTTAATTTTGTCGGTAATCTGCAATAATACCTACTAAATTGTCTATTTTTGAGGGTAATCGAGGTTATAATCTCAATTTTGTATATACTATTGTTTTTCGTATATTAAATTTAGAGCAAATTATGTGTTAAGGGGTTAATAAGTTGATACTGAAACCTAAAATGTTGGTAAAAGCAATATTTAAAATAAATTAAACAATAAATTATCTAATTATTATCTTAATTGAGGGAAAAAATAATGGGTTTTATTTCTGGGCTGAAAGGAGTGTTTAAAAAACGTCTTTACATATTTATTATATTCTCCTTTGTTCTTACTTGGGTATTGATATTAGCTAACTCTTACTTGAAAAACGAGTTGCTTAGAACGGTTATAATTGTTTTCGGGGGAGGTTTTTTATTTTTTAATGTAATTTTATTTTGCGTATCCTTTTTTAAGAAACTTGATGATTTGAACAAATGGTTTTTCATCTTCAGCTTTATAATTGCGATAGTTCTAAATGTATTTCTCTCTGATACGATTTTTAACCCGACATCTAATTTTTACTTGCTAATTCTCCTTAATGCAAATCTGTTTTTCACTTCTTTCTTTGCCTTTAAATTATGTATGGATTCTGCTACTAAAGTCGATGATTATTTGTATCAAAATAAAAAATCTAGAATAATAATTCGGCTTGTAGAATTTTGCGTTTTTGGTTTTTTAGTTTGGTGGTTTTTTAGAATCACGATAATCTTTTTCAGTCATACTTCATCTGATTTATTCACTTATGTTATCCGAATTTTACAAATAATGTTTTGGGTAAACATAGTTTTAATGATAGTTGTTCTATTTCGATTGATTATAACGAAAAAGTTATCGGCGTTCATTGCTTTATTTTTTCTACTAACTCTCTTCTACACTTTATATATCCTTTTTGATTTATTGTTTGGAATATTTTTTAGTACTGAATCGGGAAACCTAATTTACATTGTTGCATCGTTTATTATTGACATATTATTATTCCTATACATCTTAGGGGTCGTTTATGATAGAGTTGATTATATACAAGCTAAATTAAAAATATTTAAAGTCGATACAATTGCTTTATTTCTGATAATAATGAAAAGCTATGCTCAGGTTTCAAAAGCCTTCGCAATAACCATTAGTTTAGAGGTACAAATCTTCCAAGCAACGTGGTTATTTATAATATTTATGTTTTTTAACCTAATATTCGGGATTCACTCAATTTTCGCTCACAAATACGGAAAAGGCAAGTAAAAGAATATATTAATAATTTAACAAATTTTTTTGTAAAATCTTTAAATAAAAATACGAACTTTAGTTTTTAGTATTTTAAATTAAAAAGAAAAGTTAATACATCTCTTCTTTTGTAAATAGCAAACTGAAGCAACCGTAGAATACGCCGTTTACTGCTCCGCTCATCAAAAAGGAGATTAATACTAAGCTTGGATCAGCTAAAGGGATACTATAATATGATAAGGTTGCTGGACTTATGAAGGCTAATATTCCCAAAACTGCAGCACTTATCATAGCTACAATCATCCATCCGCCAAAACTACCCCCTTTATTCTCTCCCACTCGTCCTGCGATTAATGATGCGACAAAGGGAGAAACAATGAATCCAATATATTGAATTAGCATAGAATCAATCATTCCCGAGGAAACTTGAGTAAATATTGAACCAAAAACCGACCCTGGCATACTAACTAGAGGTCCGAAAAAAATCAGCAATATAATTAATGGATTGTTGCTAATATCGCTAAAAAGAAGGTTTAAATTACCACTAATGGTCTCAGCTATTATTACAAACAGAAAATTTAGACCGATTAACGCAAGCAGACTAAAACCTAGAGCTTTTCCCAATCCCATATTTGTCAGACTCTTATTTTCAAATTATATATAATTAATTTACTTCTCTTATGTATAATAGCTATTGTAATAGCTATTTAAATTTATTTAACTTAAACCATAAAAGTCATAATATAGTAAACATAAAAAATAATCGTGATAAAAGCTTTCAATCATTAAATGTCAATAAATTTCAATATCAAATTAATTCTTATAAAGATAAGGTTATGAGAGAGAATCAAAATAAATTTCCAATTGGTAAGCTAAAACACAAGTTTCTCTTAAAGATGTTAAAGAATTTTGTTTCTGACACTCATTCAAAAGACGATAGAGTCATTATGGGATCTAATATTGGAGAGGATGCTGCTGTTATTGATATGGGCGATAATTACTTAGTTGCAAAGACCGACCCAATTACTTTTGCAACATCGGCTATAGGATACTATGCCGTAAATGTCAATGTAAACGATATTGTGTGCACTGGAGCTACTCCTAAGTGGTTTCAATCTACAATTTTACTACCTCAGAAAATTACTGATGAAGATTTAATTGAAAACATTTTCAAAAACATTCATGATACTTGCAAATCTTTAGGGATATCTGTAATAGGTGGTCATACTGAGATTACTTCAGATCTTACCAGACCAATTATTGTTGGCTCTCTCCTTGGCGAAGTTGAGAAGGATAAATTGGTTTTGACATCTGGAGCAAAAGCAGGAGACTCAATAATACTAACCAAGGGGATTTTTATCGAAGGCACATCTATTATAGCACGAGAAAAAGAGAACATATTAAAGGATAAAGGATACAGCGTCGAATTTATTGAAAAATGTAAAGATTACTTATATAATCCTGGCATCAGCGTCTTCAAAGAAGCTTTGTTATCTAACGATAATTTTAATATTAATTCTATGCACGACCCTACTGAGGGGGGGTTATTTTGTGGCATCGCGGAAATGGCAATTGCCTCGAATTTAGGGGTATTGATAGAAAAAACCAAAATAAAAGTTTTACCTGAGCCAACTGAGCTAAGTAAAGTTTTTAATTTAAATCCATATAGCACGATTTCTTCCGGTTCTCTTTTAATTTCAATTAAAGAAGAATTTACTGTAGATTTAATTGACTTATTGGCGAAAAATGGCGTCAATTCTGAAGTGATTGGTAATTTCACTTCGGAAAAAGAAAAGTATATTGTAATAGATGATAATAACAAAAAGACGCCAATGTCTTACACAGAAACAGACGAAATCACAAAATTGTTTAATTTAGATTAAAAATTATTTTAATAATAAAGTCGCTATTATTCAATTAGCTAAGATTTTTAACATTGAATTTACATTATATTTTTATATTTAAGGGTTGTTAACTAAATACATTCGATTATATTATTAAATTAATATTTGATTTAAAGTGGTTAAAGAATTACGAATAAAGAATTAAGCACCATTCTGAAATCCATAGGAGAAAAAGTGAAAGGGAAAGAATTAACTATTAAGATGAACTCCCATGTCTTTTTTGATATTTTAAAAAGCAAAGGAGCTTTATTTAGTGATTTTAAAGAAGGGATTAGGAAAGAATGGGAACAGTTCAAATTAAAAAATCAAAAAAGAATAGTTCAAAAAACTTATAGTGCATTTTTTTTTCAATATTTTCACAAATACTTAGAATTTTATTTACAAAACTTCTGCGGATTTGACACAAAATCCGGACTAAAATTAATTGCAAAGGAGAAGATTTCTGACGACCACTTATTTTTAGAGTATTCTTATTACTTATCCCCAGAAGAGATGGATTATTTTAACGAATTTGCTGAATGTTTTAAAGACACTTCAGACGGGATTACCTCCCCGTTTGGATATTTATATTTAGTGGTCGCAATATTAGGAGTAATACTAAGAAAGCTAACTCAAGAAAAATTTTATATTGTTTTAGACGCAGCTGTTATAAAAAACGGCGATAATAACAATACTATAAATTTTTTGATTGTAATTAAAAATAGCAAAGATGAACTTTTTAATAATTATTATTCAATGTATCTTTACTACTTTCTGAAATACTTTGAAAACGTTCCAGAAGCATATTCAGACAAACTATTAGAAGGTAGGGATCGGGTATATCAAATTGCTTTAGAGGAATACTCTTTTGCTAAAGAGAGGCTCGTTGATTTATTATATTATTTCTATAAGAAGTGTAATTTGCTTCAAAATTTTTCGCCTTTATTGGATTTCCTAAATTTCGTCAATTCAAGAGTAGAAGACTCAATTTTTCCTAAACTAGATATAATAAAAAAAGAGTTCCTACAGAATTTTGACTACACAAATGAGAAAAAGAACTCTTTAATTAGGCTTTTCGATTACATAGACAAGAAATCGACGTTATATGCGACATTTCAAGCTAATAATTTACCAACTCAAAAGAGTCAGTTTAATTTATTTCTATTGTATATGAAATATTACTTTGGAAGTGGATCTTTAGAAGCTTTGGAAGTAAGCGATTTATTATTTTTACCAGGAGAGTTTAGGAACAGATTAAATAAACTTAATAAGACATTGGATGACCCAATTAATGCTAAAAATATCAAGGAGATCCAAGATTTCATGGACATTTTTTCAGTATTAACAAATGTAGAACATCCAAATGTATTTTTTGAAAAAATATTTAATAAAAATATTTCACAGATTAATTACGACTTTTTAAGAACATTTTTGCGCAGCTTGAATATAAGTATTACTCGTTTAATCGCTCGAGAAAACAAGACTTTATCTGAAGACCCAAATAACGAGCTTTTAAATTTTAAAATAGTTGTTGATCACATATGCCGGATGCTCTATACCCTCATCGATAAAATTTTTATTAGAAAAATTCCTGGTCAAGCGTCTAAAAATTTTATAGACCCGAGAAGCAGATATGTGGGAAGAAACATTGCTTTGAGAGTATTAGAATTATTTATTTTTAGCGATCTGAACGTATCAGATGATGTTTGGCCAGACTACATTATTAGCATGAATAAGGATGCTCTATTAAAGGATTTAGAAGATAAAGTAGTCATCCCCAAAAAGTTCTTTTATAAGTATGAAGACATAGTTAGATTTGTTGTCACATATAACTTTCAATCATCAAAGGATCAACTCATTTTCGAAGAGTGGTTAATCAACGAGATTATTATTCCATTAAACAAATTCATTTTAGCAATTCGTAGTTCAATAAAAGATATTACAAATAAAACTGAGATTTACGAAAAACTAAAAGAATTTTTTGTTAAAGGTAAAAAAGACGATGAAATCATTCAAGATATTGAATTTGTGTGCCAGCAACTCGCAATGTTTTGGGAAAAATCCAAGTAAAAAGTTATAACCTTAAATTTAACTATTTGATTTCAAAAATTTTTAAAAAGGTTTTGAAGTTTTCTTCTGCGTCAACAATAGGCAACTTAATTTCACTTTTTTGATTAAGCTTACTTGTTGCAATTAGACCAGAGATTGCTTTAACATTTTCGTTTAACTGGGGCTTTACATCGCTTAATTCTTTTACGCATAAAATCGTAGGAAAAGACAGATCTCTGAATCCTTCTGTAAATAATATGTCTACTTTAAATGGACCTTTTATAACCCATCTTATTAGCTCTTCAATATTGATTTTCTTTTTAAAAAATATCGCGTTTTCGTTAAGTTTGTTTTTTATTATAGATAATATCGCTCCAGCTTCAGTAAATATATACGAATCTTTTCCTTCTTCGTCGATTTGATGCTGATGAATATTTTTTATTACCACAACTTCAAAATTTAACTCGGTCTTTAATTTCCTTATCGCCTTTTGTATGAAATACGTTTTTCCACTTCCAGAATACCCAATAACGCTAATAATTATCATTTGGAATCACAGATTCTTAAATATATAAAAATGCTCAAGATTTAATATAATTAAATTATGATAATGTTAAAAGAATTAAGTTTTATGCAATTATGACTAAGAAAAACGAAATAATAGTGTTCGATGCTAATTTCTTTATCTGCATGAATTCTATCAGAGCTAAAAATATTCTTGAAAATTTAAGGCGAGTGGGCTCAGATTTGGGCTTTGATTATTACATTAGCTTAATTGTTTTTAACGAAATTAAATCATCTCACACTTTCAAAGAAAAATTTCGAGAATTCATAAATATAGAAGAAATTGAGAATTTGGAAATTGAAAATATAAAAAACGACTTAAGCAAACAAGGGATCCGTTTCCCTGCTCAAGACCCAGACTTGTCTTTGTTGTCCTTGTCGCAGAAATTATTAGATAGTAACGGTGAGATTTCTATTAGCTTAGTTTCTGATGACTTTAAACTCGTAAAAAACGCAAACTTATTTTTTCGCGGCAAGATCAATATTTTATCTCTTTCAAGCTTTTTGCTAAAAATACACAGAACAATCTCCAATAGGCCGTTGCGGTATTATTTCAAAAATATTTGGAAAAAATCATTGAATTATACTCTTTCGTACATGATTGAGCGCTCTAAAATTTATCCTGCCGAAGAAAAAATAACATGGTTAATTGAAAAGGCGATCAGCGTAACACAAGACTCTATAGTTAGCCAAGACGCGCAGTATGTTGATAGTCAAAAGGGTCCTGTTAAATTTGAGATAGGGGCGAATAAATACGAAAAAGAAATCACCATCTGCGAAAAATATATTGAAAACCAGAAACTAGCTAGTAGCGAAGAAAAACTTGTATCTGGAATAGTAAATTTCCTTGAAAATTTAAAAATATCTCGCGAATACGTTAAGCAAGCAAGAAAAGCCATTGTGAAGCACGATTCGAAAGACGCTGTAAAATTTTTAAAGAAAGGGAACGGTTTTCTAATTTCTTTATTACAAATTGCTTCCGGCCAATTGAAAACTAATTTAAAGGATTACGAAATTGTTGAAAAGTTAATCTGTAGTGAAATTTCAAAGATGGAATTTCTAAGAGCATTTCTTCTAGTTTCTTTGGGAAGAGTAAATGCGGCTATTGATTCCTTAGAAAGAGCAGCATTATTTGCCACGATAATCCATAATCATCAAACTTGCTTAACCTTAAATTATGTAAAAGCACTAATTCTTTTGTTTCATGGTCTCTATAAAAACGCTATAATGGCTTATAACTTTACCGAGGAGCTCGCAGAAATTTATAACGACGAAAAACTTAAATTAAAATGTGCGATTGGGAAATCTATAGCGCTTTACATTCAAGGTGAAGACGTTGCAACAGCAATGGCTATTATGGAAGAAATTTCTGGTATAAACATGGAAGAAAACTTTTTAGATGCAATTATTGTTTTTAGCGAGCTTGGAGATTACTTTTTAGCTTTAGGACATTCTCAACTGGCAGCAAATCTTTACAACGAGGCATTGGAGGTTAGTATTGATTACAAACTAAAAATTAGAAGCGATATACTAATAGAAAAATTAAAACGAGCGTATATCGCCACTGTTCTTAATGGGTATTCCACCGAAGACATTATGATAGATCGATTAGATGTATTACTTGATAAAGCGTATTCAGTTAAAGACGTAGAGAAATATAATGAGCAAATCAAAAAAATTGCTAGTTTTAATATATTGTTATATACACCATTCCCTTATATCTTCGGAAAAAAGAGGATCGTACCTTACATTAAACTTCCTAAAGAACTGCAAGAAGATTATTTAGAAGTCGTACATTTTGAAAAATTGGTAACTAAGAAAGGAGCAGTAGACAGATATCTTTTCATTGTATCCCATTACGAACTAGGATTATTAGGTGTCATCGTAAAAACCGATGATAATGTGATTGGCATAGCTGAAAATTACACGTTAAAACTTAAACCAACGTCTAAAGTGAAAATTTATAAACCTACCGCAGAATTGAGGGACACTTATTTAATCCGGGCTATTATTGAAGTTGTATCCAAAAATGAGTGTGAAATAATCTATTCTTTGCCCTCTTTCTTTAAAACGTTAAATTTGTGAATTATCCTTTCCTTAAATTTTTATTTCTTTGGCTAATCTGATGGCTGTGGACCGCACAGGATATGCAATAATACTTTTTTTTGCTAGGAGTTTGAATAATCGTTCCTGTTTTTTTTAGTTCAGCGTACATTCTTCCATCAACTAAAGAGACTCTTTGAGTCACAGCTTTGGCTTTACTTCTCGGTACCATTCTCCCGCACTTGGTGCACTGGACTTGACTGTAGTGTCCTTTTCTTGATCCCGTTTTGCCACCGCTCTTTCTTTTTTTTGGCATTTTTTTTTCAGCTTTTTTTTCTATTTCGAAATTAAACTCTTATTCCTTTGTATTTGAATAGGGCAAACCTTAAAAATTTTATTTTTTCCCTTAGAAAGAAGTTAAACTTACGCTCTGTTAAGATTTCCTTCTAAAAAGATATCTTTAATTCTTATTTTGTGCGTCTAACTTATTTAGAGCTTTAAAAGAAAAAATTAATCTTTGGATGATGGTTAAAATTAGTAGTCCTGTAAAAAATAGCATAAATAATGGAAAAAACCAAGTGAAAGGGGTTCCAAGTATTAGTTTTGATATTGTATAAATCCACCATTCAACCATAAAAGCAAGCCATAAAATAACTAATCGCTCAGCTCTTTCCATAAATCCTACTCCTCTCATGTCAATACCTTCGTTCTCCGCTCTGGCGCGAATGTAGGAAATCATAATTACAAAAAATAAAATGATATACCCTAAAATGTAATGCAGGAAGTTTCCCAAAATCAGCCCTATTATTAACACTGAATCTGATAGTCGATCTAAATTAGAATCTAAAAAAGCTCCAGCTTTAGAATTAGAATTAGTTCTTCTAGCTACTTCTCCATCGAATATATCAAATGCCCCTGCCCAAAACAATATAAAAGGTACCATCCAAGCAGTATAAAATGGAAAGCGTAACCCCCCAATTGAAAGTAAAAAAGCAACACTCACTGAACATAAAAACCCAATATAGGATAATATTGTTGGCGAGAACTTATGTTTGATTAAAAAATTAACGGGAAGATCAATAGCTTTGCCTATAATTCTTCTTTGGTTACTTCTTTTATCATTACCTTTATTACTATTTGTATGTTCTGTTTCGCTCAATTTTTTTGCTTTTTGTAAATGAGTATTTGAGATATTTTGTTTTAAATGTATTTAGTTTTAAAAAAGTTTTCATATTAATAAGCTCAAGTTCAATTTGATTAATCGAATCGTGCTACTTGCTAAGTAAGATCGATTTCCAAGGCTCAAATTTGTAAGATTTAACTCCTTTAATTCTTTTGAGTTTATTAATTCACCGCTTTGGTCTCCAACTATAAATAACAAATTCTTTTTCGGACTCATGTCCATAAATATTCTGCTAAAAACTATTCCACTCTCATTTAACACAAATATTTGAAATTTTTTCTTAACAAAATTTTTAATTACTTCAAAAATATCTAAATTTGAACTCTTTATTGAATCTAATGGATTTACGGTATATTTCTTATTTCCTTTCTTAATGAAATCTACAAAATAATCAGTCAACAGTATTTCGTTTTTAGGGAAAGTATCGTTATTAAACCTATTGGAATCAAAAACAAACGTTCCGTAGTTATCTAGAAAAGCCCAAATTTGAATGTTTTTTTCGAGTTTATTATCGTTAATAAGTGCTGATAAAACACACCGCGAAATTACATCTAATCTTCCAGAAGTACCTTGAATATCTTTTATATTATAATTTTCAAGATTTACAGTACTGGATTTTATACAAAATATTGTTTTCATAGGGTTTTCGAGAGAGATTATAATTGATCAGTTATAGTATATATTGTATAGTATAATAATAAAATAGATATTCTACATTATAGAGATTTTCGGTTATGGATGAAATTGATTTTACAATTTGTAAACTATTAGTGGCCAATTCAAGGACGCCTTACAAAGAGTTCGCTGAATTATTCCATATAAGTGTCAATTCCATTCATAAGAGAATAAGATCATTAGTTGATAACAAAATAATTCAAAGTTTTAACGCTCGACTTGGCTTCGCGAATTTTCCTAATGTTTCAAATATTATTATGTTTGGAATACCGAATGTGAAGGATAGAAAAGATTTAATGGATAATTTAGGTCGTAATGAGAATATTTACAATGTAAAGAGGGCAAGTGGCAATTTATTCTATATTTATGCATATATACGGAACACAAGTGAGCTGGATTATTTAATTTCATTTATTCGCAAAGCAGGAGATGTTAGAGAATTAACTGTAGGTATTGATAGGAATATGCCATTTTTTTCTTTAGGAGAAAAGAAAAAGCTTTCAGATATGGATTACCTAATTATAGATTCTCTGAAAGATAATTCAAGAAAAAAAAGATCAGACATCTCTAATGAACTTAATATATCAACTAAAACTGTAAGTAGGCGGTTAGATAATCTAATCAATAATTTTTCAGTCCAATTTCAAATTGATTGGTATCCTGATAATTCTGGTCAAGTTACTTCAATTATTATCTTAAAATTAAAGTCTGATTTGATTGTGGATGATAATGAATTTATCAAGGATCTTAGGAACCAATATGGTTCAAAAATCCTATTTACATGGTCTTTCAGTAATCTACCTAATATTAAACTTGTTAGCGTTTGGACAAAAACGATGAAAGAATTACAAAACATTGAAACTTCATTTTTATCCGAAATAAGATACGAATCGGTAGAAGTTACTGTACTTATAGAAGGGAAAGTGTACCCTACATGGATTGACAAACAATTAGAAGATAAAATTGGTAATATTAAACAAAATTTAAGATGAAACCTTTTTGATCCAAATTTCACTGTTTTCTAACCCGATTAAGTCATAGGTAGGAATTAATATTTTTCAACTTAATTTTCCTTAAGAATTGAAGGATGGGAGGGCTATAATAAATACTAACTCTAGTGATGTTATCATTCTTAACCCAATTGGGTTAAAAAACTCCCATTTTTCCATTACTTTTTACCTGTTTATTATGTAATAGGTTACCATCGAATTTAAAAGCGAGTTTTAATATTTCAATATCAAATAATGGACTAAAAATGTTTTATATTGATTTAGTTGTATTATTAAGTAAAACAATATAAGTGAATAAAATGTCAGAATCTAAAACGAAAGAATATGAAAAACCTGAGAATATTATAAATCCTAATGGTAAATTCTCTATTGAGGTAAATAACCTTAGAAAGGTTTTTAGAGCTAAAAAAGGGTTTGACGATGTAGTCGCTGTTGATGATATTTCCTTTAAAGTAAAATCTGGAGAATTATTTGGATTTTTAGGTCCAAATGGAGCAGGAAAAACAACCACAATAAACATTCTGATTGGTTTATTAAAATCAACAAGTGGTACTGCAATTATTAATGGTTACGATGTAAAAGATGGGCTCTATCATATTAAACAATTGATTGGAGTCTGTCCGCAAGAACCTTCGATTTTTAAACTTCTAACAGGGAAAGAAAACATCAAACTTTTTGGTGCACTTCACTCCATGAAAAAAGTTGAAATAGAGGAGAATGCGGATAAACTTTTGAAAATTCTAAATTTATCCAATGCGATTAAACGAAAAACCAAAGGATATAGTGGTGGAATGTTAAGGCAGTTAAATATGATAATTTCTTTAATACATGACCCCAAAATAGCATTTTTAGATGAACCCACTGTAGGCATGGATCCTAGAATACGTAGAGCAACTTGGGAATTCATACGCTCACTTAAAAAAAAAAATAAAACGATATTCTTAACTACGCATTACATTGAAGAAGCTGAAAAACTTTGCGACAGAGTAGCTATTATAGATTATGGAAGAATTATCGAAATTGGAAACCCGAATGAATTGATCCAAAAATATATGGTTAATAACTTAGAGGATGTTTTTATGAAAATTACAGGAAGAAGAATAATGGAGGGAATGTAAATGAAATTTAAAAGAATTTTAGCCTTGTTAAAGATGGAACTGCTAAAGGCAATTCGAGAACCAGCTTTCTTTTTCTTGATGCTATTATTTCCCGCACTTCTTACAATAATGTTTGGATTAGTTTTTGGAGATCCTGAATTTGGAATGACGATGAACACAACAGCTCCAGGATTATTTGCGTATGCCTGTATATTCATAATAATGACAGTAGCTCAATCCTTTAGTGAAATGCGTGATCAAGGGCTTCTTAGAAGATTAAACACAACTCCAATGACATCAGCAGATTTTATTGCCAGCGAAATATTATCAAATATGATTATTGTTGTTCTGCAAGTAATAATCATATATATTTTGGCTATTCCATTTGGGTTTACTCCAAATACTAACGCTATTGGAATGGTTTTAGCTTTCCTTTTAATGATAGTATTTTCGCTAAGTTCAGTTGGGTTAGGACTTATAACAGCTACGATATCTAAATCTTCTGGAACCGCCACGGGACTTTCATTTATCTTTATATTACCCCAAATGTTTCTAGGAACTTTTATACCGGTCACCGCAACAACTAAACCTATAGCAATGTTCCTGCCAAGTTATCATGCAACCCAGGCTATATCTGCGATTTTCAGTGGAGATTTAACTAATCCTTTGGTACTGACTGGTTTTACCTTTATCTCAATAGTAAGCATAGCAATTATAATTATTGGCATTCTGCTATTTAAGAAATCAGGGAATAAATAATCTAGAAATAATTAAACCATTTTTTTTTAATTTTCCTTTCTTAAGAAAATCTCAACAAGGAGCTATTACTACTGTTTGGAAGTGGAAAAAAAGAATTAAATAAAAGTTAAAAGAAAAAAAAATTTACATCAAATCAAAAAGGAAGGGAAAATGTTTTCCTTTCCTCTTTTTTATTATTAGAAATTTCTATTATTTCGTGTCTCTTTTCTTCAAATATGTTATCAAGTAAAAAACACCAGTCATGATAGCTATAGAAAGAACGATACCGATAATCCCTGCAACATAATCGTTAGTAACCCAACTTAGGATAGGGGTCCAAGGAGAAAACAAATTTTCGAGCCACTCTTCGCCATTAATATCGATTAAAACCCTTTCTAAACCATCTGGGTTTTCTGAGAGAAATCCAAGTGTAAAACCTACTGCTATCACAAACATTAGTGCCGCAACTATGACTACTACCGTGATTAAAGGCCATTTATATCTACTAAATCCAACCATCCTTTATTCTACCCCCAAAATTGATTCAGTTAAAATAAAATCTGGTTTTGTTTTATAGATATAAAAAACAATTAAAGCAGAAATTATTGCTTCGCCAATACCTATTATAAGATGCCAGAAAACCATAGCGGGAATGGCAATTTCAATTGGAATCGCGCCACCAATACCAATCTCGATGCCACAAATGAAAGAGGCCAAGACAATTGCGATGTAAGACCCAATAGCAGTTGCGATTGTTACTTTTAATTCTTTTTTTAGCGACGTTTTATTAAAAAGCCCTACAAGCAACACCACTATATAAAATCCTACAATACCACCAATTATCCCCATATTAAAGGCATTAGGTCCTAACGCGGTAATCCCCCCATCCCCAAAAAGGCTTTGAATAACTAAAATTAAAAATAATACTATAACGGACGCCCAAGGACCAAGTATAATAGCTACTAAAGTTCCTCCAACCAAATGACCGGAAGTTCCTCCTGGAACTGGATAGTTAACGAATTGAAACGCAAAAATAACTGCTGCTAAAACTCCAATGTAGGGGATCATCTTTTCAGAATCTTCTTTTTCAAACATTTTGCCCATTCTAAAATATCCTAGAATCATAATAGCAATTGTAACAATCCAGAGCACTATAGTTGTGATTGGATCTAATAATCCATCTGGTATATGCATTTTTTATTTACCTATATTTTATTATCGATTAATTTTTTTGTTATGGAATAATATTTTATCATAATTTAGTATTATTTATAAACGGTATGATTAATTTATAAAATAATATGAAGTCGCAAAATATAGCTTTCAGCGATTTATATATAACGAATAATGCTACAAATTGCGCTAAATAGTAGGGATTAAGGGAGACTAAAAAAATTGGATGTAGAATTGCCTTTTAAACACGAAGATGAGAAAAACTTTTTGAATAAGATTCATCCCCTAGTTCGTTTTATCCTCCCGTTCATTTTTGTCCTCCCATTCCTAATTATAAACGATGTTTACTTAGTCGTAACAATAATATTGGTCGTTTTAATTTTTAATTTAGTGTTTCGCTTACATCTTACAAAAACTCTTTCAAAACTTAAAGCGTTACTTCCTTTTATCCTACTTATTACGATTTTTGTACCTTTATACGTTGGAAACACCGTAATTTATCAATTAAATATTGGAATTTCGCTTAATATTTATAAAGAAGGTTTAATTTTTGCTACAACTTTATTTTTTCGAATTATTGGGGCTATGTTTGTATTTCTAACGTTCTTCATGTCTTTAACCTATTCAGAATTTATTGAAGCTTTAACTAAACTCAGAGCAATTCCCTCATTTTTCATTGGAAGCATTGTTATTATGCTTCATTACATACCAATTCTCGCAAAATCTAATAGAAAGGTATTGGACGCACAAGATTTAAGGGGAAAAAACGTCACATCGTATTGGCGAAGGCTTAAAACTCATGGATTTATAATGGGAAAGAATGTAGTAAACAACATGGAGAGAAGCGAAAAATTGTACGAGAGTTTAAAAATGAGGGGTTTTTCTGGTAAAATCACTTTTGCTTCAAGAAAAATAAAGTTTGTAGATGTATCAATCGTGGTTATATTTTTAAGCATCGTAATTTATGTCATCTATTTTATTAATTTAGAACAAATATATATGGAGGTTTTCAAATTATTCCTCTCGTAGAAGTTAAAAATGTGAGCTTTGAGTATAATTCAAATTTTTCCATGAACGATTTATCCTTAAACATAGAAGAAAACTCAATCTATGCTTTAACAGGGAACAATGGGTCTGGTAAAACTACGTTACTAAGATTAATGGTTGGTTTACTGAAACCTAAATCTGGAACCATTAAAATATTTAACGAAATTTTAACCAGAGATAAAAATCAATTGTGGAAGCTTAGACAAAGAATTGGTTTTTTATTTCAGAACCCTGACGACCAATTATTTGCGCCAACAATTGAAGAAGATGTAGGTTTTGGAGCGAGAAATCTTGGTCTTGAAGAAGAAGAAGTGAAAGAGAGAGTTAAATGGGCGCTCGAAGCAGTTAACTTAACAGAATATAGAAAATTTTCTCCGTATGATTTATCTTGGGGTCAAAAAAAACGAGCTGCTTTGGCCGGATTGCTAGTTATGAAGCCTAAATTGTTAATTTTAGATGAGCCATTCGCAAATCTCGATTTTAGATCGATTTATAACCATTTAAAAATATTAGAAACCCTTAGGAAAGAAGAAAAGATGACTATTTTGTTCACTACTCATAATCTTTTTTTTATAGAACATTGGGCGGATAAAGTGCTTGTTTTAAACGATGGAAAGGCTGTATTCGAAGGAAACATAGAAGAAGGATTAAACAGCCCCAAAATTAAAAAGCTCTTAGGATCTTACGAAGATATTTTAAAACTTCTTAGCCAAAAATAAAGTAAATAGAGTATTATTTGTGTTAATTTGGAAAAAAAGAAAAAGTGAGAGGAGTAAAAAAGAGTAAAAATAATGTGAAATGGCAGTTTTTTAAGTAATTATTTTATTTTTTTACTTTTTTTTGACTCCTCGTTTATATGAGTAGTATTTTTTTATAATTTAGTATTATTTATAAATAATATGAAAAATTTATAAAATAATATGAAGTCAGAAAATAAACCCTCCAAAATTTATATGGTGAAAAAGAACTACGAATAGCGTTATTTAGTAGAAAATATCAGATTGTATAAAGAAATCTTAATCATATTTAAAACAATTTGAATTATTTCCCTTCTTTATTCATATAAAAATTTGCGTTTTAATTAAATAAATAAATTTTTTAGCTCGGCTTTTATATTATTACATGGGAAAATGATGATGGAACATTGGCATATTCGAGGACACGTATGATAACCCGTGATTACGTGTGCAAACTTATGCGTACATCCTGAGTTTATTAATCAACAATTTACTGCATCAAAAATGGGCTCTTAATCAAGCTAAGGTAATGTCCGTGCGATGAGATTCGAGTCAGCACCCAGCGTGCAGATATGATTATGCCCCAAAAAGGCATAGAAATTAACGCCTAGCACGAGAGAACTTATTTGATTTTATGGGATAACCATTAGATGATAAATTTGTGTTAGTGTCTTAGGCTACAATATATGCTGATTTTATAACAACATAATTTTTTTTTAAGTGATAAGAAATGGTTAATTTAAATAAATTTTGGATTTTAATATCAATTGGAACCTTAATCATAATGATTTCTTTGGTCTTTTTACCCATTATGGTACCTAAAAACCCAGATTTTCCCACAGGGATTAATGGTTATATTTGGATGTGGGGATTTTGGATAGATGTAAGAGGAGAATACATGGGTATGCTATTAAATGTCTCGATATATGGGATAATATTTTCCATTATAATTATTGTATTCGCAGTTAAAAATGCAAAATTATTATTGGAATTTAGAAAAACCCAAAATTTCACAAAGAAGATGAATAAAAACTTTTTATTATTAGCAATTTTAACTCTTGTTTTAACAGTTCTATGGTTGATATTTTTTATGATCATCCCGCTTGGTAGTACCTCTCTTTATGATTATCATGTTATTGGGTATGGATTTGTTATTAATCTTATCGGAGGGGGATTAGTTCTTATAAACGCTATTATGATGAACAAGATAGTGAGAGAGTAAGTCATGAATGATCTGATAATGGAAGGAATCTTTTCTAAAATTTGTGGAATTAGAGGCGGATTATGATGAACCACGCTGATTTTAAAAACAGTATATTCTTACTTCAAAAAGAGAAAAGAATATTCATCATAAAAGGCTAATCGTGTCTGAATTAAAGAGTTCCTTCAACTCTTTATTTATTTCTCCTTCTTCTGCTTGAATGTATTGGTTTAAAATCACCGCAATCTTTGGCGAGTACTTGTTCATTATCGCTCTTACAAGCCCTATTTGAATATTTTTATCTGAAGCAATGCATAACACTCCTTTACCTGCTTTTATAGAAAAAATCATCCCTTTAAAATATTCAGTGATTTGTAGGTGAATGTTTCCATAACCGAGGATGTATCCTTGTTCTTCGCCAGCGGTGAACACAGCACCTCCAATTGCTCCAATCTTTTCAACGGAGATGTCGTCTTTGGAAGACTTTAAAATGAATTTAGACTCGCTCACAATAGTTATTCCAGTATCGTCAATAATTATAGCGTATTTTAACCCTGGCGTACTATTAATAATTTCGTTTAATATTTTTTTTAAAGTATGTTCGTCCTGAGAATAACTCAATTGGACCTACCATTTATTTTTTTAAGCGATTTAGATATTATCCAATGTGCTTTTTTATTAAAAAGAATTTATTTAAAGTAAACTCTAATTATCCTTTTTAAGTATATATAGTATAAAAATAAAATTCTATCTATAAAAATTTAATTCACTCTAAATAGTTTTATGTTGCGCAACGGATTAAAATAACTCTTGGGATCTAATCATAGTTTTTAAGGGTTTTACTCTGTTTTTATTATTTTTCGATTTTTCTAACAAAATAAATAGTTTAAACTGCTTCCCTTTATCAATATCAAACTTGAGTTGAACTAAATTAGGATCGTTTAAGATATCTTTATTCTCCTTATTTTTGGAAATTGCCCATAAAGCTAGTTTATTCTCGTGAATCCAAAGTCTTTTTGAGATATCCGAGCCTATTGCAAATCCGTTTTTATCGGTTATTACGCCTGCTACAAAATTAGGGAAATTTTTCTTAATTCTGTGTAAGAAATAATTTACCTCAACTTGATTTATTAATCTATTATTCACCTGTTTCATTTATACCTGACCTATCAATATCAAATAATCGATAGAATAAAATTAGAAAAAAAAAGTCTTAAATCAGTATATTATGAAGGTATTACAAAAAAGAGAGTTTGTACAAAATGATTTTTTATTTTTTCTTTAAATTAATTCCAAGATCTAAATTTTCTATAAGTTCGGAGAAGCGATTTCGAACGGTCACCTCTGTGACTTGACTGACTTTGGCTATTTTTCTTTGAGTTCTCCGTTCTTTAGTGAGAATTGATGCTGTATAAATTGCTGCGGCGCATAGTCCCGTTGGTCCGCGACCTGAGGTTAGCCCCCTTAATTCAGCCATTTTAATAATTTTTTTTGCTGTATTTTGGCAATCAGTAGATAATTCTAATTCAGATATAAATCGAGTAAGAAAATCTAACGCTTTAGTTGGGTTTAAATTTAGTTCTAATTCTCTTGAGATAAATCTAAAGGAACGTCCTATTTCTTTTTTATCAACACGAGCAACTTCTGCTATCTCGTTTAATGTACGCGGTACTTTAAACCTTCTACAAGCGGCATATAGACTAGCGGCTGCTACGCCTTCAATGCTTCTCCCTCGAATAAGATGAGCTCCAACAGCGTCTCTATAGATTTTTGCAGAACTTTCTCGCAGATTTTTCTGAAGATCAAGATTTGAAGCCATGCGATCTAATTCACTTAAAGCAAAAGTCAAGTTTCTTTCAGTAGCATCTGATACTCTAATCCTACTTTGCCATTTTCTCAAGCGATATATTTGACCTCTAATCTTAGCAGAGATTTCCTTCCCAAAGATGTCCTTATTCTTCCAGTCTATCATGGTGCTTAAGCCCTTGTCGTGGATCATATAAGTCATTGGAGCTCCTGTCCTAGTTCTTTTCTTTTTTTGATCTGCATCAAAAGCACGCCATTCTGGGCCCTGATCTATGTGTTTTTCTGAGTGCACTAAACCACATTCTTGACAAACTAATGAGCCTCTATTTTCGTCAAATAGAATATTTTTACCGCATTCGCTACAATTAATTTCCAAATTATTTTCTTCTGGGCTGCTTTGGTTCCAACTTGAAATAATTTACACCTTTTTAGATACTTCTTTTATTAAAAACTGATATAAAGCATTAGTGTAATTTAGCGTAGATAGTATCATTTGGATTAAATTCTTTGTTGGGTAATATATTTATAGAAATAAATGGCAAATTTGTAGGGCCAAAAATTTCTTTAATATAGCCTATTTCTTCATATTTTTCCGTATAAACAGGTTTATGAAAAATTGCTTCGAGGTTTTTATCCCACCTTTTAGCCCTAAAAATGTGATGTTTCTTAGAATTCCCGAGATAGGATAGATTTAGTTTAATGTATTTTTGCAAACGACGACCCTAACTATTGTTTAAAATATAGAATAGAAAATTGATAAGTAATATTTAAATGTACCCTTTATTTAAAAAGGGCTTACAAAAATGATTAATTTATTCCAAATGTACGTTATTTTAAAAATCCTAATAAGCGGGAAATGGGTGGGATAGATAAATAAATTATTAAATTTTGACAAAAATACAAACATTCTACTAGTTTTTGATTTCTTTCAAAAATGAGTTGAGGAATTTCTTTTAAATGCCATCTTAATTGTATTTATTAAATGAAATTTTTCTGCAACTGATATTTTATCAAACAACCACACGAGTAGCTATCGTCTTTTTTTATTAAACAATTAATATTCTGAGAAATTACAAATTCTTTGAGAGAGTTTATCATAAATTCGTTGCACTCTCTTTTTAAACAATTATGGATACCTCTTTTCGAGCCAGCTCCAGAGGGGGAAGATATAATTCTAACTGAATCCAAGATAGTATTGTCTTTACAAGCTTTAATTATGCATTTAAATAAAGAATAAAACCAAGGTGTCCGATATCTGTTCTGATACCATAAATATTCCACTAGTGAATTTTTTTGAATGTTGAGAGGGTTGATTGAAATAGTATTGACCTTTAATTCAGCTAATTTTTGAATGGAACTAACACAATCATCTATTGCTGTTTGTTCGTTTAGGAAGGGTGGTTTAAACAATAAATATGCTCTCACACCTACATTATTTTTCTTACAAATTTGGACTGCTTTTAAAAAATCTTCGAATTTCAGACCTTTATTTATGTATATATTTCTAATGTAGTCATTTACTGTTTCCAAACCTATAGCTACTTCGATGTACTTATTTTCTAAAATGTTTTTCATTTTTTTAAGCTTCTCACGAGTTATATAATCAACTCGAGATTCTACAACGATTTCTTTTATTTTAGGGACTTCAGCGATTTTATTATATATATGTTCACGAACATCTGCAGAAATTTCATCGTCATCGAAAAAACTTCCAGAATTAAAAATCTTGAGGACAAAATCATCTTTATCGGCAGAAATTTCCTTGATTTTTTTTTCTAAGGCATAATCAAATTGATTGATAATGTGAATATGATCAATTTCTTCAATGGTGGAATCTTGAATATATCCACACATGGAACACCCTCCAGTTTCGCCTAATGCCCAACTACATCCCTTTGTTCTTAATATAACCGTGAATTCCTTTCCTTTTTCTTTGAGCAAACGATCTTCTTTTATCCAAAAACTTACTGGTTTATCTAATCGTTCGTCTTCAAATTGTGGCTTTTTTCTAATGGCTTTAGATCTAAGAGCTTTGATTTTTTCAACGAGGGAATTATTATCATTTAATTTTTTCGTAGACATTGGCAATTTTACCTGTTTTTGAATTTTTTATATAATTTGAACCAACTTCTAGGTTCCCTAATCCAATTAAATTCTTTTTTTCTTTATCGAAAATAAGCGTAAAATCTTTTGGAACGAGATTTGGACTATAATTTATTATCCCAGGACGAAATAAGGTGTTTCCCTTAATTAATTGTCCGTCAAAAACCATATAATTCGTATTTTCATTTAAAGGTAATAGTCTATTCGCTCCTGAAAGATTCAATTCAATTTGTCCCGTACTAAAATTGAATTTTCCAAGATACTGTTTATTTATCAAGTCAAATATTTCTATTTGGTGCTTTCTTTCATTTTTTCTGGTCCTAATTCCATTAGAACATATTTTTTCTCCAGCTCCCGTTCCAAATTGATAATCCAATATTTTAATAAATTTACGAGTCCAACTCTTTGAGAAATTTTTATTTTTTGGAATAGGCTTTAGTGGTTTAAACGAATCTTTTAGGTCCCTAATACTATTCTCTAAAGAATTTAAGGATTCAATGGTAGTAAGATTGATTTTAACTCCCGTGAAGTAAAATTTATTCTTTAGTTTTAATCGAGCGTTATCTATAATTTTTAAGTATCCCGGTTCTTTTAAATAACATATAATAGGTATATCCTTATCATATTTCTCCACTAACTCAATTAGCATATTTGAAGCAATTGTTATTTCTTCATTATCCCAATCCCCCGTTACAGAAATATCATATGAATTTACGGGGTATATATTTTCAAGTTGTCTAGGAATGGCTCCTAGGGGAGATGTTAAAATTATTTCTTGAAAATCCGGAAAATCGCGAAATTTACGAATAATGCTATGAAATTTCTTGTGAGATTTCGACTCGGAGTACGGCTTCTTTGCCGAGCAAGGAAGTATAATAATCAGTTTTGTCCATGATTCAGGCGTAAAACTTTTTAACAATCTCTCCCGAAATTCTTGGAAATCTGGTCTATAATACGAAGATGGCCCAAAACATTTAATGATTTTATTCGCTTGAGTTATCGGAGTTTCAAGTTTTATCTCGTTAAAGTACTGTTTATCTAAGACTTTTAACATAGAAATTATGTTCATGTCGTCAAACGAGGATTTTTCGACAAAACCTCGATAATCCTCCATTCGCAAATACAACTTTATTTTATTCATGTAGGTGTATGCAGATATAATATTATGAAGAGTTAATTGTTCTATTTTTTCGGAAGAATATTTGTTTTCGCGGATATATTTTAATTTCCTTTTGCAAATAGAACACGGACAGGGTAAATATTTTAATTTATAAATGGGAAGTAAATGTTCTATAGTATCGTAGAAATTTTCAGAAGATAAATATAATAGATAGGAACAATCAATTAAATCTACCCCTAAATAGACTAAAATTGGATAAAATTTCGGAATAATTCTCCCAGAAGCCATTATGACTAAATTATTGTCGAGTTCCCGCTTAATTTGAAAAATAACATTCAAAATATTTCTATATTTACTAAATACATCAAACAAATCGACTAAATTTAATATTCTTACGTTATTATTGTTCTTAATTAAAGGAAGATACAGATCAAATAATTCGGGATACTCAAAAATCTTAATAGATAAACCAAAATCTAAATTACGATATTGGTTTAAGATTTGGTTAGCATCAGTAATAAAATTGATAATTTCGTTTTTAGCGAATTCCCTATTTATGGTAGTAGTAGGAATATTAAACGGAATTAGGGGTATAATGTTATCTTCTGAAAATATATCAATATTATTAGCTAAAATTTCTTTAAATTTTTCCATTGAACCATTGTGCTTATAGATAAAGCCAGTATGTTTAAATTTTTCTCGTAAAAACCCAATTTTCAAATAAAATTCTTTTAAGATCAAAAATACCTCGTGGTCTTCAAATTCCTCAAGAAAACTTATATGGTTTATTAAACTTTTCTTCATCGGAACGAGGATATTAGGTGTCGATATAAACCTTTTAGATTCCTTTGAACAAATAATTCTTCCTACTCTAGAAAATCCTATTCCTTTAGTTATTAATTCAAAAAAATAATTCATGTTTTTCAATTAAAGATATCATTCAAAGGTATTTAAATTAATTTTTTTCTATTTTTTTAAAATGTATCAAATTAAAATCAAAACATTTTAAAGTTTGTGTACGGTTTCAACTCATCAAGCACAAAATTAGTATAAGTATCCTCCATATCTTCTGATTCGTAGAGATTTTTGATAAAATCACCGAAATCTTCGATTCTTTTTACCCGGACGATTGCAAACAATCCATATTGCTCGCCCATCCTAAATAGATACACAATTTCATCTCTTTTTACTAAACTTAATGCCAATTCACTGTATTTCGAAGAATCTTTAGGCTTAATTCTTACTATAAATTTCCCTTTAAATCCAACCTTTTTTGGCTTAAAATTTATGGAATAATTAAGTATAACGCTTGATTCTTCAAGTTTTTTTATTCTATTGTAAATAGTAGATTGTGACAGCTCTACATTATATCTTTTCTTGAAAATTTTGGAAATTTCGTAAGTAGAAATCAATTTTAAATTTTGTTCGTTCTCCATTATTTTCAGAACATTATAATCAGTTTGGTCAAGGTTTAAGTCAATTTCCAGCTCCGTTGCCGTTACATCTATTCCGTTAGTTTTAAAAACTTTTATCGCTTCAATTATCTGATATTTCTTAAAAAAAGATGTTCCCATTATTTCATCTACTTTTAGGAGAACTTTATTAAACTCATCAGAATCGTTAAACACAAATAGAGCGATGAGTGAATACTCTCCAAATATACCATCTAGCATTTTCATTTGAGGAATTTTTAACAAATCTTCGACGATGTGTGGCTCTTTAGGGTTTGTTTTTATTTCCAAAATCACGTATTTTAAATTGGGTCGAATATTAGGGTTGATGTTAATAGTGAAATTTTTAATTATTCCTTTATCCTTTAACATTTCAAATTTGTTTTGAAAAGTTTGTCTAGTAATCCCTAATTCTTTTGAAATTTTTGAGATATTAGGTTTTGATTTTGTATTGACTTTTTTCAATATCTCAAACGATTTAATATGATTTTTGCTACTCACCATAATAATTTTTAAGTAATTGATATTTAAAAATATAATTGTTTGTATAAAAATTGCAGACTTTGTTTTACACATTTTGATAAACATATTTAAATAATATCATAAAATTATTAGAATAACATATTGTTAAAATTTATCATTTTTGTGAATAGTGAAATTGAATATGGTTAATTATAAAGTAGCTGATGAAAACCTTGCTGAAAAAGGCAAAGAAGCTCTGTATGTAGCTGAATCTAAAATGCCAGTTACAGCCGAAATTATTCGTGGGAGGTTTTCCAAAGAGAAGCCCTTGAAAGGCATAACAATTGCAGGATGTTTACATATTACTAAAGAAACCGGAAATCTCGCCCGTACTTTGAAAGCAGGGGGTGCTGAAGTCTATTTATGTGGGAGTAATCCGTTATCTACTCAAGATGATGTTGCTGCAGCCTTAGTTCAAGAAGGAATAAATGTTTTTGCGTGGCATGGCAACACAGACGAAGAATTTTATTGGTGTATTAGAGAGTGTCTCAAGGCAAAACCGAATATTTTAATTGATGATGGTGCGGATATGATTGTTACTGCTCATAAGGAGTTTCCAGAGTTGATTGAAAATGGCACGATAATCGCATGTCAAGAAGAAACTACAACGGGGGTTAAAAGATTTAAAGCGATGGATAAACAAGGAATACTAAAAGTCCCACTCTTCCCTGTAAATGATGCGCGATGTAAAAATCAGTTTGATAATGAATTAGGGACAGGACAAGGAATTGTAGCTGCTATCTATGGCATGCATGTTCTCTTCGCAGGAAAAAATGTTGTGATTGCAGGGTTCGGGCATTGCAGCTCAGGAATGGCATTAAGAGCTAGAGGATTAGGGGCTAATGTAATTGTTACTGAAGTTGATGCAATAAAAGCTTTGCAAGCCAAATTCGCGGGATATAATGTTATGCCCATTGAAAAAACTCTTCCCATTGCCGATATAATTCTTACAGCAACGGGTTGTAAGCACGTAATTCCACCATCAAAAGAAATATTCAAAAAATTAAAGGATGGTGTTATTCTCGGTAATTTAGGCCATTTTGACATTGAGGTCCCAACCAAGGAACTTTACGAATATGCCAAGGAAATCAAACCACTAAGGCAAAATGTAGAAGAATTAATATTTCCTGATGGCAAAAGGATATATCTACTTGCTAAAGGAAGATTAGCCAATTTGGTGCTTTCTGAAGGACATCCTGCGGAAGTAATGGATATGTCCTTTGGTCTACAATCGCTCATGTCTGAATACATCGTCAAAAATAAAGAATCACTAAAACCAGGAATGATTAATGTTCCAGTGGATATTGACGATAGAGTGGGCTTCCTAAAACTTCAAGCAATGGGCGTTGAGATCGACTCATTAACCGAGGAACAATACAATTACATACACGGCTACGAAGAAGGAACCTAAATTTCTAATCTTTTTTTTTACTTTTTTATTTTATCTTTTAGGGTTTAAGATTTCATCAGCAGTAATATCTCCATAGATTTCATTCGCCAGTTTTCTGAGACCATCTACTCCAAGTGGTTCTTCAAGGAGCTTATCTGACTCCCAAATCTTTAAATTTTTAAATTCTTTTTTAATTTCCCCAGAAAATTTTAATTGTATTTGACGCATTTTTTTACAGAAATTACAGTGTTTAGGGTCAGGAGTCAACATATTAATGTGAACCGCATCAAGGTTAATGTATTTTTTCGTTAAATCTCTTGCGCGTTTAACTTCTTCAAAGCTAGGTTTTTCAGCTATTGAGACTAACCTTAAGGACCCTACGTTATGGATTAGTTCAGAAATTCTCTCACCACGCTTTTCAAGATCGACCATCATATTAAATATTTCTTTTCCTAATTCCTTCCTCTTTTCCTGATCGTCAAATGGTTTAAGAATTTGATGAAACATTTTAGAAAAATTCTTAATTGTTCCTTTTATTGAATTATAAAAATTTAAAGAATACTTTAAGACGACTTTTACTTGGTCTTCTGGAATTTCAAAGAGAGTAATCATGTTAGCGGTGGGTGGAAAATCAGCTATGATGATATCAAATTGAATATCTTGAGAAGTTTTATCCTCAGCATCTAAGATTTTTTGAAAAAACATGGCGTTTTTTAAAGCCAACGGAATTGAATTGGATGTGAAGGTTGTATCAAAAAACTCTTCAATTTTGGGGATCATTCCCACTAAAGGCATCTGTTTCATGAGAGCTTTCATCTTACTAACTAAATCTTTAGTATATTTTTCAGCATAGATATTTGGATCGGGCTCAATTGCCCATAGATTACTTATTATTGGCGTAATCTTGTTTCCAATTTCTTGAGATAGGAGGTCTGATAAATTATGGGCCATATCAAAGGAAATGAGAAGTATCTTCTTATTAGGAAGAAGTTTTGACAAAAGCACAGCGGTAGCTGCACTTATAGAGCTTTTCCCTACTCCTCCTTTCCCTCCTAACACTACTATTCTTTCAATCATGTCAAACGCTTAGATGCTTTAAAATGAGATATTAAAAAATATCAAATAACGATATAATATATAAAATAATTCAAGAATTTTAATAATTCTACATTAATTAATAATCTTTTTAGGAAAAAAGACTAACTTCCCGGAAAGAGTTGGAAACTCACAATCCTTGTTTCTTTCGATATAGAAATAAAATCTGCCGATATCCGTATTAAGTTTGTACTTTACCTTTCTTTTGGTATTATCTGACATTTTTTTTAATAATTTATTATTCCAATAAATGCTCATATTAAAAAAAAATATTAATTATATTAAAAAATAGCATTTTATGGGGATAATATAACGAAAAGGGCGGAGCTTTAATTGAACCTTTAAATTAACAAAAGATAAATTAAAAGAATTCTTTTAGTAAAATAATAATCAATAAAATGTTGATTATTTACGGAGTTTCTAATCAAATTTACCATTCATATTAAAACAGTAAAATTATCAAAAAAATCATTAATAAATCATTAATAAATCATCAATAAATCATCAATTAAATGAAATAGTAAAGTAAATCAATCAAAGTATTAAATTAAAATTATTATCCAAACTTATAACATCATATAGGAAGTAGATTCATAATTCAAGCTTACTAAAGATAAATAAAAAGATCTCAAAAGATAAAGTATTCAAGATCTTAGATAGAAATAATCAATTTAGCATTAGTTCGTATCCATTAGTTAGATTTTACTTCTTTTAATAAGTTTATAATTAATTTGCTTTATTGATAAAATTAAATAAGAAAATGTTAAATTAAAAACGGAAGTGATTAAAATTACAAATAACAATGTAGATTTTACTACAAAGTATACCATCGAAGCGAGGTTTAAGATTAAAGGCGTTGTTGAGAAATCAGACATCGTTGGAGCAATCTTTGGCCAAACTGAAGGACTTCTTTTGGATCTCGATTTGCGAGATCTTCAAAAGTCAGGACGTATAGGACGAATTGAGGTTGAAAATAAATCAAAGGAAGGAATTTCCGAAGGAATCATTAAAATCCCTTCTAGCCTTACTCGTAAAGAAACTGCTCTACTGGCGGCAACTATAGAAACTGTTTCGCGTGTAGGGCCTTGTGAAGCGGAGATTCAATTAATAGAAATAAGAGATGTGAGAGAAGCGAAACGTAAACAAATAATTGAGCGGGCGGCTGAACTATTAAAAGAATGGGATGAAAAATCTTTAGAACCAAGCGAAATAGAAGAACAAATCGATACAGATATAAAACTAGGAGCAATTATCTCTTGGGGTCCGGAAAGTTTACCCGCTGGTCCTAACATTGACTCTAGTTCAGAAATAATACTCGTTGAAGGTCGAGCGGATGTTTTAAACCTATTGAGGATAGGAGTTAAAAATACAGTTGCTGTGCAAGGTACACAAGTCCCTAAGTCAGTAATTAGTTTAACTAAGAAAAAAGATAGCGTCATAGCTTTCTTGGATGGGGATCGTGGAGGGACTATTATCTTAAATGAACTTTTACAAGTTGCAAAGCTTGATTACGTGGCGCGAGCACCAGAAGGTTACGAAGTAGAAGAACTTACTCGTAAACAAATGATAAAATCTCTCCAAAATAAAAAACCCGCAAAGGGTACACATGAAACGAAGGTTGTCGGGAGAAAAGAACATTCGGGAAAGGAATCGCGTTTGCAAAAATTATTGAAGAAGTTAAAAGTCAAACATTTTGAAATAATAGAAGAAAGCTTCAAGAAAATAAAGCCAGGTCACAGCATAGGGTTCAATAAAAGCTTAGAGAAACTATTTGAAATCCCAGTTGGAGAAATCTTTGAAAAAATTAAAGATTTCAAAGGCACGCAATTTCTAATCATCGATGGCATCCTAACGAAACGCTTGCTTTCACTTTTATTAAAATTGAAAATTAAATTTATTGCTTGTAAAAACAAGGAAGAAGACTTAAGAATACCGGAACAAATAATTGTTTTCTTCTTTTAAAATCTCTTTTTTTATTTACACAGTGAATTTTTGAGATTATTTTCAGATTTTATTGCAATTAACATCAATAGACAAGCCAGTTGCAATTGAATTTGAAACTGTACAATATTCTCTGAAGTTTGTGATACATAATTTGATATCTTCAGAAGAAGCGTTTTCTTCAGGTTTAAATTTAATTTCAACATCCACTTTAGTTAACCTTAAAAGCAGTTTAGGACCTACATGAGATAATTTTCCATCAACCACGATTTCAACACTTTTCATCTTTATATTCCTTTTTTGTAGGCAGTATATGAATGTTGTTCCTAAACACCCACCTATTCCAATTAATAAGTACTCAACGGAGCTTGGACCTAGATCCGTACCGTGAAATGATGTAGGTTCGTCTACATTAAAGTCATTAAATTGTCTCGCAGAAGCTATAAAATGAAGATTTTCGGAATAGTTTAACGATACTTTCATAACAAAACAACTCAAAAATGAATTATATCTTACTTTTCAATAAAAATAGGAAAAATTCAAAATTATTAGCCGATATGTAAGATTTGATTAATTATTGTCCAAATAAGTTGGATTACAAAGGATAGGACTCCTAATACTAATAATCCAATTCCACATATCTTAAAAATTAATAGGTATTCTTTCCTATCTGGTTTATTAGCAATTTTAATTATTCTTTTAGTATTTTGAAAAAAGACACCGATACGTTCGTAAAAAGTTAATTTTTTACTTTGATCATATTTCGAGTATTTTTCATAGTGAGGATAATTATTTGACATTTTTCGTTTTTCTTCCGTTTTTTTAGATTATTTAAATAAAAACTAAATATTTAAAAAATTTAATTATTGATTAAACTTTTGATCGTCATTCTTCGCTAATATCAAGAATATTCGAAAGGAACTTTTCACGATTAAATGGCTCTAAATCGTCATATCCTTGTCCCATTCCTACAAATAAAATAGGTTTTTTAGTTTCGTAAGATATTGATAACGCAGCACCACCCTTAGCGTCGGCATCTAATTTGGTTAAAATGTTTGCATCAATTCCTATGCTATTATTAAACTCTTTGGCTTGGGTTAACGCATCATTTCCAGCAAGGGAATCTCCAACAAATAAAACTAAATCCGGTTCGGCAACTTTAACGATTTTTTGCATTTCTCTCATTAAATTTTTATTACTAACTTGTCTCCCCGCAGTATCAACTAATACGACGTTAACTCCTTTTGCTGTTGCGTGCTGTATTGCATCAAAAGCAACACTTGCAGGATCTGATTTATATTCGTGTTTGATAACTCTAATTCCGATATTTTGCATATGGTAAGAGAGTTGTTCTATTGCCGCCGCTCTAAAAGTGTCCGCAGCCGCAGCTACAGAAGATAAATTATTATTTTTTAAATAATGAGCTATTTTTGCAATTGTAGTAGTTTTCCCAGTACCGTTTACCCCTAAAAAAACTATAATATATGGCAAGTTTTTAGATTTTTTAATATTTATCTCATCCAATAAATTTATGTCTTTTTCAGGCGTTAAAATGTCGGTAATAACTTCTTTTAAAACACCAAATAAAAATTTATTTTTTGACGACAATCGACCAATCTCTGTGCCCTTAAGCGACTCTTTTATTTTATCGCAGAGGACATCTGCAGTTTCGGTCGCTACATCATTTCCAATCAATAATAAATTCAGATCGTTTAAAGCGTCATCTAAACTATTGTCAGATAAAGATTTTTTAACGAAAATAGAGAAAACATTACTTAATTTTTTCATTGACTTAACCATGTGAATTGAAGATAAATATTATTTTAAAATAAGTGACAAACTCAAATTATTTCAGCCCATTTTACCTTGAAACATTTGATTTATTCCTTGAAGGTTATAATCCAAGGTTTGAATTCTCTCTTTTAAAAACTTGAGTTGTTCATTATGTTGTTTCATAAGTTTATCGATAAATTCAATAGATTCTTCAGTTGTTTTTTCAATTACGATGTCTTGGGTAATAGACACAAGGACTTTTTTCGTATCTTTAACTGCCCCTCTTATGCTTACTATTCCACCAATGGGGATTAGAATCTCGTCGTTTTCATCTATTCCATCTTGTAAATTATCAAGAGTCTTTTTTGTAGTGTATAAATTTCCAAGAGATGCGTTGACTATTTCAAATTGCCCTTGGAACATGTCTCGTTGCTCTTTAAGATACCTGAATTGTTGTAATTGTTTTTCAAAATTTTGATTGTTTTCCATACAAATCAACTATATGTGAAAAAGTTTTTATTGCGATAATTCGCGGACAAGATAATCCGTACACTCTTCTAGAGAAATCTCTTTTATTTCTTGAACATTAATTTGTCTTCTCAAAATGCCTATCGATGTGACTCGACTAAGTACTTTTTCAAGAGCATTTTCTTCGTTCATGGCTCGTACTTCTTTTCGAAACAAATATTTTTTATGTTTTTTTTTGTAGGTACCTACAATCCTATAAATTTTAATCGATCCTGACATGAATTTTCAATTCCTATGTATCAACGAATTTAAAATTGATAATTATTTTAAAAATATTAAATTTTTGCTTTTTTATTATGTATTGGCTAACACTAAAGAATTTAGAGTTTTAGAATGTTTGTAAGTCTCATTAGTTCGGGTCCAGTAGACGCCATCCCAAAAATACCGTTCTGGTCGTTAACAATCGCTCCTGAAGAGAGATAAGGGATCCCTCGGTTAACTGTAGAGACGTCCGTTTCATCTACTTTTAAAATTGTAGAAATGATTTCAATCTCTTCATCAGTTGCAAGAGGGTGTACTAAACATCCATGGTTATTCGTTAAAGATATCGATCCGGGAAGATTGTTATTAACGAATTCGTAGACTATAGTCTCGACATTTAAAGTATCTTCAATCTGTTTTTTATGATCTTTTAAAAAAGAAGAAATTATTGCGCCTTTATCATTACATAAAATTAAATTTCCAAAGGCATTATCTAAAGATTTGAGAACTCCTATCTTAAAATTAGTATTCAGCTCATCTGAACATGTCTTTAACTTTTGAAGCTCATCGTCCCTAATTATATGTGGGACAATTATTCCATATTTATTACTTGCCGTATATACACCGATTAAATTAGAATTATTAATTGAAATGGGAAAAAATGGAACTTTAAACGCGCTCTCAATTTTCATCATAGCTGGTTTAAGCAAAGTAGATGGATATAATCCAAATGAATTATTAACTGCTAAGTAAACCCCTATAGAATTCTTCCCGAATATCTGGTACTTTAAAATCGTCATTTAACAAAACTAATAAAATCTTTATGTGGAGTATAAAGTTTTAAACCATAAATATTTTATTAAAAATGCGAAAGTCTAATGAATCTACTAATAATCAATTAAAATTTCTGTTCTTAGCAAAACTCTATCCAGTATTTTAGTTAATATTTATTAATAAAAAAATCACAATGATTATTTATGATTAATTGGATTATCGCATTTTTTTATTTTTTAAACAATCTTGGATTCTTAACGCTCGAACAAATGTTTGTTAAGAACCTTACATTAATGGCAATTTGTCGGGGTTTCTACATTCTTACTTACATTTTCAAGTACTACGCAAATGATCGTAGCGAAATGAGTGGAGACAAACGATTATTCACTAAAAAAGAGACAATTTATTTTGGTATTAAACAACTATTGGTTTTTTTATTTGGTATATTGTTCTTCCCAGTTTCTGTCTTTATATCTATTTATTCGCTTATAATTAGTGGATATTATCTCAAAAAATTGGCAGAAAATAAAAAAAATAAATCGCTTAAAGTTGTGGGTGTTTTAATTGCAGTATTAACTCCAATAATAGGGCTTCTGTGGTTTACATTTATCGAAGTTGATTATTATTCAATAACTGCTGTAGGTATCAGCATAGTAGCTTTTTTACATTATGGTTTAAAAATTTCTAAACTCTCTTTATCGGAACTATTAGAGAAATATAATAGAAGGCGTATACAAAAACTTCCGAAAATTGCACAGTATGTTATTTTATTAATTCTTATCGCATTTCCAACAACTTTGATTATAGGTACTGCTGTTTATTCGCCCCAAAACAAATTAACATTTATGGTTCCTATGAGGGATGATGTTGAATTAGCTACAGATGTCTACTTTGCTCCAGGCTCTTTTGGTGCTCCGAAGCCTGTAATACTTGTAAGAACTACTTACGGAAAAAATGGTATGGGTGCTATGTATGGTATGTTTTATCTTATTCAAGATTACCATCTAGTCGTACAAGATTGTAGGGGTACATTTGATTCACCGGCAGGAGATAAGTACATACTTTTTGCTAATGCTTATAAAGATGGTGTGGATACAATTAAATGGATATTAGACCAATTATGGTGTGACGGTAAAATAGCTTCCGCAGGAGC
>JABCSY010000080.1 GCA_018238625.1 Promethearchaeota archaeon
CATTTTAAGATCAATCCCAATAATAATGGGAAAAAACCCGAGTATGCAAATTATTAAAGAAATTATTAGCGATATGACAGAAATAGGGAAAGATAAAAGTTTCTCAGAAAAAATAGAGGAAATTATAAATTATTTAGCGTGTCACAAAAGCATTCGAGGGGGCGACGACTTGTCTTTAAAAAATGTTAGATCGTTAATTATAGATTTAGCAAATTGTAAGGACTCGTTTCATTGCGCTCATGGAAGACCCACCTTGAAATTTATCTCATTTAAAGAACTAGATAAACTTTTTAAAAGAATCGTATAAATGGTTTTTTTACTCATGATGAAATTCTTCAAATGATTAAGATATAAATAGCACGTTTTCAATTAGAGTATTAAGAAGAACAAAACAAATTCTATGTGTATCTTATGAAAAAAAAAGACAAAAAGAAGAAAGTAAAAAAAGGTAAACTAGCTCAAGAAGATAGTAATATTCCTATTAAAAATCCTCAAATAGAGGCGCTTTCAAAAATAGTAGAATTAAGCGATTTAGCAGAGGGTAGTTTAATGAAAGGTGTTTACGATGACGCTATACATTATTCGGAACAAGTTATTAGATTAGCAATAGAAAATGGTGTGGACCATCATATTAAAAAACAAGAAGAATTTATGAAAGTTGTAGCCGAAAAAGTTCAAAAGGATTTTTTTGTTTCAGAAATAAACGAGGCAGCGAGTAAAATAGAAATGATTTATGATGTTCTAATAAAAGCTGAAAATTTTAATCAAGCTCACGAAGTGTTAGAAGCTTTTAAAATTCATTATGAGGATAAAATAAATTTAGGTTCAATTCAAATTATTCAAGACTTGATAAAGAAAGACTTAAAAGAGCGGATCAAATTTAAGGTTAGTCAACAAAATGACAACTGAAATTAAGCTTTACTGAAGGCTATCCCTTCAATTCCTTGTATGCCTTCAACTTGTCTAAATAATTCTTCGACTTTATCTGTACCCCCCCATTCTTCAGGGTACCTAACACGGACTCTTGCTTTCTTCAAACCAAATGCGACAGGTTTTACATCATAGCTTTCGATAACAGAGTTATCGGTAAGTACGTTTTTTAATTTTGAAACGAGTTCTTCAAAATCAACATCTATATCTTCTGGAATGACGTCAATTAATGCTACAAATTCTCCCAATTTAAACAAACTCTTTGTTTTTTATCTAATATCGTCGTTCAATCGTTCTACGCCCAACTAAGGCCCCGAAAATGAACATTTGAGACAAGTATAAGAGTTGCCCATGGTCCTACATCGTTCGCATCTCCAAATAGTTACATCCCCGCATTGGGGACAAGGAAAATGAACTGCGCCTTCAAAAGGAGCAATCGGTCGTCCGCATGAGAAACACAGATTTTTTTTATGACTTGACATCGTTAATCTCAACAAACTATAATGGATAGTAAAATATCCTCTAACTTTAATTATTTTCGATTTTAAAAACTAATTTAGACCTAAATTATTCATAATCTATATTTATATTAAATTCACAACATAATAATTATAATAAAATTTATTTTACACAAAAATTATATTTTTGGAAAAACGCGATGCCAGATAATAAAGTAATTAAATACTTCAGCCTTATAGAAGCCTGGGCTTGGTGCCCGATTTGTAAAGAGATGGTCAATATTAGGGTAAATAAGGAAGAAATTAAATCCGGATTAAAAATGGGTATATATACTAAAGAACATAAGCACATAAATCCTTACCCCGATCTAGAAGATACAGATGATTATTCAGGTCAGGAACACACGATTTATCTTTATATAAATGACAATTACGATATAACGGGAGTGAAATCGTTTTTTGGAGATTCTCCGAGTATGAGTGATGTTGGAGCTGGAATTATCGAAGCGGGTGAAGAAGTAAGGATCCCGATTGTAGTTAAAGAAGTTTCGCCAATGAGCGTTCAATTAGGAATGTTATCGTTAGATGAGTTCAAATTGTTAAAAGTGTGTGATGGGATGAATTCAGTACAAGAATGTGCTGATATCTCGCAAAAACCCATAGATAAAGTCGAAAAAATGTTAGATAAACTACGGAAGAAAGGTTTAGTTAAAGTTATCAAGAGAACTTCTGGATAGTAAGACGATAAATATTTCTAATTAGATAATTTAAATCTAATTGATCTTATCCCTCAATCCATTATTTAAAATAGTTAGTCTAAAAATTCTTTAGTAGTTTGAACATACTGTTTAAATTGCTCTCTCCGAATGCTATGACCCGCACCTTCGATTTTCACCCATTTTCCGGCTTTACTCACGTCTATTATTTTCTGAGCTAACTTGTCTGGGATTATCCCTTTATCCGCGGTGATGAGTAGAATTGGACAAGAAATTTTATTAATTATTTCCTCCCATTTATATTCGTTTTTAAACAATTTAAAAAATAAATTAGGATCTTTCTCCCTAAATTGAATTTTTGACTCTGCCCAGGGTTTTAAATCTTCGTCAGACCATAAGGGGTTTTGATTATGCCCTTTCTTTAATAGTTCTTCATATGTACCTTTTAAAAATCGAGGTAACATTAATTTCATCGCAGCCTTAAGGGAAGATTTTTTAATCGACGACATATTCCTCAAACCAAAGCCAGGATCTTCGAGAATAATCTTTTTAATAAGATCGGGATATCTCTTTGCTACTAAAGCAGCCGTATTGGCCCCCATAGAATGACCAACTAATTGCATTTTATCTACATTAAGGTTTTTAATCAGTAGAGCGACATCATCTGCCATTGCGTCGTAAGTCCATGTTTCGTCAGATATATGAGTCAATCCATGTCCTCTAGCATCGGGTAAAATCACATCATAATCGCTCGCTAAAACACGACTAAGAGGTGTCCAACACAATCCATTATCCATAATGCCATGAAGAAGTAATACAGGAGGTTTGTCCCCTCCCGTTCGATAATAATGAATCTTATTTCCGTTATTAGTAACAAAATCGGATTTCCATTCTATAGTTCTACTCAACCCGGATAATTCATTTTAATATAGTTAGTTTATAAAACAAAGGATTGGATTTATTAACTAATAAAAATAGAAAAATTAAAGCATACCAGCATTTTCCATCATTTTACGCGCGATGTGTTCGAATATTTCTTCCACATTAACGCCTGTTTTAGAAGAACACTCATAAATACCTTGTAAATCGTGAGTTTTCGACAATTCAATTGCTTCTGTCGTTTCTACAGATCGTTTATCTTCAAGATCCAACTTTCCTCCGACCATAACTATAGGTATTTTTTTTTGTTGATCTCTCACATTTCTTTCAAATATCGAGAGCCAATCGTCTAAGTTCTTTATACTTGTGTATCTTGAAATATCATACATAAAGATCCCTCCATCAGCGCCTTTCGCAAAACTAGGTAAAAGAACTTTGAAGCGTTCCTCTCCAGCAAAATCCCATATTCGAACAACAACCTTTTTCCCTTCAATTTCGAATGTTTTAATAGAGAAATCTGCTCCAATCGTCATTTTTAAATCTTCGTTAAATACTTTAGTAAGGTATCTTTGAATAAGAGTTGATTTTCCAACTCCTCCGTCACCAAAAATACACAATTTAAAAGCACCATCTCGGTCGATTTTGAACACCTCGTTAACAATAATATAACATAATTTTTATTCGAATTATACTAATAATCCTTTAAAGAATTAATCATTAAAAATTTTATCTGAATATCTTAATATCTGGGTTAATAATTCTTCCGTATATAAGCATAGTTTTAACTTTTATTCAGAACAAAAATAATAAATAACATATTATATAGAAGTAAAATTATGTCAGATCAAAAAATTTATTACAAACATTGGCCAGAGGGCGTTCCAAAAGAAGTTGACATTCCAAATAAAACATTAATTGATTTTCTCGAAGATTCTGTGAAAGCTTACCCAAATAACATTGTATCATATTTCATGGGGTTCGAACTCACGTATACTATGTTGCTTGACATTGTTTACCGAGTTGCGACTAAATTAACCGAGCTTGGTATAAAGAAAGGTGATTGCGTTGCAATCCAATTTACTAATAACCCCGCATTCATAGCCTACTATTATGGTATTTTAAAAATAGGGGGCGTAGTTACGCCAATCTCACCTTTGTTTAAGAAATTAGAGATAAAACGACAGCTAATCGATAGCGACGCAAAGGTATATATTGGTTGGGAGGGTTTTATGGGATTAGTAGATCCTATAATTAACGACACTGGAGTAATACACAAGTTCTATAGCAATTTAGGTCCTTATCTATCTCCAGATCCTATGGCTCCACCGGAATTTTCAATGGAAGGGGAACCTCCCTTTGAAGATTTAATAAGAGAAACTCTACCAAACCCGCCTGTAGTCGAAGTCACTCGAGACGATTTAGCTCAGCTACAATACACTGGTGGAACAACTGGATTCCCAAAAGGGGCAATGCTGACACACGGAAGTATTGCTGCAAACATTTTCCAAGCTGAAGCATGGTTTGTCGAAAAAGAATTAGGAAAAGAGGTTTTACTCGCAGCTTTACCTTTTTACCACATATATATGGGATTCATGATGAATATGTGCATCCATAACGGGTGGAAATTAGCGTGCGTATTTAACCCCAGAGAGGCTCACGAAGTTATCGAAGTCATCGAAGCGACTAAAGTTACCGTCTTTCCAGGAGTCGCTGCTATTTACAACAATTTAAACATTTATGAAGGAATTCAAAATCATGACTTGTCTAGCATAAAGTATTGCTTGAGCTCAGCAGGACCGCTTCCAGACGATGTGAGAAAAACATTTGAAGAACTTACAGGATCAAAGCTTCGAGAAGCATACGGCTTAACTGAAATGTCTCCAGCTGTTACAGCAAACCCATTCGAAGGTAAATTGAAACCTGGCACAATTGGAATGCCGTTTCCAAACACGGATGTAAAAATATGTGATGTTGAAGGCAACACGCTAGGGATCGGAGAGGTAGGGGAAATAGTAGTAAGAGGACCGCAAATGATGATGGGGTACTATAAACGTGAAGAGGAAACTAAAAATACGATTAAAGACGGTTGGTTATGGACGGGAGATTTAGCTTTAATGGACGAAGACGGATATTTTATCATAAAAGATAGGTTAAAGAACTTGATCAAATATAAGGGACATTCAGTTTACCCCACAGAAGTAGAGGATCTCTTATATTATCACGAAGCCATTCAAGAATGCGGAGTTATTGGAATAATTGATGACAAGGGAAACGAAAACATTAAAGCATATATCGTATTGAAGGAAGATTATAAGGACAAGGGAATCAACGAACAAGACATCATTAATTGGGCAAAAGAAAATATGGCAGGCGATAAATATCCGCGTTTCGTACAATTCATTGATGAAATTCCAAAAACCATAGTGGGAAAAGTACTTCATCGCGAATTAAAAGGTTTAGAAGCTCAAAAACAGTAATTCTTAAATAAATATTTTCATAATTTTTTCTTTTATCTATATCCATTTCAAAAATATTTGCGTTTTGTCGTTTTTGTTTATAAGAAATTATCCCATTGTTTTTTAATAACCTTATTTTAATCCTTAGTAGAACTATGGAGAAAGCAACATTTGGAGCGGGCTGTTTTTGGGGCATAGAAGAGAAATTTCGAAAGAGTAATGGCGTTATATCAACAAGAGTAGGTTATAGCGGCGGAACTATGAAAAATCCAACCTATAATGAAGTATGCTCGAGCGAAACTGGGCACGCTGAAGTAGTTGAAATTGTGTACGAGCCTTCTATTGTGTCTTACGAAGAATTGTTAAACATTTTTTGGAACATCCACGATCCAACGAGCCTTAATCGACAAGGATGGGATATTGGCACTCAATATAGATCTGTCATATTTTATCATAACGAAGAGCAGAAAAAAACCGCCCTCCTGACAAAACAAAAGCTTGAAAAGGCTGGAACGTATAAAAAACCAATAGTTACGGAGATTAAACCTGTCTCAGATTTTTTTATAGCGGAAGAATATCACCAGCGATATATTGAAAAAAACCAAAGAACTCGTTAGGTATTTGAAAAAGGAAGTTAATTGAAAATTATTTCAACGCTCTAATTTTCGCCATTAATCTATCTCTGTGTTTGTCCCACATTTTATTGACTCTTCTTTCAACTATTTTTCGAGCAATTTTTTTCGCTACATACCTATTCATTAATGGTTTAAGTCTACTCATTATTTTTTCAACAATTAGAGTTTTTATTAACGCCTCTAACGATTGATCTTTTGAAGCTTTTTCGATTAACCTTACTATTGCTTTTTCGACAACTAAATCAATTTTTTCTCTTAATTCGGGGGAAATTGTATCAGACAAATCGCTACACCTTTAATTTTCTTTAGAAATTGAATATAAAAACGAATCAAATATTACATCAAATAACTTCTTTGAATTACCACCGCCTAAAGGCGCCGGATTCGTAATTCATCGGAGCTTGCTCAACGACTTGCTCGAGTCTTACGGCTTCTCCAAACGCTTGACTTCCCGTAGTCCCTACGGTAGGCTGTTGACAAATTATTGGTTATCTAATTTATCACCAACAATTTACAAATGATTTTTCACATATTTAAAATTGGTAAGAAAAAAGGTTTAATGATTTCTCGCAAAATTCTTCCCGCACCTAAAGTAAAGGAGCGGGCTCTCTTTTGCTTCTAGTAATAAAAAATTAGGCAAATCATAACCAATTAATAATTACGCTTTTTTTATGAATTAACTTTATTTATTTTATGCTAAATCATCGATTAATAGATCCGCCCCGCGAACCCGAAAAGTTTGTTAAGGCTGCAATAGCATTTTTACAGAAGCACGCGAAGGATAAAAAAGTTTTTTGCGCCCTTTCTGGAGGGATAGATAGTTCTGCAACCTATCTTTTACTTAAAGAAGCAAACATCAACACAATTCCGGTTTTTATCGATCATGGCCTTATGCGAATAATTAGGGGGGTGGAAGAAAGAGAAAATATTAAAAAACTATTTCCAGAAGTTATGGTGATAGATATCAGGGAAAAATTTCTTCCCAAAATTTTTGGAGAAGAAGATGCCGAAGTAAAAAGAAAACTATTCAAAGACGCTTATTCAGATACAATAAGCAAAGTCATTAAAGAAGAAAAATGCGACTTATTATCTGATGGTACCATATTACCAGATATTGAAGAAAGCTTTGGCGTCAAAATCTCAGATCTAAAAGAAACTATGTCGTTAAAGGAAGAGATTTCTTTAAAAAACAAAAATATTCGAGGATTCGTTAAAAGCCAACATAATTTGGACATTGAATACGACGTAGAAGCAACGGTACAACCCGTAGCAAGTCTGACGAAACCGGAAGTAAGAAGAGTTCTCAAGTATTTTAAAATGCCTAACGAATTAGTTTATCGAAAAGCTTTTCCAGGTCCAGCGCTCTCGGCTCGTATTATTGGTCCAGTCACTTCAAAAAATTTAAGATTTGAAAAAAAAGTTCACGATATTGTTGAATCGACGGTCGACGATTATTATACCGAAAAATTTGGCAAACCTATGATAATTAACGACAAGGGTGAACAAGAACCATTTCAAGCGTTTGCAGCAACTACTACGGATGTGTTATTGAGAAAGGTAACCGGAATGATTAACGGCCAAAGAACTTACGAAGTCCCTTTATCGATTAAAGGCGAATGGGATTTTGAAAAATTAGTAAATTTCTCTTCGCAAATAAAAGGATATGCCAGGATACTTTACGAGCTTTACGAAAGTCACGAAGGAATTTACGATGTCATCATCCGATCTATCAATTCCATCGACGCAAGGACGGCAAGCGTTACAAATTTACCAATAGATTTAATTGAAGAAATAAAATACAAGTTGCTTGAAATCCCAGATACGAAAAACATCTATTTTGACATCACTCCCAAACCCCCGGCAACAATCGAATACGTGTAAGTTTTCTTTTTTTAAATTTACATTATTTGATCGTTGTTTTTTAAGAATATAGAAAGTTAAAGAAAAGAGTAAAAAAAAAAGAAATTAATAGATTTAAGCATATAATTATAGTTTAGGTACTTTTATACTTATTATATAATTTTAACCCGATAACATATATTATAATGCTTATAATTACAATTACTATAAGGTCAATCCAAATATTTACATCAGTTAAAGTGGTTCCATAAAAAATTCGGTACAAAGCGTCAGTAACATATTGACTTGGCATAGCATACCCAATTACTTTTGTTGCCTCGCCCATGTATATGAATGACCCAAACATTTGTTGTGGCACGATAAAGATAAAAGCTAAACTACCTGCAGTTCTAGCATCTTTTGCAATAGTAGCAGTAATCAGTCCAAGCCCTACCGAGCAAAAGCTCAGAATGATCGAAAAAACAAATACCAATGCTATCCCAGCAACAGTAATATTTGGGCGAAAACCTATGAGAAGCGCAGTTATTAAAATTATAGCTGTCTGGATGAGTGGTATGATAGTATATGATAACATTTGACCTCCTATTACTTCTCCAGAGGTTATTGGAGTCGTATTCATTCTTCTTTGCAATCCGTTATCGCGGTCTCCAGTAACAGATGACGCGACAGTAAATATTGTTAGAATACCTGAGTAAGCAAATAATCCCGGAACCATGTGTTCAAAAACACTTCTTTCAGGCCCCCATCCATAATTACTACCTAACGCTAGTGCAAGTATTATAACAAGCATCGCGACAAAAAATAGCGAGAAATATAGAAACATCGGTGTTCTTATCAGTTTTTTCATTTCCATCCTAAAAACTGTTAGAATTCTTTGTCTTTTCATTATTAAATCCCCTCCAAAATTCTTCTTCCGGTAATTTTTAAAAAAACCTCCTCTAAATTTTTAGATTTATGCTCTTCCATCAATTTTTTAGGGGATCCCAGGGCTATTAACTTCCCATAATCAATAATCGCAACTCTATCGCAGAGGGCTTCTGCTTCTTCGATATAATGGGTTGTCAATATGATGGTTATATTTTGATTTTTTAAAGAACTGATAAAACCCCATGTTTTTCGTCGAACTCGAGGGTCCATTCCCACCGTTGGTTCATCTAAGAAGAGAATTCTGGGCTCGTTTATTAACGCAACTAATAAATTTAATTGTCTTAACATTCCTCCACTATATCCTTTTACTTTCCGCTTACTGGCTTCAAATAAACCTAATAACTTTAATAGTTTTTCTGCTCGTTCATTTATTTCTTTTTTCGACATCAGATGTAAGTTCCCGAAAAACTCAATATTCTCTATACCTGTAAGAAATTTAAATGCTGCCGCTTTTTGTGGGCATAAACCAATCAATTCTTTAATCATTTTAAGCTCTGTTTTTACGTTATGACCCCCAACAACCGCAGTCCCTTCTGTTGGTGAAATTAAACCAGATAGAATATTTATTATAGTTGTTTTTCCTGCTCCATTAGGTCCCAAAAGTCCGAAAATCTCTCCTTTTTTTACTTGAAAAGTAATTCCATCAACAGCCTTAACTTCCTCAATGACTTTCTTGCTCGTGTAAATCTTTCTCAAATCCTTGACTTCAATGGAGTTTGAATTATCAGGATCAATGATAACTTCAGGGCTTTTATTTTCATTTTTTTTAGTTTTTAACACTTTTTTTTACACCTCTTTTTAGTTCTTTTTTCTTTTTTATTCTTTTTTGTTCTCAATAAAAAATCCAATAAAATCATTAGAATAATCTTTAACTATTTCAAGAGCTCCATTCTCTAGGGCTAATCCGGCTCTATTTAGCTTTAAACGAAGTATTGGCGGATATATTATTTCAGCGTTTATATTGTCTTGAAGAAATTCAACCCAGAACGGTTCGATTTTAATATCGGCTAGAGCAATATAAAAACCCGAAATAGCTTTAACAATCAGATTCTTTCTTCTTGAAATTTCCCAGTATTTAAGCAGCCAATTTTGAATTTCCAAACTTGGGATTTCCTTACTTATCATGTCTCCTATTATCAAGTAATCAATCTTTTCTTCAACTAAGAAAGCAGGATCAATTTTTTTAGCATTTCCTACAGATATATCAACGTAATCTTCCAAGCGATCCTGGAGCATCTCAGCAATAATCTTTGAGAATCCAATTCCATTCTTATATATTATCCATAGTTTCACTTTAGTTCACCTGATTTTTTTTAAATTTTTTTTTATTAATTATAATACAGATTGGGGCTCTAATAAGAGCATGTTCGCTAACGTGGAAAAAAATTAACAACGGAGGCTTATAGTCTTTAAATAGAAAGAACTGTATTTTTATGTTGAATGTTATTAAACCTCAAGTTGAAAAACAATCTATTATATCAATAAAATTCACTTCTTTACACCGAAATGGATATGAATTGACACAAAAAATACCAAAATTTTTTCCATTTGGTTGAAATTTGGGATGGAATAGAAAATATTAAATTATTTAGTTCTAAGTAATTGGTCGACCCAAAAATCATAATAATTTGCAGATAATACAATTCGTGGAATTAAATCTTTGAATCCTTCAGTTTGTAGTTTTTCTTGAATTTTCTGGGATTCACTTGAAGTTTTTGCCCATGTGTGTATTGTAAAAAAGTTGGGAATATTACTATACCTTAGGCAATAAGCAACATTTTGAGAATATTCGTCATATATTTGTTGAATTGTAGAATTCATATTAGTTCCTTCTTTTAAAACTATGTGAAAAACTGTACTAAAATTATTTTCTGCTTTAGGAGACCATTCAATGGTAAATGTAGCTAGCTTATTCTCAATCATTCGATCTAATCGTTTTCTAACGGTTTTAGCAGAGATCCCTACATCATCTGCAATATCTGTTATAGGTTTCCTTGCGTCTCTATTTAAAGTCTTTAAGATTTTATAATCAATACTTGTTAGTGGTTCTGGTGTTGTGATGTAAGGCACATTTATAATTCCTATAGTCGGCTCACTAATATGAGCCGTTCTTGAAACATAACCGCTAAAATCTTGAAGTTCTGTTATATCCCTTAAATACCCAACAACATACAGAAATTTACCTCCTGCAATTACAATATAAAAAATACTTTCATGTTGCCCTAACTCTTTACTAACGGCATCCATCGATTTTGCATTAGAAGTGCCAAAAATCAAAACCCATAGATATTTTAATGCAATAATACTGGGTCGGGCAATAAAAGCATTGATAATCCCACCATCTTCAAGGCTTCTTATACGTTTATGAATTGCGCTTATTGACATATTGGTCATTTCCGCTAATTCTCTGTAGGTCAAGCGAGAGTTTTTTGAAAGTTTTTTCAGAATGATTAAGTCAATGTCATCCATAATTCTTACTAGAATTGTATCAATTATATAGATATATAATTTTCTCATCAAATTTTTAAATTTTTTGGTATTAAAGAAATATTATTTATACTTCTGGGATAATCGGAAGAATTACTGAATAACTTAATGCTCGCGAATTTTGAAGATTATAATTTAAATTCCATTCTCAAATTTCAACCAAATGGAAAAAATTTTGGAATGTTTTGATTCAATTCTTATCCATTTCGGTGTAAAAAAGTGTAATTTGTAGATATTTTTTTATTTTAAGCTTTTATAAATTCGAAGATAAATTAGCTTTCCTTTTATTTAATGACTATAAACCCTCTTTGTTAATTTTTTTCCACGTTAGCGAACATGCTCTTATTAGAGCCCCAATCTGTATTTTTACTAACAAATAAAATTATAAAAAAAAATTAAAAAAAAACATTTGGAGTGTGAAAAAAATGAAAAATTGGAAAGAAGTAGTTGGCGCACTATTAGGCGTATTAATAGCAGTTGTTTGGTTAGCTGTTGGATTGATAGGTTTTCCTATCTTTTATGCCATTGCCCTTACTATGGTGTTAGGTGTATTGGCTGGGGGATTTTATGCGACAAGTACTCAAAACAAAAAACAAAGCAATAATTGAAAAAAAGATGAAAATATTGGAAGCAATTAATAAAAAAATTAAAAATTAAATTCTCTTTTTTTTAGTGAACATGCTCTTAATAGAGCCCAAATCTGTATTAAAATTAGTTTAAAAAAAAATTAGAAAAAAAGGTGAAAATTATAAAATCAGAAAAAACTGGAAATATGAATAAGGAAGTAATGCAAGAGTGTCCCTACTATAAATTAGAACATGTGGTTTTTAAGTTCGGTCAGATGGCTTTTGGCACCTTAGGACTAATATTTCTTAATTTATGGGTTGCTGTGGGGTATTTAATATATTCTATTGTGTTTAACTTTTTGGTAATGCCATTAATCCTTTGTAAATACTGTTATTACAAAGTAAAGGAAACTACAATAGATAATAATACAGGGAAGACTACTGGGAAGCTTTTGCCTAAAGATAAATGGAAAGAATCGTACTTAAAGAAATTCGTAGCTTGCGGGAAAAAAGGGAGTTTCAATTATATCATAATATGGTTTTTCCCTATTGTCGGAATAGTCATTTCGTTCTTTTTGAGTTTTTCTATAGTTGCTCTACTATCTTTAATTGGCTTTATAGTTGTGATGGTGGTAATGATGATTTATACCAGGCGGAAATTCTGTCCAACATGCGCTATCAAGGATGAATGCTATAGCTCATGGTAAAAAAAATGGAAAATATAATAATAAAAATTTAAAAAATAGGTGATAGAATTATGGTAGATGTGAAGATAAAGCTTTCAGCGTTATGGGTAGCTTTCTTTTTTAACTCGATCTATGGAGATGTGCTGCGATTATATGGCCCAGGAGAAGGAGCAGTGCAAATAACTCATGAATTGATGTTGGTATCTGCAATATCAATGGAGATTCCGATTGTTATGGGTTTCCTGTCCTTGGTGTTGAAGGATAAAGCGAATCGCAGAGTAAACATGATTATAGGCGTATTCTTTGTTTGTTATAGTCTCATGTTTTTGATCTCATCATTTCTTGTGGCAATTTATGAGATATTTTTGGCAATTGCCCTCGTTGTGTTTGCTGCACTGATTGTTTGGTATGCATGGAAGTGGCCTAAACAAGAACATTGACCCTAATATGTATTATTATTAACTTAATTGGTACTAAAATTTAAAAAAAAAAAAAATTAAAAAATAAAGGTGATAAAAAATTAAGGATAAATACCCCGTAGAAACTGGTTTTTTTGAAGATGGTCTACCTTATGCTAAAATGGGAAGTGAACCAAAAATCCTGCTCAGTATTGAAGCGTTATCATTCGAGCACGAGCCACCATCAGGATTTATGTTAAATCAATTTAAAAAATCAAATAGCCTATTCCTGGAAGATTACACAGTATATCTTGTTGGCCGAAGACCGAACTTGCCAGATGATTATTTAATGGATAAGATGGCAGAGGATTATGCGAAAATGATACAAAGAGAATTTAAAGGACCAGTTGATGTCGTTGGAGTATCAACAGGCGGACAGATCGCTCATTTTTTAGCCGCTGATCACCCCGACACTGTTCGAAAATTAGTCATTATCTCAGCAGCGTATCGATTGAGTGAAAAGGGAGTCGCGATCGAGAGGAGAGCAGCTGAATATTTTCAAAAAGAAAAATATGGAAAATGTATGGCAGCATTAATGGAACTAATGGCATTCTCGAGATTAAAGGGAATTTTCATTAAATCATTCACGAGACTGATAGGAAAAATGATGATCAGGAAAGTAAAATATCCTAACGATTTTTTGATTGAAGTACGGGCCGATCGCGAGATGAATTTCAAGGATAGATTATCTGAAATTAAAGTTCCTACCTTGATATTGAGTGGAGAATTAGATGTTGGTTATACCATAGATGATGTTCGCACGACCGCAGAAGGAATACCAAATTCAAAATTGATTCTTTATAAAAGTTATGGACATAATCTTGCTATGTCTAATAGGGAGCAAGTGTTCAAGGACGCGTTAGAATTTCTAAAGAAGAATTGATAAATGCATCTCTGGAAACACCGTAAATAATAACTCCCGTGGAATATATTTATAATTAAATAAATTAGAAGGTGATAAATAATGGAACAATATATCAGCCAAATATATGCCTACCAGTCATGGATTCTTATCCTGTCTACTTGGTTAATAAGAGAAAAACCTACATAGGAGGGTAATAAAATGGAAAAAACACAAATAAAAATGGGAAAATCATCATACAGAAAATATTATTTGGACTACTGGCGTACGTTCATGGTTCTATTAGTTATAATTCATCATTCATATTTACCGTATGTGATAGGATATGATTGGTACATTAGTGATGTGGTGAAAACACTCCCTTACACCTGGTCTTCTATTACTCTTGATGTATTTATGATGCCTATTATGTTTTTTATTGCGGGTTACTTTGCCTTTCCCTCAATAAAGAATGGCGTAAAACGGTTTATTACAAAGAAAATTATACGTATAGTCTTACCATTTTTTATTGGAATAATAATCCTTGCTCCAATTATAATGTATATATCTATAATTCATTATTTTCCATTATGGGATATTTCCTTTTTCGATTTTTGGTTAAATTATTATTTTACAGATCAATATATGGATCCGTCTTATTTTTGGTTTTTATCTTTATTATTCTTCTTCTTTATTGTGTTTGCAGCAGTTTATGCTGTAATGAAAAGAAAGATTGAAAATACATATAAAAAATCAGAATTAAAGAGAGTTAGTAAACTCAGTATTATTGTGTTTGTAATAATATTTTTAGCTACATCTATAGTATTGTTCTACTTAACTGGTCTCGTATATCCAGATGGTTCTTGGTATTATTTTATAGATATCAAGTTTATTAAAATGCAAATAACTAGATCAATATTATATTTGCTTTATTTCATAATGGGAATAATTGTATTTATTAAAAGGATAGAACTCTCTAAGAAATTTTTGAAAGCTACTCCTTTGCTAATAATATTAACTATCATATCTACCGTAGCTTTTCGATTTTTTAAATTTGATATATATATTCAAGCATTTTTCGATATGGGGTTTGTACAGGCTGATTTACAGTTTTACAACGCTATCATTCATGTTCTTTATTGCTTTTTGCTTTTTATTACTTTGATGGCAATCTTTAAAAAGTATCTAAATCGTCGTTCAAAAGTATTGTCAAGATTAGCAGCAAATTCCTATAAAATCTATATAGTACATCTAGTTTGGGTAGTTATCATTCAGTATAGTACAGTAGATATACAAATAAATATTTTCTATAAATTCCTGATTACTGCTATTGGTGCTTTCATATTGAGTTTGGGTACAGGTGAATTATTAAGGCTAATAAAACATGCTTTTATAAAAACCAATACACTTCTTTCTGGTAATATAGACCGGACTAGCAATGGATTAATATTTGGTTCCGATAATCAGTTGAAAAAAAAAAGGAAGGTGATAAATAATGGAAAATAAACATAATGTAATCATAGATCCTGATAATTCAACAAACAGTGATGAATATCCACAAAAGTGGCGTTTTTGGCCTGTTATATTAATTAGTTTATTTTTCACCATTAATGGTTCTTTAATAATGCTTGGGATTCCCATTTTGTTCTTTCAGAGAGGGATCAGTATAGAAATCATTAGTTTTTTATCTGCAGCTCAAATTATGGCATACTGTTTTTCACCATTACTATTCAATAAAGCATCTGATAAACTTGGACGAAAGAAGAGTGTAATTTTAGCTATGGTCGGAACTAGTAGCACTCAGATTACATATTACTTCGTTTTAGACCCTTTAGTTTTTCTAATAGCACGATTTACAGAAGGGCTCTTTTTAGGTTTCTTTGCCTCAAATTTGCAAGCAAGTATTTCAGATAATCAATTTTTAGATCATAGCAAATATCTATCGAGATTAACTCTATCATTTAATTCGGGTGGATTAATTGGACTCCTTTTTGGAGCACTTTTTTTATTTTTCATAAATGACATGATATTAGTTTTTTATATTGCACCATTATTAGTAATAGCTGATGCAATTATTGCAATATTCTTCTTTCAAGAGTCTACAAAATTAAACAATAATATTGTTATCAAAGAGTCGGCGAATAATGACAAAAAAAATTCGGTTCTAAATAATTCTAAAAAGTCAGATGAAGCCAAATATTATATCCCCGTAGTTATTCCTATATTAATCTTGTTTGGTTTCTCTTTTGCAAATGGAAGTGCTTATTTCATATACCCAATAAAATCAGAAATTTTAGGATTTCAACCTTATAGTGCATATTTCCTTTCATTTTTTGCTATGTTTGCTCAAACGCTCTCTACATATAAGGCAAGTTTGTGGTCAATTAAAAGATTAAAGGTAGTATCGTTAATTTCAATAATTCTAGTATCTCTAATAATCGTATGCTTTGGTATTAATGAAATTTATTTTGTTTTCATTATACTTTTTGTAATACTTGGACTTTTAGCGGGTATTTTATACGGAAGTGCTATAAAGTATTTTATGATCCTTAATCTAACTAAATGTACATCTAAATATAGCAGTATAATGGAAAGCCTTACTGGCATTACTTTTTTTGCCACCCAAATAACAGCTGGGTTTATCGGTGGAATGAACTTAGAGTTAGCGTTTTTTACGCTCTCAATAATTCTTATGGGTATCTTTATTTTAAATCTCCTATACATGAAAAAGATAAGAGAGCTATAGAATTTATTTGATAAAATTATCAAGAAGGTATTAAAATCTCAATAATTATTTTTTTTTATACATTTTGTGTTCTAAAAAAGAGAACTATGTAAAGTATTAGCTTATTTAGTTTATAGTTTTTTGAAAAAACGATGCTCTAAAAATTGACTTTTTCTTCATTTTTCTTTTTTTTATGATCAATCGTCTTAAAAAAGACGAGAATCATCGATCGATTTAATATGTTTTCGATTATCATCACACCTAAAGTTTTTTTTATTTCGGTTTTCAACATTTTCTTATCTGTTATTTTATTATTTTTGTTTATAATATTCGTCAACACCATTAGATTTGCCTACATTTGCTGATCGTGAATTGACACATAATAGTCGAAAATAGTAATCATTTAAATATTCAGATTTATTATTGTAACATAGTGATTAAAAAAATGCCTCAAACAATTTTTACGAATGGTAGTGTAGAAAAAGCCGAGAAGAATTTCCACGATATTAAGGAGTCCATTAAGGGTTTGTATGATATCCTAAGCATTGGCCTTGTTGATAAAGATGATCAAATTTATTACGAAGCGGGCAAGGAAAACATAGTAGGGTTATACAAAAACATTATTGAACTATTATTAAACGATTACGGTTTAAGGAAAGTCGTTAAAAAGATAAAAGACTCCGACATTGAGCTTGATATCGTATTGAACGAGATATTAGTAGAGAAAGAGTTGTAATCTTTTTCATTTCTTAGGTTTTAGCTACTTAGTATTTGCATTTCGTTACTTTTAAAAGTAGATATATTAATTTTGACCATCTATGCTTAAACTAAGCCTTGAATTTACCTGATTTTTAAAAAAGTTTTATAGAGCTCTCAGTTTCAGGGGTTTAGATTTTAATTAGTACAAGATTTTGGATGAGGATTTTAATCTTTTTAGCTTGGAATCGTAATCAGGGCAAAGTTTATAATCTGGAAAATTGCATAAACTTTCAACTTTGGGAAGGTTACACACGTGTGAAAATGGACACGATAAAACGCAACTTTCTGGGTTAAAATTTACATCGCTAGTCATTATATCTATCAACTTTTAATTATTATTTAAATGAAAATATTAATTCCTTATGTCCGTTATATCGTCCCAAAATAATTAAAAAAAAGTGACTGCGGAAAATTATTAATTTGTTAGGTTTAAGGTTTTAAAACTTCAGATGTCTTTTGCCTTTTTTTGCCTTCTTCCCTATTTTTCACTTAAAAACTAAGATAAATTTTTCGTTTAGATTAAGCTTAAAAAAAGATTAGTAATTATTAAAAAGACTATACTTTCGATTGTTATTTGATAATATCAGTTATAAAACAAGTTTCTACTATTTTTATTCCCGCGACCTGAGAGATTTTGTCCTCAATTAACGGATTAAACATTTCGATAGAGGCGATATCTACTTTCATGAGAAGGCCACAATCTCCAGATAACCTCCAAATAGCCGTTATTTCGTCAATTTCCTTTAATTCGCTCAAAATTCGCTTAATGTCTTTGAAGTCAGGCTCTATTTTTATGGTTGCGGAAGTTTTAGGTTTTGTGTCGATCTCATAATCTATAGTAAACCGCTTGATAATTCCATCTTCTTTCAATTTTTTCACTCTTCTTCTAACGGTTGCCTCCGTTTTGCCTATACTCTTACTAATGTCACTAAACGACATTCTACTATCCATTTTTAATTCTTCTAAAATCTTAATGTCTATAACATCCATTTCAATTAACTCACTTGTTAAGTTTTAATAACTTTACAAAATTATAATGTTCTTATGATCAATTATCAATGATCAATTATTAATTTTTATCGTTTTTCGCAATTTTTCAGAAACCATATCTAACAATATCTCA
>JABCSY010000081.1 GCA_018238625.1 Promethearchaeota archaeon
CTAAAATCTTAGCCCATTTCTCAAATTGTTTTTTACCGGCCGCAAATGGACCAGGCGTGTTCATTCCTGCCATATTTGCTTCGTCAATTACTTTAAAGCCTGTTACAACTTTCTCTTCTAATAAGCGGCAACCTTCGTTTAACATAATTGCCATTGAAGTTTCAACGTTAAATAGACCTGCTTTTTGAGATTTATCGACTTTTGGTCTTCCTTTAGACCAATCATAAAAACCTTGAGCTGTTTTACGGCCAAGTTTCTTGTCTTCAACCATCTTAGTAAGAACTTTTCCGGGCCTAAAATTAGGAGATAATGTTTCTGTGTAATAATTACCTACATGGAACATGGTATCGAGCCCTACGTAATCCGTTAACTCACACGGTCCCATTGGCATCAAAGACCCCGCATCACCGTCAATTTGTTCCCATGGAATTCCTTTTTCAGCTGCTTGATCAAATACCCAATTCATATAAATTTGGACTGGTGCATTCATTCTGTTAACAATGAATCCAGGTCTATCCTTCAATACTTTAGGAACAAATCTTTTTCCTCTTAAACAAGGTAAAGATTGACCTACTTGAACGCCTATATCCATTGCCTCATCAGAGCTTTTTTCACCGGCTATTATCTCAATTAATCTCATGAGTATCGGTGGATTAAAGAAATGCATTCCAATTACCTTATCTGGTCTATTTGTTGCCGTAGCAATTTCAGTAATGCTCATCGTAGAAGTATTTGTGGCTAAAATACAATGAGCTGGTGCGTTTTCGTCGCAAGTTTTAAAAACTTGTTTTTTGATATCCATTAATTCAACAACAGCTTCTAACACAAAATCAGCGTCCTTTACTGCGCTTGCCGTATCTATAGATCTCTTTAAATTTCCCATAAGAGTAGCGGCAGAAACTCCCTCCCCTAACTTTCCTTTGGCTTCAAGTTTTTTTAACCCTTCATCTATTTTAGCAACTCCATTATCAACGAATTCATCTTTAATATCGACTAATGTTACGTTATATCCTCCCATTAGAAAGATTTGACCGGCATTATGGCCCATTAGACCAGCACCAATAATAACTATGTTTTTAACATCAACCATTTTTGTTTTTCAACCTTTTATTTTTAATTATATTCTTATTTTAATATTTTTCATAAACAGATTGTAATATGTAAACTAATTCGATTTTTTTTTTAACTTTTGACATTTTGTTTTTCAAAAAGTACAAATAAATGATCAATAAGATCATTCGAATTAATCATTGATCTAAAATAAATTATTGATCTTACGGAAGAGAAGGAAGAAAGACCTATGGTTGAGGTTAAAATTCAGCGAATAATTGATCCCGAAACAAAGAGAGACATAACTAGGAATTAGTCAATCAGAGGATGAAAGAGAAATTGTATTTCCATTATTATTTATCAGAGTTGTGATAAAAAATCAGTTCTTCTACACACACATTTTTTTCAGGATCGTCGTGAAGAAAGTTAATCTCTATTTTTTTAATTTTATTTCCTAATAATTTTCGGAATGCCGTTTCAAAATAACCTTTATTAACTCGGCAAAACGCTTTCCCGGGTTGCAGTTTCTCTCTACGTTTACTTGACTCTCTTAAAAAGCAGAAGTTTTCAATAACTACTCTGGTTTGCTCTGAATTTAATTGAACTTCTCTAATTTGCATCGAATAAAATTCTTTCAATTCGGTCATTAAGATTTCTAAAGCTTCAAAAATTCCAAATTCCTCCTTATTATGCTCTTTTTTTATTCTATTAGCAATTATCTCTCCCGGTCCTGATCCTGTCTGATACAACATTGAAAGCAAACTATTTTTACCGAAAATGTCAAGGATTTTATAAACCATTGATTCACAGATGATTTCAAACCCTTTTAGCGACTTAACGTTAGAACTATCGTTTTGAATATTTTTATTTATTTCATTTAAAAAATCTTCATTTATTTCATCTATTTCCAAAAAACAAACCCCTAAACTACTATTCTACGAAATTAATTTTATTTGTTACTATTCTTAATTAATAAATTAAGCATGAAACTAAATAAATGTTTAATTTCAATTATAAGATTAAGTATGGTTTTATAAATTTACATTTTCTAAAGAAATTTCTTATTTAAGTAACAAAATACTATTATGTCATAATATTAGGAACTTCAGCTATATTATTTAACGCATTTTCAAAATCCTTATAATCAGGTAACGATTCAAGGCAAACTGAGATGTTTCCCAAATTGTTATTTCTTTCCAAAACGAACTTCTTAATTGTTGGAATAATTATATTTGCACATATCTTTGCGTTAAATCCGATTACTTCTTTCGATATTGGAGGATATGCTATTGAACGTATCCCTTCTTTATCTGCTAATTTTAGCGAATTCCAGATTGCTAACATCAATTTTTTTTGATCGTGACCTGCTCTTACATGGATAATAAATTTAGCATTTAATTTGCCGCCAGAAGTAATTACAGCATCCCCAATTGGAACGTTTGATATCTCACTAATAATACGATTACATTCTACTTGTACTGTATGACCCGCTCCTTTCAATACTCGACATCTTAAGGTACCACTAGGCAAAAGCCGACTATTTGTAGGAATGGCAATTGCATCGTAATCAGCATTAATCATGTCTCCGACAAAGATCTCTATAACCGTGTTATTGATCGTTAATTGATTCATTAAAAGCTTTCTTAATATTCTTATATAATTTTTCTAATAGTATCAGTTATTTTTAACATTATCTATAATTTATATAGGCTGACTGCGAAGGCTTATACAAAAATGTAATTATTTAAAAACAGTCTAAATAAGTTTAAATTATTAATTTATAAAAAGTAGAAATAATCGCTAAGAACGATTTATCTTTAAATAATTTAGATTATATCGATTATAAGGTAGAGTGGAAAGGGCTAGTACCTTAAAATAAAAAAAACTCTTTATTATTATAGAAAATTCTAACATTTTAAGTATACTACAAATAAATTTAATTTCTAAAAGTTCTTTTAGTAATATAAGAAGGAAAAAACAAAATGATATAAATGAAAACCGAGAATAAGCTACAAAAACTCAAGTTTGAAGAAATACAGGAACCAGAAGATTTCTATATTATCTCTGATAATGATGATCTTGTCTTAAATTCGAAAGAGGCTGTGGAATTATTGCTAGATGAATTAGAGTCAGCAGAATATGATGAAAATTTAGCTAATTTTTATTCAAATTTTCATAATGAGATTGATGATCGTACAAAAGAATAGGAAATGAAAATTATTCCTAGTTAAATGACTGCTAGTAAACTTATTTTTGAAAAAATTGAATTAGATTTTAGTTTTAGAGAATTCACATTTCAATCTGGAATTAATAAGCTGGATCGATTTTTCTATGAATATTCAAGCAAATTTATTAAATATGGTTATTCTCAAGTTTATATTCTAAGGGATGCTGAGACTCCCGATGTAATGGGGTTTTTTTCTCTCTCAAGTTCTACAATTCGATGGGAAGAGTCTTTAGAAATTGAGAAAATCACTAGATATGTTCCAGGTATTTTATTAGGAATGTTTGCTATTGATGAAAGATTTCGAAGAAAGAAATTTGGTTCGGACTTAATAAAAAAAGTAATGAATATTGCTTTAAAATTCTCAAAAGAAATCGGATGTCGATGTGTATTTGTTGATTCATTGACAAAACCAGAGACGATAAACTTTTATTTGAATATGGGCTTTAAATTTGTAGATATACCTCTTGGAAAAAGGATCATTAAAAATTTAGCAAATAACGAGAAAATAAAGAGAAGAACTATTAAAATGTATTTTGACTTGTATAAAATACAAAAATAAACAATCTTTGATTTTATAGAAAGTATATACAATGTATATACAACTTATAGTAATACGAAGGTAATAATAATTTCCAACTTTTCTATTAATGATCGAGTAATAGTTTCAGGTCTAAAGCTTTTCATTTTAATTCCTTTTAATGTAATGCAATCGATAATTCCTAATTGAGCATGATCGAAAGTAATGGGCTAACCTACAAAATCTAATGAAATTTCTTTTAGATCATATGTGTTTGCGTAACATACGAACAGAATTCGTTTTATTTTCGTTATTCTTGCTCCTACTAAGTAGTTAGAATTCGGTTTTATTTATCCGAATTATTTTTTTAATCATGTTATCAATATTCTCATCAATTATTTTAAGAATTTTCTGATAAATCTTATAACTGGCGTAATACGGATCTATAATATCTAAATCTTCAGTTTCTCCGTTAAATTCTTTTAAAGTAAACAATTTTTTACTGATGTCGTTAACCCCTTGATAATTTTCTCTAATATCGATAACATGTGACTTTTCCATCGTTATAATTAAGTCTTGTTTTTCCAGCAATTTTCGATCGATTATTTGAGGTCGAAAATCAGAGTGTTTGATGCCCCTTGAATTTAAATATTCTTGAGATTCGGGTTGCATGTAAGAAAATGCATTTATAAAACCAGCGCTCTCAAAAGTTAAATTAACATCATATTTCTTGGCGTAATCTCGTGCTAAGTATTCAGCAGCAGGAGATCTTGCTGTATTGCCTAAACAAATTATTAATATCTTTGAAATGTCATTCATTATTTTTCAAATATTTAAATTAATTGACCCAAAAAAGCTTTCTTTTATTTTAATGGTTGATCTTAAATCTTTTTATAATTATTAAAAATATTCATTCATTAGTTTTGCTTAGATTTTTCTTTGTTTCTATGTACATTTTTTTACATAGATAAATATAAAATATTAATTGTATTGTGAAAAGAACAAAGACAAGGATAATTATTATTATTTTTCCATTTGGTCCATATAAGAGTCCTATAGAATAGATACTAACTATTCCATAAACAATTATCAAAATATTTAGCCATTGAATAATGGATCTATATCTTTTATTTATTTTCTGTCCTTCAATAAGAATTTTTTTAGGGTCTTCAACTAATAATTCAAGATGTTGTTCACAAATTGGAATTCTAAAAATAATAAAGAAAATAGGCATTCCCAAAAAGATCTTAATTAATTTAGTAATTGCCTTCTTTTTGCAAAAGAAACAGTCTAATTTTTGGAATTCAATCTTTTTTTTAAAAACATAACGTTCATAACAGGAGAAAAGAATTAAGAGAGAAACCCACCAAATAAAGAAATATGAAGTAAAATCCGTAAAGGTTATAAAAACAATTAAAAATAAAAAAAAACCAATCGTAACTCTATTAATAAATTGGTAATTAAAATATGTTATAAATCTTAATATTTCTACGCCAAATATTAATAGGATTGGTAAATAGAAAGCTTGTCTTAGAAGAACTGTAAAAAAAGAGAAATTATTAATTATCTTTTTTTCTGAACTTTTATATGAACCATTTTTTTTATTGATTTTCATGTCTTTACTCATCAGCTAGTCGAATTTCACAAGCAAAATAAAATTTGTTGTTTATTTTTTTAACGATTTCTTTAGCTCATCTATTTGTAATTCTAATTTAGAATTTTCTATTTGACAAGCATTTAATTGATTCTGGAGTTTCTGTAATTCTCCTACAACCTTATTTGAATTCAAAAGAGTATCATATAACTGAGTCTTTAATTTTTTCACATCTAGTTCAAGGTTTTTTATATATTGCTCATCTTTTGGTTCATATGGCCATTCTTCTGACATGCTTTATCACATAGTTCTATTTTTAATTTAATTATTACAACGATTTATTAGAGAATTTTTATTTGAGAGAGACCTCTTGCGTTTCTGGATTTCGCACAAAATACCCGGTTGTGCCACATTCTTGACAAACTTGAGTATTATCATCAAGAAATAGCATAGATTTCTTGAAACATGTGGGACAGATGAAGTGAATAAGTTCTTGTTCATTTTTCGAGAACTCTTTTATCATTTCAATCTTGGGCGTTATGGGAGTCTGAATACAAAACATACAAAAACAGCGTTTTTTCGTGTCTTCAAGGATATCGTTCAATTCGTTTAGATTTGCATCGCATTCCACCGTTAATTCTAACTTAAAGTTTTCCACCGCATCAATTCCATCCTCAATCCCAAATCCAGTTGTTAGGTCAATGTCCGCAATAATTCTTATATCAAGTCGTTTTAATTCTATTTTTCGCATTGCTGCCCATTTGGCAAAAGCAGCAGAGAAACAACCAGCAAAACCGGCTAAACAATAGTGCACTGGATGAACGGCAGTACCCCCACCCCCAAGAATAATAGTTTCGTCTGTTTGCACTGTTATTTCACCCGCTCTTTCTGTTCTTAATTTTACTTCGAATTGTGGGCCATAATCTACTTCTAATCTCCATCTACCATTAATTTCTAAAGATTTTTTACAATTTGATCGATCTTTACGATATGTATCTTGTACTTTCTTAAATCCTACTACATCAATTCTGTTTAGCATAGATTTCCCTCTTTATAAGATTTCTTTATGCATAGTGTATAATTTTTCTATTATCATCTTAAATCCATTATCTACTCCATTTCCTGATTTTGCAGATGTTCTGTGTACTCCTAAATAATTTTCTGTCTCACTTAATTCTTCAAAATTACTTTCATCTATTTCTATATTTCCAACTAAATCTATTTTATTTGCAAAAATTATAATCGGAATGTCTTTGCAATACTGATTGATTTCATTATACCATTTCATAACGTTTTTTAAGCTTTCGCTTCCCTTATCATTTCGTTCTAATGAATAAACTATTATTACTGCTTTACTATCCTCATAGAACGAGGAGCGAATGATTTGGAAATCATCTTGACCGGCTAGATCCCAGAAGAAAAGCTTAACGTCATCTCCATTTATCTTTTGTTCATAAATAGAAAATTGAGCTCCGATTGTAGAGATATAATCTTCTTGAAATTCTCCTTGAGTATACTTTTTAATAAGGGAGGTTTTTCCTACTCCACCATCACCTATTACCGTGATCTTAAAAACAAATCTCATAAAATTCTCTCAATAAATATGATTTAAATGTTATTTTATCCATATTATGCTTAAATTCTATATAAAAGTATCCACATAATAGTCAAATTAAATAAAAATTATTTACATAATAGTCAAATTAATAAACTATACAATTAAATTTTAATCAATGTAATCCTAATGTTGATATATTATGAAAAAGAAATCAGTCAAAGCGAGATTTATCAATACATTCGTTAGAGATGTTGATATCTCTAAAGATTCATTTTTTTATTTATTTTTAACGCTATTTGCATTAATTTTAATGGTGGAAGTAACTGTACTCAGATATGTCTTACTAAATGAAATAAATGTTATGTTAGAATTTGAAATAATCCTAGCCCTCTTTATAATAGCATTTGGTTTTATTATATCAGGATATTTAGTCGACCGAATAAAGAATAAAACTAAGAATTTTAACATTATATTCATTGTGTGCATAGTTGGTCTATTTTTAAGTACTTTTAAAAACACTTTCTTTGATCATTTTGGAATATTGATTGTTATACTTGGATTAACTCAATTAACTTCTCTGTGGTTTTCTACATTAATTCATAACACAACGATATTAAATAGAGGGCGTATAACTGCATACTTATTAATCCTTTGCATCGGATCAAGCGTAATTAGCATATTTTTCACTTATTTTGATCTTTTATACAATTTTTTTTTTGTATTTATGGCTATTATTTTATTTTTTATTTATAAAATTTCAAAAAAAAATCAATATTTAGAAAACGAAGAACGCTTAGAATCAACAACCAAATTTAAGGAAATAATATTTGAAAAACATTTTTTTAGGTATTCTTCTAGTTTCTTCGTTTTAAGTTTTATTTTGGGTGATTTAGTAGCAAGATTTACGCTTCAGATAAATTTAATTATTTTTTCAATAGCAACTATACTCTACCTTGTAGCTGCTGGCTACTTTTTAGATAACATCGGGAGAAAAATATCAATTGTCCTAGGTATACTTCTTCTTTCATTTTTTCTTATCACTTATGGTTCATATATAGAATCGCCAACTATTTTTGGATTACCTCGCGAAGTTTTCCTTTCAATACATTATGCTTTTTCGTTAGCACCACTACTATTAGCCATCTTCACGATCTCCGGAGATTTTTCGACTGAAAGAGAGAATTTAAGATATAGGGGTCGGATTAATGGACTTTTCATTTCTTTAGTATTTTTTGGTGTCATTTTTGGATTTTTCTTCAGTCGCACATTAAACCTTTTATATTTATTATATCCTGAATTAAATATTATTATTCCAGATTTTCCAAATAGGTTGAACTCCTTTTTACTGGTAATTTTACTTGTATGGATGATGGCAATGAAAGAAATTTTAATTTCTAAAGAAAAAAATTGGTCATCAGCAATAATAAATCTTTATGTTTTTAGCGTTAGTGGGGTTGGGCTTTACAATCATAATTTCAAGAAAAGTGCCCAAGGGGAAGAAAAAGAGAAGAAGAGAGAGATGGATGAAGATATTATTTCTGGTGCATTGACAGGCGTTGTAGCAATCATTTCTGAAATTACTCAAAGCAAAAAACAGCTAAGGAAAATTGACAAGGAAGGTTATGATCTTCTATTCTCTTTTGGAAAATACCATATTGCCTGCTTAATAACAAAAATAGATTTACCAGTGTTATTAAAGAAACTTGATGAGTTTTCAAAAGATTTTGAAGTAAAGTTCGGGAAGTATCTTAAAAAGTTTGCTGGAAATGTGTCCCCCTTTGAAGATACTAAGTATTTAGTTGAAAAATACTTCAATCAGAAATATTCTGCTTTATTTGGGGCATAAATGTCATTTTTTATTTAGTTCGATAATTTTATCAATGGATTTAATTATTGCATCTTCGATTCTTTTAAGAACTTTATTATATTCATTTTCCTCCAAATAGAAAGGATCTTCTATTTCTATATTTTCAATTTCACCAGCAAATTCTAATAGTAAAAAGACCTTTTCATCCAGATCCTTTAAATGCTTAAATTTTCTTTTCAGTTTTCGAACATGATATTTCTCTTCAAAACATAGAATAAGGTCTTGATTGATTATCAATACATCATCGACATCCTTGGCTTGAAAATCGTCCATTTCAACACCTTTAGATTTAAGATATTTAAGCGTGCCATCTTGAGGTTGCTCATAATAGTGATATATTCCTGCCGAATCAAACGCTATATTTTTTAATTCGTCTTTATATATCGTTTGTTGCAACCATTTTGCATAATATTCAGCAAATGGTGACCTGCAGGTATTACCACTACATAAAAAAAGGATGTTTTTAATTTTAGGCATAATCTAAACCAAAAAATGTAGACAACCAAAAAAAAATTATTATTCTGTTCGATTAATTTTAACTTCCCTTCATTTATCAATTCCTTAAAATCCCTTTAAATTATCTGTAAATTTACACCCTCTCCTTTATTTTAAGTGTAAATGTCTATTGAAACACATAGGAATGAGACTTACCGAACAAATCCAGATAAAAAAGACAGCAAACCTCTCGTGCTTATGCCATTTATCCAAAAATCTCTATAATGTGGCAAATTATTACGTGAGGCAAGAATTGTTTTATTTAGGAAACTGGTTAAGATATTACGATTTGTGGTATATATTAAAAGATAAAGAGGCTTACAAGAAACTTCCCTCGCAAACAGCTCAACAGATATTAAGGTTAATTGATAAGAATTGGAAATCGTTTTTTAATTCCCTTAAAAATTGGAAGGTACAACCAAGAAATTATCAAAATCGCCCTAAACCTCCAAAGTATAAGAAGAAGAACGGAGAATTCTTACTTATTTTCACTAATCAACAATGTCGAATCAAGGAGGGTTATTTATATTTTCCTGAAAAAGTAGCCATATCTCAAATAAAAACGCGCATTAAAAGTCAATTGCGTCAGGTAAGGCTCGTTCCTAAGGGATTATATTACATTGTAGAGATTATATACGAGGAAGATGTAAAAAATCTAAAGTTAGATAAAAAAAGAATTTTAGGGATTGATTTAGGCTTAGCCAATATCGTAACTATGGTAAATAATGTCGGACTACAACCTGCAATTATTAAAGGCGGTATTGCGAAGTCCACTAATCAATTCTACAACAAACAATTAGCAAGGTATAAAAGCGTTAAAGATAAGAGTGGGATCGCGTTTGAAACGAGAAGAATTCAGAAGCTAACTAAAAAGCGAAATAACAAAATTAACGACCAATTTCACAAAATTTCAAGAAGAATTATTAATTATTGTGTCTATAATAATCTTGGAACGATAATTATCGGGTATAATCAATTCTGGAAACAAGAAGTAAACATGGGTCGTATAAATAACCAAAAATTTGTTCAACTTCCTTATTTCAAATTGATTTTTCAAATTCAATACAAAGCCAAATTAGTAGGAATCGATGTTATCTTAGAAAAGGAATCTTACACTTCTAAATGCAGTTTTTTAGATAACGAATCCATTCAAAAACACAAAAATTATGCCGGAAAGAGAATTAACAGAGGGCTATTTCGAAGTAAGAAAGGAATTATCTTAAACGCCGATGTCAACGCGGGGTATAATATAATTAAGAAGGTAATCCCAAATGCCGTATTGGTTGATGGGATAGAGGGTGTAGGGTTATATCCGTATTCTATTGCTGTTTCATAGTTAAAAAATTTAATAGAATAAAATTTTAATTCCATGAAGGAAAATTAAAAATAACCTTCCGTTCAAAAAGATATATAAAAATAATTTCATTTTGCTATTTTAAGATATTTTGGTAAAAACATGGGGTTTGAAAAAATATTTCGCTAAAACTTAAAACGGGGTTCTTGATAATCGGAGGAGGCATTTCTGGCCTATCTTTAGCCATTAACTTAGCAGATATGGTTCCTGAGGAGGATATATTATTAATTACCAAAGAAAAATTATCAGAATGCAACACTTTTTATGCCCAAGGTGGAATCGCATGCGTGCGGGGCAAGAATGATAATTTTGAGAAACACATTCAAGACACATTGATCGCAGGGGATGGGCTTTGTGATGAAGAGGTTGTAAGGTTAATTGTATCAAAAGCGCCTGAAAGAATTGATCAATTAATTGAGATGGGAGTTGAATTCTCAAGGAATAACGAGGGGGAATATGATCTTGGAAAAGAAGGTGGTCACTCTGAAAGAAGAGTTCTTCACGTAAATGATTTAACAGGGCAGAATATAGAGCTTAAGCTTATCGAAAGAGTAAAAAAAATTCCAAATCTTCAAATTAAAGAAAATTGGTGTGCGATCAATTTATTCTGTAATAATTTTAGATGTGATGGCGCTTACGTATTGGATCAAGAGAGCGAAGAGATTTACAATATTTCTGCTAAATCTACAATATTAGCAACTGGTGGTGCCGGTAAAATTTATCTTTATACCACAAATCCAGATGTCGCTTCTGGAGATGGGATTGCAATGGCATATCGTGCTGGAGCGATAATTGCTAATATGGAGTTTTATCAATTTCATCCAACTTGCCTTTATCACCCATTTGCTAAATCGTTCTTGATAACAGAAGCCATGAGAGGTGAAGGTGCTGTTTTAAAAGATATTAAAGGCGATGAATTTATGGAAAAATATCATCCTTTAAAGGAATTAGCACCACGAGATATTGTATCACGGGCAATTGATAGAGAACTTAAACGAACTGGAGATGACCACGTAGTATTAGATTTTGCATCGTATAGAAGTCCCGACTTTATTAAAAGTCATTTTCCAGGTGTTTACGAACAATGTAAATTGTTTAATATCGACATTACTAAAGACCCAATACCCGTTGTCCCAGCGGCTCATTATAGTTGTGGAGGCGTGCTTGTCAAAGTAAATGGTTCTACAAAAGTTAAAAACCTCTACACAATTGGAGAATCATCTTGTACGGGATTACATGGAGCTAATCGATTAGCAAGTAATTCTTTATTAGAAGGATTAGTATGCGCGTATGAATGTGCTAAAACACTTGCAAAAAAGTCGAAAGATCTGAAAATCACCGTATTTAAAGAATGGGAACCTGGTCATGCCGTACCCTCTACAGAAGCGGTTATAATAACACAGAATTGGGACGAAATAAGAAGATTCATGTGGAATTACGTTGGAATTGTCCGAACGGATAAGCGTCTTCAAAGAGCTAAAAAAAGAATTAATATGCTTCTGGACGAGATCAATCAATATTATTGGGATTTTAAAATAGAAAAAAATCTTGTTGAACTTAGAAATTTGGCTACTGTCGCAAAAATAATAATAGTGAGTGGAATAAGCAGGAAGGAGAGCAGGGGAATCCATTACAATTTAGATCATCCAAACAAATCTGAAATGAGTAGAGCTACTACAATAAGAAGACCTTGGTAATTTAAATCCAAATATAAGTATGAAAAGTTTTATTTATTATTTTTTTCGAAAAAAAAAAGATATTTTCTTTACTTCTGATTTTTTGATAACTACTCTTTAATTTTAGATTTCTTTTATATTGATCTAATATCGATAATCTTATTAGCTGTTTTAATAGGTTTATATTTTGGGATAAATAAATATAAGAAAGAAAACACAGCCATATAATTAGGAATTAAAAATCATGATTGAAGAAATAATTAGAAATACAACAAGTATTTGTCCAGAATGCCTACAACCAATTCCTGCCGAGATTTATGTTGATACAAACACGGATTGGGTTATGATGCGAAAGCATTGTGAGGAGCATGGAGATTTTAAAGATAAAATTTCGGTTAGCCCAGAGGAATACAAATGGAACCAGAGTTTCACTAATGAAATTGGATCAACTATAGATAACTCTTCAAAATCTACTGAAGTATCATCTGGCATTAGAGAAATCATTAATGGCTGCCCATATGATTGTGGACTTTGCGAGAATCACCAATCGGCACCTTGTATTGCCGTAATTGATCCTACAAATCGATGTAATTTAACTTGCCCAATATGTTTCGCTAATGCTAGTGCTAAAGGTTATGTTGTAGAACCTACTTTCGCTGAAATTGTTCAAATTCTAAAGCATTTCAGATCTATCAAGCCTGTCCCTCCTATTTTGCTACAATATGCAGGGGGGGAACCAACATTAAGAAATGATCTACATGATATCACCCGTAAAGCAAAAAAATTAGGATTTATAGAAGTTATGGTATCAACTAATGGTGTCAGAATGAGTAAATCAGTTGAATATTGTAGAGAATTAAAGGAATCTGGAATAGATGCTATTTATTTGCAATTTGACGCTACTGATGCTCCAGAGGTTTGGAAAAAAATGAGAGGCGTTAATTTATGGCCCATAAAACAAAGGGTCATTAAAAATTGCCGCACAGTCGGGTTAAAAGGTGTTATTTTGGTTCCAACTATTGCTAAGGGCGTAAATGACGATCAAATTGAAAACATTTTAGAATTCGCTAAGCAAAATAATGATGTAGTTGCGGGCATCGTTTTTCAACCCGTTTCATTATGTGGTCGAATTAATTACGAAGAACTAATGGAATTGAGATATACTACATCTGATTTAAAGATAGCTATTAATAAAATAACTAATAACGCAATTAAAAAGTTTTATCCAATTGCTACATCTTCCAAATTCACTAGATTACTAGCTTGGTTCGACGACGTACCTTCTTTTTCAATGACAACCCATCCAGACTGTGGCTTCGGTACTATTGTAACAATTGATGATAACAATGAATGGAAAGCCCTAGAGACATATTTTGATGCCGAGGGGTTAGTTATATGGGCAAATCAAGTATGGGACATGGTTCGTAATAGAGAAATCCCAAAACCAACAGACTTTTTAAAGGGCATTAATCTAGAGAATTATGGTGGTGTAGCAAGCAGGATTGGTGATTTCTTCAATGATATGACTAACTTAGGGTATAGACAGATAATGAAGTCATATTTCTTCGCAGGTGCTTTAAAATATATTAAAAATCCATCACAAATCTTAACTAGCAAAATTTTTCAATCATTTACTAGGCTAATTTTATCGCCTAACTTAAATTCAGCAAGTAACTTTTTACTTTCAAAAAACTTGTTAATATCATCCATGCATTTTCAAGATGTTTATAATTTTGATTTAGATCGAGTTAAAAACTGCATTGTACATTATGGAGTGATTGATCCAGATGACCCTAGCAAGGTTCTTCAAATACCGTTTTGCACAATGAATACTTTACATAGAGAAAAATTAGAGCTCAGACATAAACTGGCCAATCAAAGCACAATTAAACCTGAAATAATCCAGAACCAAATTAAAACTTATATTAAATCAATTGAAAAAGAAATATAACATTATTTTTTTATTCTAATCTTTTAAGTTACAAATCATAATAATATAATATTATATTTCTACTCTCATTTATTAGCAATAATTTGATTAGAATTAAAAAATTGTGAAATAAGATTGAGTCTTGGAAAGGGCATTAGAATTGAACGTTTGTTCGATCGAAAAAGCAAAAGAACGATAATTGTACCAATGGACCATGGTCTCACTGTTGGAACGATTAAAGGATTAGAAAATTTGGCCGATATTGTCGATAAGGTGGCAATAGGTGGCGCAAACGCGGTTTTAATGCATTCAGGTATGGTTGGGGCGGGGCATAGGCAGTACGGGCAAGATATAGGGTTAATTATTCACCTTTCGGGAGCAACAAGTTTAACTCCAGACCCTGATAGAAAAGTATTGGTGTGTTCCGTAGAGCGAGCCTTGAAAATGGGTGCAGATGGAGTTTCAATTCATATTAATATAGGGGCTGATGAGGAACCAGAAATGCTTCGAGACGCTCATAGTGTCGTCGAGTCATCAAGAGAATGGGGCTTACCCCTAATCGCTATGATGTATCCTAGAGGTAAAAAAATAAAAGATGAGAATGCTCCTGAAGTAGTTAATATTGCTGTAAGAGCTGGTGCTGAATTAGGGGCAGATATAGTTAAAACAAATTACACGGGAGATATTGACTCTTTTAAATATATCGTAAAAAGCGTTCATGTTCCAGTTATTATAGCTGGCGGTCCAAAAACTGATACGATTCAAGATTTGTTCCAGCTAGTTTACGATTCTATCCAAGCAGGAGGTAAAGGAGTTGCGTTTGGAAGAAATGTTTTTCAAGCGGAGGATCCAACAAAAATTGTTAAAGCTCTATCTAAAATTGTACATCATGACTACACCGTAGAAGAAGTTCTAAAAGAATACCAAATTAAATAGACGAGTTAAAGAAAATTATGAAACAAGATAAAATAGTTTCTTACCCTTATTTAATAAAGAGAGCGACAAAAGTTTCAATTGAATTTGTAATAATTTTGATATTACTTTTCTACTTGCCAGAAATACTTAACTTTTTTCGGTTTTTATACGGAATTTAAACGAGACGATAAATATGTTTCCGATTTTTCACATTGCTGTTCCGTTAATTCTCTTTGAATTACCACTGGTTAAGAAGAGATTTGAATTTAATAGATTTGCGTTAATAATTGGCTCGTTATTTCCAGATATTATTGACAAATTTCTACTCTTTACAAATTTAGGTTCAGGGAGGGGGATCTCACACACAATTTTGTTTATTATAATTAGTTTTGTTATTTTACACTTTATTACAAAAAGAAGAAAACCTATATCAATACCATTTTTAGTGGGAATGATTGTTCACTTAATTTTAGATCTACCAGAAGTACCACTTTTTTATCCATTTATCATGTATGAATTTATTATAATTGAGGATCCTCTCGGATTATGGCTTTATACATTATTTAACAATCCCGTAGTTTATTTAACAGAGATAGCAGGGATTCTAATTATCATTTTTGTTTTATTAAATAACAAATTATACAATATAAAAGAAATTACAAATTATCTAAAGCGCAATGTTAATCTAGAACCTCAAAAATAGAACAAAAACATATCATTTAACTTTTAATAGCAATACTACAATTTTTTATTTTTATAGCTTAGATTATTTTAATTAACATAATTGATTTTAAAATAACAATTACAAATTCGATTACCACGAAAAATAAAAATGAATCAAACCACCGACCTCAAGGTCATTATTGATAATAGAGAAAGGAAGTTAATAAAACTATTAGAAGAGAAGTACCCTAATATCGAGTTCGAAACTAAACAATTAGATATTGCGGATATAGTGATTTCTGAAGATGTAGCAATTGAAAGAAAAGAAGGGTTTGATTTCGTTGCTTCTATTATGGATAATCGTTTATTTGAACAGTGTTTTCGCTTAAAGGAAACCTACACAACGCCTATATTAATTTTAGAGGGTTTAAATGATAATGTGTTTAAAAATACTGGAATGAAAATTGCCTCTATTTACGGAGCGCTTTCTAAAATCGCTTATAAATTAGGAATATCTGTAATTCCCACTCGTAATTTGGATGATACGGCGATTGTAATCGAAAGAATTGCTTATCGCGAACAAATAAAGGACGGAACGTCCATTCTCTCCCGAAAGGCACCAAAAAGTATGAGCATTGAAGAAAGAAGAACATTTATTGTGGAAGGATTCGTAGATATCGGTCCGAAAAAGGCTAAATCTTTAGTAGATAAATACAAAACGCCCTATCGCGTGTTAAAGGCAATTCAACAAACAGAAATCACATTTACTCGGACAGGAAATCCAAAAGGAATTAAAGGCCCCTTAAGCGAACTTTCTGGGTTTGGATGGAAATTTGTAGAAAAGAATAAAGAAATGCTTTTTGGGAAAATAAAGGACCCTCAAAAAAAAATTAATGGATAGAGATTAAAGATTTATGATTATACTTATATCACTAATAGCAATTTTCTTCTCGAGTACAGTCTATGGGATTATAGGGTTCGGCGACGCGTTGATATTAATCCCTATTTTAGCTCCAATAATAGGAATTAAGGATGCGGTAATATTAGTAAATATTTGGGGCACATTTCCCGCTTTACTCAATTATATTAAATATAAAGAATTTTTAGATAGGGGTTATTTTCTCCGAATTGTATCGCTAGGCATTCCCGCTACAATTCTAGGTACTTACTTAATTATAAGTATTCGATTGGAATGGATCGAGTTAATTTTAGGCGTTTTTATTCTGATATATTCTTCTTTAAAACTCGTTAATTACATTAAGAGGCAATCTCAAATTGAAATGGAAAAGGAATTAAACACGACTTCTCCCCTAATTTTGTTCGGGGGATTCTCTTATGGCTTGTTAACTGGTTTAATTGGCGCGGCAGGACCCATTAATGTAGCTTTATTAGAAAAAACGGGGCACTATAAAGAAAGTTTTATCGGAAATTTTGCTGCTATTGGAACAGTACTTTCCGTTTCAAGAATTCCATTTTATTTAGTTGAAGGATTGTTCCCAAGCGAACTACTATTAGTATTTTTATTCGCTTTTCCAATTATATTCCTCGGGACTAAACTTGGTCATAAGATTACCCCTAAAATTCCTATAAAGAAATTTCAGATCATTATATTTTGTTTCCTTTTGGGAATTAGCTTAAAATCAATTATTTCATCAAGTATTAGCTTGATGAGTTTATTGTAATTAAGTAAAAGGAAAAATTTAAAGATAATAAAGTTCCTAACCTGCCAAACACTTATAAGTTTTTCTTTCCTAAAAATTCAATGTGAGATTCAAAAATTATTTTTATATCATTATCATCTTTTTAACACTTACCTTCATTTTTATACCAAATATACGAGCTTTTAAAGGAATACGATATGAAGAAATCCCAATTTTTATAATTATGAATTTAATGGGTGCGGTTCTTATAAATGTCATCGTTGAATTTTGTATAGTTTATGTTTTTCTTAGATCTCACTATAACGTTAAAAAGGAGTTATTTTTATCTGTTATATTAGTTAATCTTGTTATATTTCCTCCTACCTACACGATTGCTTATTTTATTTTAATATTTTTTTTAGAACTTTTTGTGTTGTATATAATTGTAATTGAAATAATAATGATGTTAATTGAATGGTTATTGTATCGTTTAGAATTTCAGAAACTTGTAAATAAAAAATCAATACAGATGACTTTATCATTAAAAAAGACAATTCTAATTTCAACTTTGGCAAATTTTGCTTCTTTTAGTGTATTATATTTAAATATTGTTATTGCATTAATACTATAATCTACAATCTTTCAATAACTCTATGATTTCTTCTTACCAGGCATTAAAACACTTATAATTTCTTGAAATTTTACCCATTCTTTGTTTTAGAATAAAGTATAATGAGATTACAGAAATGAAGCAACAAATTCCAAAAAGAGTTAAATAGAAGTTCCAAACATTTGTTCTATAAAGTGATTTACCATTACTTATTGGATTTCTTTCGATACCCAAAGGGTTTTTGCGGGGTTAACTTATCAATAAGAGGAGTGGCAATATTCATGATAAGAATTGAATATGAGACGCCTTCGGGATAACCTCCCCATGTGCGGATCACGACTGTAAGTAGTCCACACCCAATATCGAATATAAGCCGTCCTTTTTTTGTAACAGGAGA
>JABCSY010000082.1 GCA_018238625.1 Promethearchaeota archaeon
GAATCTATTGTCATAATTTTGAGAGAATAAGTTTTAATCTTGCATATATCTTGTTAATTGCTTGACTGGCTGCTGACTCCGGGGCATAATCTACGACAGGTTCTGCGTAAGACATAGCTCTAGGAATAGATAAATCAAAATTAATTCTACCTAAAATATCAAAACCTGCTTTATCAATGTATTTATTTAATTGCTTTTGACTCGCGCTTTTTAAATCTGCTTTGTTAATCACAATCCCGAAAGGAATGTTAAACTGGTTAACCATCTCAATTGCTCGTTTCATATCGTGCAATCCTGAGGGAGTTGGCTCTGTTATTGCAACTATATAGTCTAGACCTGAAACTGTAGCAATTACGGGACAACCTATTCCTGGAGGTCCATCAATTAAAATAAGATTTGCGTCGTCGAACTCTTTGAGGTTTGTAGCGTGCCGCTTAACTTCTGAAACTAATAATCCCGAAGTGGTGCTTCCTAGCTTAGTTTTGCCGTAAATTAGAGGAAATCCCGCATCTGTTTCATATTTTATTATTTCTCCGCTTTTAACTGAATTAATTTCAAATGCATCCTCAGGACATAAAACTTTACACGCTCCACATCCCTCACACGCTAAATAGTCGATAACAGGAATGTTATTGTCCTCATCCCAATTTAACGCGTTAAATTCGCAAAAATGGTCGTCATAACATTGTTTGCAATTCACGCATTTTTCCTCTAAGAATGTGGCCTTTTTTGTAGTAAACGTGTCTTGAGTTAGTATGTCTTCCTTAGATTTCGGTGGTAGTATTAAGGCTAAATTAGGGGCATCCACATCGCAATCTAATATAATAAGATTAATGTCCTGATCTTTATGCGCTATGCTTGCTAGAGAAGCTACGAGCGATGTTTTCCCAACACCTCCCTTTCCAGAAATCACAGCAATCTTTTTTCTATTCACTTTGAAATTTCACCCCATTTTATTAGGTTCTCAAAAATTATTTCAAACGATTTGTAGCCAGCTCCATCCCTATCAAATTTGCTTTTTTCTTCCATTAACGGAATACCTTGACAATAGGAGCTCACAATTTCTTCGTCTAAAGGAATGTCGCCTAAAATTTCTATACCAATTTCTTCTAATTCTTTTAAAAATTTATCTTTGTAACCTAACAACGACGATCGATTCACAATAGCCTTGTGTTCTTTCTTCAATAAATCAATCAATTCTATAATTCTTAACAAATCAAGCTTTCCGAATCTCGTAGGTTCTGTAACTGGTATGACAAGATCAGCCCCACCAATTAATTCTTCTACGTCGCAATGGGCTCCAGGCGCAGTATCCAATATAACGATGTCGTATTTTTCTGGCTCTGTTTTTATAACATTTTCTAAATTTTCCATCAATTTATTTACAATTACAGCTGAGCGCGCTTCGGCTGGTTTTAATTCGCCTAGAAAAAGATCTATGTTAAATGCGGAGGCCGTATAAGTCCATCCAATAACTTTTAAATCAGGTTCAATTGCATTAGTCGGACAAATCTTATAACATAATTTGCAACCTGAGCAAACTGTCGATATTGGAATTGGATAGGAATCTTTGATGTATAAGAGTGCGTGTGTTTCACAATTCTCTGCGCACAATCCACACTTAGTACATTTATCTTCTATTATTTTTGGTAGGAAATAAAGAACTTCCGTTTTATTCTTAAGCTTTGCGTTTAATAATAAATAAGTATTCGGGTTCTCAACATCTCCGTCGATAAGAAGTACTTTAAAACCCTTATTCTTAAATAATATTGCTAAATTCACGGCAACCAGCGTTTTTCCCGTCCCGCCCTTGCCACCTGTAACACAAATGATTTTTGGTTCGACCATTTTTAGCCTTGCTTTTTATAAATAAGTAATTTAAATTAATATTATTAGTTAGTTAAAATTGTCTTCCTCGACCGCCACCGCCACCGCCCATTCCTCGACCACCACCCATGCCGCCACCTCGACCTCCGCCTCCACCCATGCCTGCGTGAGCTCCAACGTTTGAAGTCGCAAGAACTTGCAATTTACCACCTAAAAGCAAATCTATTAATTCTTTCACAGTTCCACCTTGTGATTGATAAATTTTAATATTTAAAGCGCTTAAAGAATTCGACGCGTTAGGACCTAAATTGCCTACAATGACCTCTGTGGCTCCGTTATTACCGATAATTTGAGCAGCTTGAATTCCTGCACCACCCATCGCACCTGCCGCATCGTTTGCGACGGTTTTAACTCCTACTATTTCGTTATTCTCAATTGTAACAAATGTGAAGCTTGCACACCTTCCAAAACGATTATTCATAACTTCTTTCAAGCCTAAATTTCCAAATGTAGGAATACCAACTATTACCATTTTTTATAATTCACCTTTTAAAGTATGATTAAACTAATTCTTGATAGAATTTAAAGTTTTATGAATGATTATTCTATTTAATTTCCTCTAAATAGATATAATTTATAAGCATTGTGTTTAAAAATAGAATTGATTTTAAGATAATAATAACAAGAAGTTAAGAAACGGTTAAATTTACTTAAGATTACCTTATTTTAAGCTTCATTTTCTAAAAATATGATTTATAACATCATAGTTTTTTATCTTTGTCCCATTTCAGCACCTTTTATGAGCTCTGCTGATTTGGTCATATTTAATTTCCCAGCTAGGTAAAGATTAATTAATTCTTTAATTGTAATTTCTTGATCAGGTCCTTGAAATGTTTTAATATCCAAGGAACTTAATACTTTGGAAGCGTTTGGCCCCAGTCTGCTAACAATTAACTTATCGCCGCCATTACTTTTAACTAATTTAGCTGATTGCGTACCAGCACCTCCTTGTTCGTCAGCCGCAAAATTTTTGATTACTTTAACTTGTGTAATTTCATTATTATCTACGGTTATAAAAGTAAAGCTGTCACATCTACCAAATTTGAGGTGGAAAATTTCGTTTAATCCTCCTTCTCGATAACTCGGTACTGTAATTATTTCCATTCTGTTATTACCTTTTTTTAAAAACTTTTAATTAACTCGAATTATATTTTGATTCATTTCTATAAAAGTTTACTTTTAATAAGTAAAATAAGCTTAATTGTAGTTTCTAACTATAAATGAAATTATTAAAAGTATAGATTAAATTATATATATTATTGTTATTAGTTCTTAAATAACTTAAATTATATTAAAGGTTTAGTCTTACCTTCAAGTGAGAAAATTCTATGGTTTCTTTAAAAAAAATGATGTATAAAATTTGCATAGTTGGTGATGGAGCAGTTGGAAAAACTACAATTCTTCACCAGTATGTTGATGGAAAGTTCATGGAAGATACTCAACTGACCATTGGAACAAATTTCTTTATAAAAGATATCATTTTAAAAGAATTTGATATAAGTATTAAATTTCAGATTTGGGACCTTGGCGGACAAGACTATTTTGCATCAGTCCGTCGTAATTTTTATAATGGAGCTAGGGGAATTATTTACACTTTTGATTTGACGAGAAAAAGTACTTTTAACAATTTAATTGAGTGGAAAAGTGAAATTGATAAAGATTTAGAAGAGGGATTCTCTAGCGTTTTAATTGGAAACAAATTAGATTTAATTAACGAAGAAGATCGAGTAATAAACCTTGAAGATGTTTTACTTATTAAAAAAGAATTGAGTGTTTCAGAATACTTCGAAACAAGTGCTAAAAATAATACTGGAATTGATAACGCTTTTAGGAGATTGGCGATAGATATTTATAAATCATTAGCACCCTAAATTAACAGGTTTCTGATATGTAACTTGTTTCTTCCTAATTATAACAAAAACTTGTCTTAAGTACTGTACTATCTAAAATTGTCTTGTTTTATCTTAATTTTTAATTAAGAAATTTAAAAAATGGATAATCATTCACTAAATTGTTTTGAATTATAATAAAAACATGAATGAAACCTATAGAATTATAATCTAATGTTTTAAAGGATTTTCAAAATATTAGCGATAGATTAAAGGATATTATAATGTATCTTTAAAATATAATAAAATAGTAAAGAAAAATAAATTTAAAAAGTCAAATAAAGTGGTTGATATTTAAAAATGGGAGAAGATGAAACACCTGATATTGATTTAAAGAAGATGGTAAGCGACGGAAAACAAGAAGCGATGGACGAGAGAATGGTAAGCATTCGGAATAATATGGCTAAAATAAAACACAAAATCGTCGTGATCTCCGGGAAAGGAGGCGTCGGCAAAACTACTGTATCCGTAAATCTAGCAATGAGTTTGGCAAGCGTAGGATTACGTGTAGGCATTCTGGATGTAGATATTACAGGACCAAACGTGAATAAGATGTTAGGCATTAGTCCCGAAGTTAGACCTCGCGTAGACCCCGACGCAAAGAAGTTCTACCCGGTTGACGGCCCTTTGAACACTAAGGTTGTTAGTATGGCGTTTTTACTTCAAGATAGCGACACACCAGTGATCTGGAGGGGTCCTATGAAGATGGGAGCCGTTCGACAATTCTTGGGTGATGCGCACTGGGGCGACCTTGATTACTTAATTTGTGATTTACCACCTGGTACTTCTGACGAGACTCTTGACATTTTACAGCTGATTCCTGATGAAAATGTCGTAGTTGTATCCACCCCTCAAGAAGTTGCAATTATGGACGCTCGAAAGACGATATCAATGGCAAAAACAATGAAAAGACATGTACTTGGAATAATTGAAAATATGTCGGGATTTAAATGTCCTCATTGTGACGAATACATCGATCTTTACCCTCCAGGTGGCGCAGAAAAGGCATCTAAGGATTTTAACGTAAAACTTCTAGGTAAAATTCCTTTCGAGGTCGAAGTAGGCCAACAAGGGGACCAAGGATTGCCATTCGTTTTAAAATATCCAGATAGAGAAAGCACTAAAGCATTTAAAGCAGTAGTAGCTAAAATAAGAGAAGAATTAGAAAAATAAATCTTTTTTATAAATTTTTTTTAATTATTTATGAAATTAAGGATTTGGGTGCCCACCACCGGCGCAGGCAGCTTCGTTAAGCGGTTGCAATTTTCCTTGTAAAAGTAGCTGAATATTATCGTTTAGAGTCCCTCTAACTCCTTTATATAATTTAATTCCATATTGAGTAAATCCTGCGAACGGTCGTCCGCCTATTCCTCCAACAATCATATCCGTAACCCGCCTATCCCTCATGTCATTAACGGGTTCCATGCATCCCGTATGTCCGTTATTTTGCAAAGAAAATGCTTTTTTCATGTTGTTGTCTTGGTCAATCTCTATTCCTACAAAATAACTGCAATGTCCGAAGTGTTCGGAGATTGGATCTACTAATTCTGGTCCATCGGATGGAATTCCAATAACTTTATTCATTTTATATCACTCGTGTTAAATATTTTTATTAATTCAACTGAATATTTATTCATCATTAAATTTAATGGTTATAAAAAATCAGTTCTTCTTAAAAAGTCGAATGTAATTGCGACTAATCCGACAAAATCTAAAATTTCCTATAAGTCCTATGAAATTTGGGATAAAATATCCACGTGATATAAAGTCTGATAAATACCTAAAGAATTTAAACAAATAGTATTATATTTTTATTATAAATATGGAGATACAAAAAATCTTCATAATTACAGATTAAGGGTTAATCAACATTAGCTTAGATATTAAATCAGAAATCTCGAAATTTTTAAAGGGTATTATTATTTGTAAGGAATCTGGAATTTATTTGTTAGATCTCATTTTAGATTCTGACATTAACCCTCTGTTGCTCTCTTCATTTGTTGGTGCCCTTCAGCTCTTTGGGTCCGAAAATATGGGAAAAATTGAAGAAATTACGATAAAAGGTTTATCGATTGACATGATTATCGTAAACAAATATAATCTTGTTATGATAACCATAATGGATAAAGCTTTCGTTAAATACGACATTAGAGGAGAGTCAGAAAAAGCGTTAGATATGTTCTACGCTATATACAGAGACGAGATCGAAGATTGCTCTGAAGTATACCAGTTCAATTCTTTCAAAAAAATTCTCTATGACCAAATTGAAGAATATTTTATAAAAATAAAAAATGAAGATCCAAAAGCCGAAATTGGAGATTTTGGATTTTTTACTGGAGCGATAGCGAAGCTGAGAAATGGTTCGCACTAAACTTAAAAGTTATTTGTCTTCATTTTGAAAATTAAATCGCCTAATTTTACTTTAAATATTCTTTCCATCAATGAGCATTTAGCTTTTAATAAATAGAACATTTTTCTATCTATTATTTCCATTCCATATAAGCTTTCAAAATTTCCCTGTCCTTTTGATAAAATCACGCCATTTTTCAAAAAGAAGTGTTTCTTAAATTCGGCTGTAGATGTTGGTATATGAATTCCAGGTGTATCGCTTCCTTCGATCACATGAACTAAATCAGTTAAACCAACTGATTTGGCATCCTCAATCGTTACATCATTAATAGTGGGAGCGGCTCTTACCGAATAAACAATTTCTAAATCTGGATACAATTTTTTAATGGTTACAATTAATAATTTATCAAATACGATTTCTCCGCAATTATCTCCCAAAATTAACAAATGGTTTGTTTTCTGAAGCGCTTGCTTGAACTTATCGTAATCGTTTATTACTAAATCTTCTGGTGAAAAGCTCTTAATATCGTTTATAAAATCTATTTGGTGTTGAGCCGCTAGATCTATCGTATTTCCAAGAGCAGCAACAATAATCGCTTCGAACAAAGGATCTTCTGCCTTATCGACTATCTTTTTGGCTTCGTCGTAAAATTGCATAGCCAATTGATTGTACTTTTTTTTAATAGCCGCGTAAGGGTCTTTTACGCCTAAAGCTTCTGCGATAAGCTTGTATAATGCTTTTCCAAATATAGGAGAAGCGTTTTGCTCCATGTCGAGATTCATAAGATATTCCATTAATTTTTTCTGAGTATCCAGAATTATTTCTCGGGAGATATCAGGCTTTAACAATTGAAACGCTCTCAGTACTTGATTAAAGAGGCACCCAACACATTCAGGTTCTAATTGCATTTTAATAATTCCTTTATATTGTGATAGTTATTGTGATTAGAAAAAATTAAGAAATAAATTAAATCCTTTTAAAATAGTTCAGAAAAAAAGGAATTTTATATAGAAGAAGAAATTTATAGTATATTATCATTTAACTAAATTTAAAAAAAAATGTGAAAAAAATGTCAGAAAGTCAAAAAAAGGACAAATTAGATGTTAGACATACGTTTTTTATCGGTTTAGCTTTTTTTACAACAGGGATATCATGGTCAATGTATAACACTCAAGTCAATTTTACACTTTTTCAATATTTAGGTCTATATGCGCTCGTAGGTGCGTGGATGGCAATGGATAATATTATCGGGGTTATTATTCAGCCTATTTTGGGCTCGGTTTCGGATAATACACGTAGTAAATTCGGTAGAAGGATGCCCTATCTTATAGTTGGAATACCATTAGCCGCGATCTTTTTTGTTTTAATATCGACAGTAAATTATCCGCAAGATCCTATGTGGTTATTACTTCTATGGATGTTCTTCTTTAATATTAGTATGGCCTCGTATAGATCACAGGCAGTGGCACTCATGCCAGATTTTGTAACACCGGCCAATAGAAGTAACGGGAATGCTATAATTAATTTTATGGGGGGTATAGGGGCAGTAATGGCTTATATTTTTAACCTCGTTTTAGTTCCTATAAGCTTATTTCTAGCATTTTTAGTTGTAGCTATTATAATGGTCATATCATTGGTTATACTGCTATTTACGGTAAAAGAAACGGATTCTTATAGTTACAAATTGATTTTAGAAATGGAGGAAAAGGAAGGAGAGAAAATAAAAGACAAAAAAGAAAAAATGAGCCTTCTAGAAAGCTTTAAAGATGTAATAGGCGAAGAAGATAAAAGTACTTTATTTATGCTTCTCGCTATTTTCTCTTGGTTCGTCGGATATCAAGCACTCGAAGCATTATTTACAGTTTACGCAGGCGATGTTTTAGGTTTAGAACGAGGTCCAGCAGGAGGAATGTTGCTTTATGTGGCGCTCTCTTTTCTTTTATTTGCATTTCCAGCAGGTATCTTGGGCACTAAAATCGGTAGAAAATTAACTATTAAAATCGGACTCGTCTTATGGATAATTTCTTTGATTGTTATGTTTACTTTTCAAAATACGACTGTGATCTCAATATGTTTCGTTGTTGCTGGAGCTGGTTGGGCTTTTATAAACATCAACTCAATAGTCATTGTGTGGGAAATGGCCCCTACAGCAAAGAAAATTGGCACTTACACAGGGCTTTATTATTTCTTTAGTTTCATGGCTGCAATCTTAGGTCCTTTTTTGGTAGGTCTAATTGTCGATGCTCTTGGTAATCATACACTATTTTTGGTAAGTTCTTTTTTCTATATTATCGCTTTAATTTTTGTATTTCTTGTTAAAAGAGGCGAAAGCGAACTTACTGAAGAAGCAAGAAAAAAAGCAATCCAAGAATTATAAATATTTCAACTTTTTTTTTTTTATTTTATTCAATTATAAAAAGAAGGTAGATTCATATTTCTTAAAGATTTTCTCGTACTTCTTCGAGAAGAAACTTTTCTAAAGCATCTGAAATTTCGGGCGTTACAAAATGTTCTATTTTACAACAAAGCTCGTCGAGCTCAAGACTATCTTTTACGCCTAAAATATTGATAAAAAAACGCTTCCATAAATTATATTTGTTAATAGTTCCAATTGCTATATTTTTTCCTTTCGTACTTAACCTTACTGATTTTCTCGGACGCCAATTTATTAAATCGTTAGTTTGCAATTTAAACAACATGTTTGACACAGAAGCGGGCTTAACTTTTAAAAAGTTAGAAATCTCTGAATTTGAAACCCAACCACCTTTGTTTTTCTTCGATACAGTGTAAATTGCTTTGAGATAATCTTCGTAGGTATCATTAATTAGCGACATAGCACTTATCCACAATCAATTTTTAACTTTTAAAGTTTTAATTAATATAAAAATGAAAAAAAAATTATTCTTTTTTCTCTAATTCTTCAATTCTTTTAGCGATATCCTCAATCGCGGTACCTATACCTTTAAGGTCAGATTCTAAGTAATTTCTTTCTTGCTTTAACATGGCAACTTGATCTCCAGCGCTTAAAGGGGCCATTGGCGCATAAACGGGCGCAACAGGCATATAAGGAGGATTAATAGGACCCCCATACCCATATCCTGCTCCGTAACCTCTACCGTATCCTCTACCGCGTCCAGCACCCCGACCCATCCCTCGGCCATAACCTCCGCCGTAACCTAAGCCTACGCCTCTTGTATAGCCAGGACTGGCATATCCCGCGCAATATCCTAAACCTCTTCCTGTCATTGAACCATAACCTCTTGGTCCAGTTCTATCTCCACCGGGCATTTTTTAACATCATCTCATTTTTATTGGTTTTTAATATTTTTTAAATTCAGATTTAGAATGCTATTTTGGATAATCATTCACTATCTGTTCATTATTATTTATATATCAATTAGAGTATATAAACATTATGAATGATTATCCAAAAGACTATAGAACACCCACTCTCTTTAATAAATAAGAGTCTAAAAATCTTTAATTTAAAAATTATTCAATAATCTTTAATCTCCTAAGACAATATTTTTTTATGGTTAAAAAACTTTATAGATCTCATCTGGTGTTTCGAACACTAAATTACTATTTTTACTACATTTTGATACTAAATAGAAAATTTAAGTATTATGAATGATTATCCAAAACAAAATTATCAATATAAATATAATATATAAGTACTAAAATAAAAAGAGTAGGTGGTTTTAAAGTTGAAAATAGTTATATGTACAGAATCCGGAAATGTTGCCCAGCATTTTGGTCGAGCGCCTTTATTTACATTTATTACGATTGAAGATAATAAAGTAATTGATAAAGAAGCCCTTCCCAATCCAGGGCATACAGTTGGAAGCATCCCTCAATTCATAAACGAGCAAGGTGCTACTTGCATGATCACGGGTGGAATAGGTCATAGAGCAGTTGGTTTTTTTAACGATTACGGAATAGAAGTTATTAGGGGCGTTATTGGCAGCGTTGACGACACTATTGGAAAAATCTTAGATGGAACTTTAGAAGGTGGCGAAAACATTTGTTCTCCTGGTCTTGGTAAAGGTTATGGAGTAGAAAAAATCCATACAGAAGCAGACGATAATTCTGATCGCCACCATGACCATTAGTATTACACAATAAATAGGAATTCAATCCAAGATGCCTGATGAAAATTTTGATGTGTTTTTCGCTAAGCTTCAAAAGGAGATAATGGAACAAGAAATAAAAGAATATAACGAATATATCGTTAATTTATTTCACAATCCAAAAAATTGGGGAAAACCTCCAGATGAAGAGATCACTATTTCCCAAAAGTTTAAAGGGCCATGCGGGGATTCGATGTTATTCTTTTTAAAAATCAATGGTAATATAATTGAGAAAGCAAATTTCATAACAGACGGTTGTGGGGCATCTTTAGCAACAGCGTGTCAAACTACGCTTCTAATAGAAGGTAAATCTTTAAGTTTTGCTGAAGCCTTAAAACCGGAAGATCTTGACTTGGCTTTAAAGGGGTTGCCGGAAGATCATAAACATTGTGCTGAATTAGCGATAAGAACGTTAAGAAGAGCGATAAATAAATATAAAGCGTCAATGGTTAAATAAAAATAAATTTTTAAAAACTTGTATTATTTTTAAAAGAATATGAAATACGTGTATGGTCCTGTTCCTAGTAGACGATTAGGAAATTCGTTAGGAATCGACCCAATTCCCTCAAAAACCTGCAATTATCAGTGTATATATTGTCAATTAGGAAAAACAACTAATTTTACGAACGAGAGGAAAGATTTTTACCCCCCAGAAGAAATTATTAAAGAGATGGAAGAGTCTATTAACCTTAATAAAAATAAGTTTGATTACATAACATTTGTAGGTAGTGGGGAGCCTACACTATGCAAAAGTTTAGGCGAATTGATTTTAAAAGCAAAAAAATTATCTAAAAAACCGATATGTATAATCACTAATGGTAGTTTATTCTATCGCGAAGATGTTAGGGAAGAACTTATGTTTTCTGATGTTGTTTTGCCTACTTTAGATGCGGGAGATGAAAAATTATTCATTAAAATAAATCGTCCTCATCCCTCCATAAAATTTGAAAAAATGATCCAAGGATACATTGATTTTAGGAAAGAATTCAGCGGAAAATTCTGGATAGAAATAATGTTAATGAAGGGTATTAACGATTCCAAAGAAGAACTATTAAAAATAAAAAATAAATTAGATTTAATCAAACCCGATAGAATTGACGTTAACGTTCCAATAAGACCTCCTGCTGAAAGTTGGGTGCAAATTCCCGATAAAAACGTTATATCGACTTTAAACGATGTTTTTGGAGAATATAATAATATTAATTTTCCTGAGCGAGGAAAATTTAGCGTTTTTAGTTCTAATTTTGAAATGGAATTAAAGAAATTACTTGAAAGACATCCTATGAGACAAGAACAAATTTTTGAAACATTTAGTTCAAAAAAGTTTAATGAGCAAGACATATTACTTCAATTGAATACTCTAGCATCGCAGAATAAGATTAAAAAAGTAATTTACAATAACCAGCCCTTTTGGAAATTAATAAATTAACAAATAACCTAATTAGTAGCTATGCCAGTTTGTACGAAATGTAAAAAGGAAAAAGGATTAGACCAACTTGATAAATTTGACGACAAATTCATGTGTTATTCCTGTTTATATCAGAATAATAAGCCGTTTAAGATCTTTCCAATCGGTTTTGTTGAGAATCAATTAGAACGAGGGGAAGGATTTGGGTTGAAAGGGAGTAGAAGTAATGTCTCTAAAATCCGTCTTTTTGAATCACAAAGACCATTTCTTTACAAATTGGAAGAAGACGAATGGATTACTGTTGTATATTATTTTCATAAACAGCGTAATATTCGATCGACTTTTTCTCGAGGAATTGACGGGAAAAAAGTGGGTGTTTTCGCTTCTCGGACGCCTAATCGATTATCTCGCATTGGAATTAGTAATGTTAAACTAGTTAAAATTGAAGATACCACTTTATTCGTCGAAAATCTCGATGCGATTAACGGAACGCCAATTTTAGACGTTAAATTAGGTTCTAAAACGAGATGGTAGTATAGATTAAAGATCTTTTTAGCTTATTATTTATTAGACAAAATAACTTGGAACAAATTAGAATTTATTAACTCAAAAATTCTTTTAATTTTAACAATACTTCTGAGGTTTTTCCTTTTAAAAAATATCAACAATAGAATTAGTATATTTTGAATCTTCAATGTTAATTTCTATAAATTTTGCTCTATTTTTCTTGGCAATAAATGGCGGAAAGAATTGTGTGAGAAATAGAAGATTTGAAAGTGAAGGCTATATATCTCCCGATTATGGCCTTCCAGATGGGTCTGAAGATAGTAAGTTAAAAGAATATTTTTCTAAAATAGATTAACAATGTCTTCACTAACAATATATATTTATTTTTATGAAAAATTTGGGAAAAAGGATTTAAAAAGATGAAAGCCTTAAAGTTCACCCTTTTCTCTTAGAGCATCGATCCATTCGGTCATTTGTTCAAGAAATTCCTTCCTTGCGGTTCTGATTTTTTTCGGAAGTTGGTTGACTAGATTTCTCTTTTGTTCCATACCATTATCTTCACAATCCCATATTTTATTTGTCCCGCAAAAACATAAAGGCATATCTGATTTTCCATCCCAATTCTCTGTTGTAAAAAATCCAAGTTTTTTCAGCGGTTTATCAATTGTTACGTCTAGCTGTATCCATTTTCCATCAATGAAAATTTTAAGATAGTTATGAAAGTCTATAATTTCATACTCTTTGAGCATATCTATTAATTCTTCTGAAAAATTTACTATTTCATAATTCCCTGTCGGAAACCATATTAGATCCTTCCAACGTTGCATACAGATCATATCCTTGGTTTTTAAACCGATACCTTTATATAATTCTTTAATTAGGAAATGTTTTCCCGAACAAGTCCCTTTATTTGCTTTATAAACGTCAATGGGATTTCTTGAACTGATGCTACCAAAGCGGATGTCTCTTACTTTTTCAAAAATTTTTACAATTTGATCATTTAGAGATAGTTCATAGACACCCCATTCTTTTAGAATTTTATTTCTTTCTTTTTGACTTAAATATTCCATTTTTTTGAAACCTCCAAATTTTTATTAATTGAATAAGAAACAACAAGTTTAATATAATCTAAGAATCTGACCACATGAATACTCCCCTAATCCCGAAAGCCAAAGATTTACTGCCCAAATAATTTGATCAATATCTTTTTTATAATTAGGTCCAAGTGCAATTCCATTTAAAGAAACCCCTTGTGGGATAATATCCGCTGCTATTGAAGTCATCATTCCAGTAATTCCACTGGAACAAGCACATTCATGAATAGATCCACTAAGAGTTATTTCTCCTTCACCTTCACCTTCTCCAGTATATCCAGTGGTAGTGATGAAAAAAACTATTCTCCCCTTTTTTACCTTGGTCATTAGGGGAACCACAGCTTTTAACACTAAAAAATAATTAACTATCCAATCTTGAAATAAAAAATCCCATGTTTCTAAAGTTAGATCTTCTGGTTTTATTTTATGTTGTAGATCATCAATATAATAAATACAAATCAAATAATTAATATCACCAAGCTTTTGATGGATTTCTTCAACAATATTAATCATATTGTCTTCATTCCCAGATTTTACTGTTTTATAAATTGTTTTATTTTGAGTGTTTAAATTATTCGTAATTTCTTCATCTTTATGAGAAACAAGATCTATCAAACCGAGATTAACTTGGTTTTGAGCAAGATACTTACTTACTATTTTTCCAATGAAAGTATTTACTCCGAATATAATACAATTCTGGCCTTTATATAAATTTTCTTTCATCGATCTTCACCTCTTTTTAAAGATATGTGATCCCTCCATCTGAGAGAAGTGTTAGACCGCTAATTTTCGGTGATTTAGCTAAAGAGAAATATGCATATATTTCTGCCACTTCTTCTGGAGTAATCATTTTACCCGTTTTAGATTTTTTATTTAACTCTTCAATGCCCTTTTCAACGTCCTTTCCTCGTCCTTTCACTACTCTCCTTATCATGGGAGTATCACAATGCCTTAAAACTAAAGTAAAAGTTCGAATATTATCGTGTTTGTATTTTTTAGAAATGTACTTTGCTAAACCTATAAAAGCAGATTTACCGGCAAGATAAGAACAAGGTATCCCAGAAGAAGACAAAGGTGCCCCAGTAAAAACTATTCTCCCCCATTTATTTTTCTTCATATATGGAGTCGCCATAAGTGTACAATACATTGCACCAGAAAGATCAATCTTTATTGTTTTAAGAAACTCATTATAAGAAATTTCAGGAAAGTCACCTGTACCGTGAACGGCAGCATTATTGATGAGAACATCTACTCCATTATTTTTTTTTAATATTTTTTGAAACATTTCTCTTACTTCTACCTTACTTGAAATATCATATGGGACTGCCATTGCTCTTGGTTCTTCATATTGTTTATTGATATAATTTGCAAGTTCAGTGGTTTCCTTAATATCACAAATATACACAAAAGATCCCAATTCTGCAAATCTTTTACAAATTTCCCTCCCAATACCACCAGTTGCACCAGTGACAAGCGTCACTTTTCCTTTTAGGGCATTTTTTTCTTCATATGACATCTTCTTCTTATTCATAATAGTAAGTAGTAAAAATCTTGATCATTTTTGTTTTTTATTTTTTTCACAGATCTCGGAAGTGCGGAACCACCCTGAAAAGGTTTCTGAAGGTGAAGCTGCAATATATGGAATGATCGCAAGTTTGCCTGATCGCGCTAAAGTCAAGAATTTCATCATAATCTTCTTATAGACGTAATATAAGATCAACTAAAGATATATTTCTTTTTCCATTTTTTTAATAATTATCGGATTTTAAATTTCAATTTAAATTGAAAACACTTTTTTTGCTTCATCTAGCGCCGTTATTAATTCTGATAACTCCAGTTTCTGCAAACCATCCGGAATTGGAAATTTTGGAGGTTTTCCACCTAGAAGTTTCATCCATGCTTGACAAGCATATAAGGGAACTCCTACCTTATTTGCCTCTTTTATTAATTCGAAAGGATCTGAAGGGATACCCATCATAGCCGCATTTTTCTCTATATCTTTCGCATGTGGTTCCAAACCATGTATAAATCTAAAATTTTTGTCCACAAGAGCTGCTAATCCTTCTTGCATAAACACAACATTTACATCTTCTCCTTTCTTCTTTTTATTCATTGCAATAACGAGGGCACTTAGATAAGAGTTAATTGTTCCCTCCTTACACAATATCACGGTTTCTACCATTTTTTATATTCACTTTTAATATTTTTTAATTGATTATTATAAAGCTTATAGCAATAAGATAAAAGCTTATCTAACTTAAAATCTAAAACCTTTTTTTATAATTTTTAATTACAATATAGGTTTTCTCCTGTTAAAATCTAAGAAAGGAGAAGTATTATTAGAATTAAAGTATTTTTTTGAGTTTCATAAATACTTCTGTAGCTTTTCCTTTTAAAAAAATATCAACAATTGACTGAGTGTATTTGGTAGGTTCAATGTTGACTTCAATAATTCGTGCACCTTTCTCTCTTGCAAGATATGGAATTAAAGAAGCAGGCATTATTTCTCCAGTAGTTCCTACTAATATAAACAATTCGGCTGTCGAAGCGTATTTATTCGAAAGATTTTGAGCTTCAGCGGGAATTGGTTCACCAAAAAATACAAAATCAGGTTTTAGCAAACCATCACAACTGGGACAGTGAGGAGGTAATTTTTCTTTATTTACAAGGTTATTACTATTAAATTTTTGAGTACAATTTAAACAGGTTAAGGTTCTTGATGTTCCATGATATTCTACAATACTTTTACTTCCTGCTTTATGATGCAGATTATCTATATTTTGGGTAATTATACCATTAATTAATCCTTTTTTTTCTAGTTCTGCGATGATATAATGAGCTTTATTTGGTTTTGCTTGATTGAAAAACTCATAAAAAATCTCATATATCAATCCCCAAGATTCTTTTGGATATTTCCTAAAATTACTCATTAATAAAAAGGATGGATTATATTTACTCCATAGTCCATCTTCACCACGAAAAGGTGGAATTCCACTTTCGACAGAAATTCCTGCTCCTGTAAAAAGTACGGTATTCTTAGATTCCAAAATCCATTCTGCAGCTAATTGATAATCATCGATTTTCAATTTAAATTCCCTTTTAGACAAAAATAATAGTAATATAATGTTTATAAGTGATATGAAGAAATTTTTTTGTCGCTGGTATGATGAAACTTCCGCAATAAAACGAGCTTATGATAAAGGTTTGATTGAGAAAAAATGGGTCGAAAATTATTGCTGGAACGAAGGTAAAAATTGTATTCGAAAAAAAAGATTTGAAGAAGAGGGATATATATCGCCTGATTATGTTCTTCCAGACGGGAGCGAGGATTCTAAATTAAAATAGTTTTCTAAGATTAATTAATTGTTCCAGAGTATGTAAATGCATGATGGTTCATTTTGATATAATATCCTCGATCAGTTCCTATTAATTTTCCACAATTAGGGCATTTTAACTCTTTATAATTTAGTGGTACATAATATTTTTGAATACGGCTTTTATAACAGCGATGGATATTTCCTTTTCCCAATTTCATGTATTTAATAATTTTCTCTTTACATTTAGCACATTTAATGATAATCATTCTTCTTCTATTTTTTCCCTCATTTATCTTTATGAGTATCCATCAAATTATTTAAAGATTTAAAAGTATAAATATTCAATCTACTAATAGAAGGAAAGAATTTTCTTAAATTTGATATTTTCACTATTACTATTGCAATCGTTATGATATCAACTAACAAATCATCTCATTCTTCGACTACCTATATATCCGCCAAGTGAAAAATATGAATGCTTTTCGTAATATAAAGGTTTCATAAGTCCTTTTTGCTCACAAAGATTTTTTATAAAGAGATCTTCATCTAAAGATAACGCAACTACTTCTGCAGTAATTATAACTCTATCTGTGCACGTATTTGAAGCCTCTTTTATCCATATCGTCTTACATTCCATATGCGATTTACACTCCTCAATTCTTGGAGGTTGAACTATATTTGATTTAATTGGAGTTAAGTCAGCGTGAATAAATTCATCTTCAGCTGATGGAATTGGATCAGCTGTTCTATTTATTTTTTTTAAAAGTTCTACACTTGGTACATTTAGAACAAACTCATTTAATTGTAAGATATTTCTATATGTGTCTCTATTTTTTGCCGAACCAACACTAACTATAAGAGGATTATAAGAAATAGGCATAACCATCCCATATGGAGCAATATTATAAATATTATTCTCATCTATAGTAGTAATTAAATAAACTGGCACTGGAATAAAACATAACGAACAATTATTGAAATCTATACTTTTCTTCATCTTCATATTCTATAAATGTAGCTTAGTTTATCTAAAACTTTCTAATTAAGTAATTTGTCTCATTTAATTCTTTTATTTGATAAAAAAAAGAATTTGTTTTAAAGTGCCAAAATATTAAAAAAAAATTATAATTTGATTTCGATTTTCACTTCTACTTTATCTTCAGGAATTTTTTTTAATGCACCAATAAATCCTAAGTTAATATTGGTTAGAATCGTAGTCATAATTGGATTTAATGGGATATTTTCTCCATTTACTAACAATTTTATATCTGGCATAATTTACACTTAATTTCTTTAAATTTAAAAATTTTGTATATATTTTAAAAATTTAATTTTAAGAATGAGGATAATAAGGACATCGGCTTCCATGACATTGAGCATTAAATTAAGATTTCTATACTCTAAAATTTATATTCTAATCTATCGATTATGTCGTTTTGAATGGGCTTTCCAAGATCAATAAATGTAGCGTTATAACCACCAACTTTGACGATTAGATCAGGATAATTTTCGGGGTGGATTTGTGCGTCTTTTAAAGTTTCAGTCGATACTACAGTAGGTTGAATTTGCATACCTCCTTTTTCGAAGTAAGATTTTAACAAGTGATAAAACTTTTCTACATTTTCTTGACTTTCTAAATTTTGAGGATGGATTCGTATGTTAACGGCTATTCCATTCATAGCGTAGTCGTAATTTAATTTTGCTATCGAATTTAATGCCGCAGTGATTCCATTCTTTTCAGCGTTATTTACCGGTGATAAGCTATTTGAGATTGGTCTACCTGCTTTTCTGCCATCCGCTGTTGGGCGAGTTAAAAGTCCTTCCATCACGTGA
>JABCSY010000083.1 GCA_018238625.1 Promethearchaeota archaeon
CCTGGCGGATTGATGTCTGACCGGTGAGCAGCATTACCAGGCGGTCGATGCCGACCCCCAGGCCGCCGGTGGGCGGCATACCGTACTCCAGTGCCAGCAGGAAGTCTTCGTCAACGGCTTCCTCTATCTCGCCTTCCGCCTGGCGGCTCTTTTGCTGCTCGATGAAGCGCTTTCTCTGCTCGAGCGGGTCATTGAGCTCGGTAAAGGCATTGGCGACCTCCATACCGCCTATGAAAACTTCAAAGCGTTCCACCAGACGTTCATTACCTCGCTTCCTTTTAGCCAAAGGCGACATCTCCACAGGATAATCGAGAAGAAATGTGGGCTGGATAAGGTTAGGCTCGACGCAGGTGGAAATTAATTCGTCTATAAGTCTACCCCTCTGCTTGGCAGGGTCAACTTCCATACCCAATTCCATCATCCGCGACCTCAAGGAAGAGGTATCTGAATAATCCTCGAAGTCAAGACCGCAGTAATTCCCGACCGCCTCCCGCAGGCTAAGTCTTGGCCAGGGAGGAGTAAAATCAATGAGCTGTCCATTAAAACTAATTTCGGCTTTGCCCAGAACTCCACGAGCAGTGGTTAAAAACATATACTCAACCAAACTCATCACATCGTTATAATCGGCATAAGCCTCATAGCTTTCCAGCATGGTGAACTCGGGATTATGTTTGGTGGAAATGCCTTCGTTGCGAAAAACCCGCCCAATCTCATAAACCTTGTCCAGGCCACCCACTATCAGCCGCTTGAGATGGAGTTCCAGGGCAATGCGCAAATACAGGTCTTCATCAAGGGCGTGGTGATGAGTGATAAAAGGTTGAGCCAGAGCTCCACCAGCCTGTGGCTGTAATACTGGTGTTTCCACCTCCACAAATCCCCGCTCATTCAAGAAGTGCCTCACAGCAGCTATGATGCGACTGCGCATTATGAAAATGGGCTTGGTTTCCTCATTGGTAATGAGGTCAAGGTAGCGCTGTCGATAGCGCTTTTCAACATCAACCATTCCATGCCATTTCTCAGGCAGGGGCTGCAGGGATTTAGACAAGATGGTGAAGTCGTTTACCTCAAGGCTAATCTCTCCGCTCTTTGTCCGGAAAAGCTTGCCCTCCGCCCCAATAATGTCGCCAATATCAAGGTCACGAAGTAGCTTATATTTGTCTTCGCCGAGTGGGTCGCGGCCAAAATAAAGCTGAATCTTCCCCGAACCATCGCGGATATCAAGAAAGGCAACTTTGCCCATAAAGCGGCTTTGTTTAATTCTTTATTATTTGTTTTTTCCAAAAAAACTTTCCAGATATTCGTTACACATTCTCCAAATAATTTATTTATTTCAATTAAATATCCTTATTATTCAGATAATATATCACTTATAAAATTAAATTCTTCAGGGGAGATTCTTTTTTCAAAAGAATTTAGTCTAGACTTACATAATCATGATGTTTCTTTAGTTTTAGGTGAAAATAATTCCCTGCTAATTGTCGGTAGTTTTGATTATTATAGGAGAATATTTATAATGAAATTTAATAATGCTGGCCAATTCTTATGGAATACTTCATTTATCAGTAATTATTTTTTTATACATCCTTATATCGTAACAGATTCCGAATATAACATGTATCTTGTGAATAATTCTTTATGTAGCTTGTCTAGCTTGGTTAAAATTAATAGTTCAGGGGCTATAGTGTGGCAAATGGGTTTAGAAAATATTAAAAAATTAATAGTAGATTCTGATAATAATTTATTTATCTTGTGGAAGAATTCTTCTACAGGATATATTCTAAAATTAAATAGTACTGGGAATCAAATCAAGGAGATTCTAATAGAAAATTTCGACGCTTACTTTGCAAATATTTGGCATTTGAATGATTTATTTGTATTTAATAGGTATAATAGGTTAATTTTATGTTATGATTTAAATCTATATCTAAAATGGAGCTTTTCATTATCCGATTATATTAATCCCCATTCTCATCCTCAGACCTTTCTAGCTAAGGATTCACACGACAATGTTTACATCATCCAGAATAATGAGATAGGAAATATTAATTTAGTTAAAATTAGTAGTACTGGTGAATTTCTTTCAAGAATTACTTGGGGTGGTATTCTTAATGAAAAACCAAGATCTCTGATTATAGATTTAGATAATAACATCTATTTTAGTTGTTTTTGCGAATATTTTGATGTTTGGAGAGAGAGGTATGCATACAATATATTAGTTAAAAATCCTGTAAATGGGGGTATTCCTCCCGAACCTATAAGGGATTTGGACATACGCGACTATTTTCTCTTCAGCGTCGTAGGTATTGCATGTATAATTTCTCCAATAGCATTATTATCGATATTAAGAAGTAATAAGAAAAGAATTGGTTAATTTGTTTAAAAATATATGGGCAAATAAGCTAAGAAACCAACGAGAAAAGAAATTAAATTAGCAGAAAAGGTCATTCTAAGTATATATTTTGACGATAATTCTACATCTACTCCTTTTTGTAATTCAATTCTTAAGAGATACGATTCAATGAAAACAACTCCAATCTCTGTGAGAAATACGTAAAACAAAAAGAATAGCAAGAAATATATATAGAAAAAATAGGCAATGATTTGTGTTAGCGGAAAGGTAACAAGATTAATTCTTAAAAATAATCTATAACGGCTTCTCGAGCTATCCTTAAATCTATGTTTTTTAAAAAACTTTGAATTAAAATAAGCGTACTCTACCCATGCCCCTATAAAAAACATGATTATTAACAGGGGGACTCTGATAAAGGGGCTTTCAATTGGGCCCATCACCTCCAAACCAATATTTCCATAAACATTCTGAGTAAATTCAGAATACAAAAATACGAATACACCTATAACTAAAAAGATTGCTTTCCTTTTCACATTCACATTAATAATTTAGACATGGAAATTTAAATACTCATTGGTTCTCAAGTAATACTTCCCAAAAACTATTATATAGAGATGCTTTTCTTTTTATCAGATTTTTTTTCTTTTCTTTCATTCATGTTAAGCTAATCTTGTGATATTTTTCAATTGAGATTAGTGGTTCAAATTTAGGGATAAATAAGGGATCTTATATTAAGAGACTTTGCCCTACAGAGCAACGCTGTCCGAACTGTAGAAAACTTTTTGATATATTTATGTGTGCTAAAGAGTTATAAAAAGAATAATAAGTTAAATATCAAAATTAACACAGTAACTATTATTCCTATATAGAAAAAACTTTTTTTTGACTCATTTAAAGAAATAATACTTCCTAATCCAATTAAAAAGATGGCAATATTGATCCCAAAAGAACCAAAGCCGTATAACCGGTAACTCCAAAAAGATGCGTGAGTAAACATAACGGGTTCTAAATCTGGCATGAGAGAAAAAGCGTATTCTATAAATTTTATGTTTAAAGTTATTGAGAGATAAATTAAAACTATAAAAATAAATATTAATTCTCCATAGGATTTCCTATTTATATTGTTTAAACCAAATTCTATAGAAAGAATTAATATCAAAATCGCAAAGAAAAGCACAACCATAGATAAGACTATATTTAGTCTAAAAGGTATTGCTAATGAAAATATTTGATCTTGTTCTTGATAAATTCCCAAATACCACACGTTGGATTGACTTGAGATTGATATCCCTTCTTCCCCCTTAGAAATTGCAAATGGTGTGAAAAGTGCAATTATTATTAGAATTGAACTTAGTAAAGGTATTAACGCTAATGGGTTCCTTACAATCGTCTTAATTTTATCAATCATATTTACACATAAATCTCTCTAAATAACTTGAAATTTCTTTTTAAAATCTCTAAGTTTTACAGTCGAGTATAGTGCACCAGAGGGGTAGACATTTTCGTTTATTTTTCCAACTATAAAAATTAAAGAGTTAAACCATCCTATTATAATTAGGAACATGACGACAATTAGCAGAAGTCTCCATAAATAAGCATGTTTACTATTATCAAAAATCATTATCTGATTTATCTCTTTTTTGGTTAATCCTAATTCTTTTCCTACTTCATAAAATTTTATTTTATCACCAATCAAATTTTTTCCCTCAAATTAAAAATAATCTTTAATATATTATCGGATCGAACTTAGGTTTATTTCCCTTCCTTTTTTTAATCCAATTGAATTCTTTCTGGATTTGCGATTTTAAATCTTGTTTATTTTCAACATTGGTTATCTTTATTAGACGCAATGTCTTCTTATAAACTTTTTCTGATTGATCATATGATTTTAGTCTTGCTAATGTTTTACTTAAATTCCAGAAAAATAAATAATTATCTCGATTTAATTTAATTGCTCTCAAAAATAAATTATGAGCGTGAGTATAATTATTTTGATGAAAAGATTTAATTCCGAGATAAAATAAGTTTAACCCTTTTCTCTCAATTAAAGTGGTTGAGAATATTTTATTATTTAAATCTTTAGAGGATTTGTGCAGAGTTTTAAGTTTTTCAATAAGTTTTTCTCGATTTTCCTTGGAATTTAGAAGATTTTCTATTAATTTTCTCGCAAACGATTCTACTGAAAAAAAGATAATTCTTTGCGATCCGGGATTTGTAGGACCTTCAGCTATAGAATTAAAAAGAATATTTACAATTTGATGTTCAATTAAAAGCTCTGATATTTCTTTAATATTTAAGTATTCTACGTGAGAGATATAGTTTTCATTTTGTATAGCTAGTAATAAGGATTTAACGACTTCAGGCCATTTAAACAACAGTTCGACAAATAATTCCTTAGTTAACCCTTTTATTTTTGTTTTTTTTAACTCAAGTAGCTTTAATGCTATGTAAGTTATTAAATCTTCTTGCTCTTTAGCTAAGAAGGAATCAGCAAAATCAATTTGGTCGCTTAAAAGTAGCTCTTTACGGAGATTAGAAATAACTTGAAATACTTCAAGTTCATTGCTATTACCACTTTTATAGCATTCAAACCTAACTGAGGGAATAGCCTCATCGTTATAAAAACTTGAAGTCGTATTATTATCGAATCCTGCATTTTCCAATAGTTCGATTAAGAGGAACGGGGGAAAACATAATTTATGCTGCAGTCCTTTATGAGGTATTCCAAAAAACCATCCCAATATTTCTTTTTTTTGTTCTTCGTTAGCTTTTAAATAATGCTGGCAAGCTTTCTCAAGATCAGGAGTTTCAAGGATTAATTTCCCATTAGGTTCTAACACTCTAAAAAATTCACTAAGAGCATAAATAGTTTCAAAAAAACTTAAGTGTTCAATTATATGGATCGCTTTAATTTCATCGCAAGTATTGTCGTCAAAATCAAGGCTAAAAGCTGACATCAGTTTATCAGCCACCAAATCTTCGTACAAATCGATATTACAATAATCGGGATCGTATTTTTTTCCGCAACCAATATTAAGCTTCATTTTTTTTTATCAAAGTCTTTAATTCTTACAGTTGAATACTTTGTTCCGCTAGGATAAGTGTTGCTAATCGTTGATTCAATAAATAACCCAATAAAATAGGCCACAATTGAAAATGTTATGATAAAAATAATCAGCAATATGGTTCTATTCTTAATATTATCAGAGAATAAAACTTTGTTTATTTCTTTTTTAGATAATCCTAATTCTTTCCCGATTTTATGTAGTTGGATCAAATCTTTCATCATTTTCTCAATAATCGCTCAAATTTTAAAGTTAATTTAATTTTTATATTTTTACCATCAAATTAAATTTTATGATTTCTTTAAGAAAAAAGTGTTGAATTTAGCTTTTTTCGTTGAAATCTTTTATTTTAACAGTAGAATATAATGTTCCGGTTTGATAAGTATTATTTTTTGGAACATATGGTGGTACAGATAAACAAGAGACTATAACTAAAATAAATATAAACATGAGAATTATAATTAGTATAAATCCCCCAAAATCTCTATCCTTAAAGTTGTCATATAAAAAGATTTTATCTATTTCTTTTTTTTTTAATCCCAATTCTCTTCCTATCTTATACAGTTGAAATAATTCTCTTTTCATTTTCTAAATCATCCCTCCTTATTTGAACTTTATACTATCATTTTTAGCTCTAAAATCTTTTATTCTAACAGTAGAATATAATGTTCCAGCAGGATAAATATGTCTTGAGGCTTCAATTCCTAAAATAATAACGAAAATTCCCAAAAAAATAAATACGATTATCATTAGGATTTTGTAAAATAATGGATATCTACTATCGTCAAATAAAAAAACTCTATTAATTTCTTTCTTACTTAATCCTAACTCTTTACCGATTTTATATAATTGAAAAAGATTTTCTAACATTCTTAGGATATCTCCATTAAATTCTGTTATCAGATTATTTGAATATTAAGTTTTGATACATATTTTTTAATATTGAAATTGTTGAATCCAGTTTCCCTTTAATTGGTAATTGTTTCGATGAAAACATTTTATTTTCGATTGCTCTTAGGCAATAAGGCTCATCAAATTCTTTTAGTGCAAGGGCTGTTCCTAAACATCCTCCTCGACATATTTTTACCATATCACAATCTACGCAATAACCTTTTAACTGTTTTTGCTTTAACCTTATCTTTTCCAAAATCGTTTTCAAACTCTGCGTTCTAACATTTCCTTCGACAAATCCATCTGGGAGCGTTAAACACCCTTTTATGTTTCCATTGCTCTGAATACCTAAAACCGATAATCCCGCTTGGCATCCTACCCATGGATCCAACCCTAAATTTGGTATGAACCTTGAAAAATAACCGAAACAATGGGCACCAATAACGGGTAATCTTTTATAGGAATACTTTTTAACATTTATCGCAATGAATAATGCAACGGTGTAAAATTCCTCCCTTGAAATCGTTAATTCTCTTGGGAAGCGTCCAATAGGGATTGCTATCTGGATTTGCCAAGCAATATTTCGATCTAATAATATATCTTTTATCTTATCTAGTTCATTTAAATTAGTTTTACTTACTGCTGTAATAACACTGACTGGTAGTTTTTCTTCTTTTAACCTGTTAATCGCATTTAGTGTTTTTTCAAATGCTCCTGGAATACCTCTAAGATAATCGTGGACTTTCGCTGACCCTCCATCTAAACTTAGCGATACGCAGTCAACTTTTAAGCTTTTTAATTTTTGAATGTTATCAATTAAATTTAATCCATTAGTAACAATTGATAATTCCAGCTTATTTTTTTTAATTTCTCTCGCAATTTCATACCAGTCGTCTCTAATTAGTGGTTCTCCTCCCATTAAAGCAACTCCTTTATAACCGCAATCACGGATTTCCCTAACTAATTTTAAAGATTCTTCGGTATTTAGTTCATCAGGACGACTTTTTCCTGCTTTTGATCCACAATGAATGCAATTACTATTACACTTTAGCGTAATTTCCCATACAGCGCAAGAGGGTTTAATTCTTTGAGATATTAGAGAAGTAATGCTTGGCATATCTTTAATTTGGATTCAGTTTATTAAATAATAAGTTATTAAGTAAATTATTAAATGTTTCCATCCAAAATCCATAACTGTTGAAAAATTGCTATATGCCAGAAATTAAAAATATATAGCTAATCTTTAAATCTTTTTTTTAATCATCTTGTGTTGAATAGTTAAAAATCTGAAAAATCATGTCTCAAAATAAATGTTTGTTCCACCCTACAAGGACATGTTATTATTATACAAAATTCTGTAGAAAACTAAGTTGCGAGGAAAGTAGAAAAAATTATCATTCTAATAGTAAAAAAGTTTATCGAATCTCTAGTAAAGAAGGGTCTCTACATGAGAGATGGCACGAAATTGACTTCCGATATATCCTCCTATATGTCGCATTATTCTTACTCGGTCTGATAGGAGTATATTTTGGTGTTCAATTCTATGATCCAATTTGTAATAGTGGTGATTATGACGAGACTTGCATCAATCTCCTAGCAAGTATTTATTTTGCCGGTTTACTTATGGCATTATCTACTGCTTTGGCAATCAGAGAGTTAAAAGGCTAAAAAAAAACACTCGATTATTCCATAGGCCATTCGAGTAATGACAATATTAAATTTTTGTTAGATAATCCTCCTCGAGTAAGTGTACCTACAAAATTTTCTCGTTTAAACATTTTTTTTAAGACATATCTTAAAAGTTGCTTATCCAGAAGTCCTTTTTGTTTAGCTTCATTTTGAAATTCGTGAGCTTTCAGATGTAATGAAGTAATCTCATCCATTCTATCTTTTAAAAACGATCTGCCTTTATAAACGCCCTTCCCAGAAGTAAAGAGGAGCAAATTGTCCATTCCTTCTGCGAAATCATATAATTTTTTAATTGATTGAAATATAAGTGAGATATCCTCGGGAATGTCAGTATCCTTACCAAATATCATTTGATATTTTGGCATTACTGCGTCGGTGATAAATGCCCATTGTTTTTTTCGTTCAATTAAACTAATTAGTTCAGGAGCATGTCCTGGAGTATCTATTATTTCAAAAATGTATTTACCTGACTTAGATCTAATTGAATCTTTTAATAGTTCAGCTTGAAACGGTTGGTAATCTACGCCCCAAGTCATCTGTCGATAATCGGGATATTCTTTTTCTTTCATTAATAGTGGAATAGCCAGCTTACTAGCGAAAACGGGAATGTTAAATTTTTCTCGGAGCATACGACCCCCGCCACAATGATCTTCGTGGTTATGTGTAATTACACACTTCTCAGTCATATTATTGGAATTAAGAGTTTTTATAAATTTGCGTAAATCGCCTACTCCTCCTGGAGCACCCGCGTCAATCAATAACCCGTCAATTAAAAATACTGATGTCCAAAAAGGCTGAGGCATTAATTCGCTGTCTGAAGACCATTTCCATTCTAATATCTCGTTATTACAGTGATAAACTATCTGAACAGCCATAATAATTAAAATATTTTAATACTAAATTACTTTTTTTTTTAATTTTTTTATTATCTAAGGTTCCAATTCTTTCTGTTTATTACAAGTTAAAAAACATCGCTCATAAATTTAATTCTAACTCAACTTTCTAAATCTGCTAACTACTCTTTTACCCATATACAGGGTACATTATAGGGAAAACAAAAAGAAACGGAAGAGGGTAAAAAAGTGAAATAATAAATAGCGATACTAATCCAGGGAGAATACTTCTTCTTTTATAAAAAGCAAATCCTAGTAGTAATCCAGATACAAAAATATAGATAAATTCAAATACTAAATAGTATAAAAGTTGATCTATGTCTATATATTGCGGAGAGGAGCTAATAATAAGTAGATATGGAAGAATAAATTTTGAGACAAGAAAAATAACGGCTTGTTGTATTATTGCTTTTTTAGGGCTAGATTTTTTCATTAAAATCGTCAAAATAATTCCACGATATAACAACTCTTGGAAAAAAATATAGATTAAATAACTTGTCCATAGCATTATATTAATATTAATATTAAACAAATTACTCGAACCTTGCAATTTCGTTAAGGATGTGACAATATATAAAACGGAAATAGATGAAATTACAAAAATAATGGTTTTGAGGCTTTTTTTATTTAAAATCAACTTAAGCCAACTTAGCCCAGAACAATCTAAATATTGACTAAGCGATTGTCTTCCGTTTGGCAGCCCTAAACATTTCGGTACAAAATAAAACCAAATAAATATCAAAAGGATGCACGGTACTCCAAAAATAACTATTACCTTAAATAAATATGAAAAATCTTGTTGACGCACATAATAATAATCATACGGGTCTACCCAGATCCAAAAAAAACTTATAAAAAAAAAGAATAAGAAAAGTGAAACATAGTCTATAATAACTAAAGATACAATTGATAGCTTGTTGTTCCTAGAAAAAATAGTTGGTTTTTGCTCTACTTTTTTAACAAATAAAAAACTCTCTTTTTTGTAGGATGGCAATAATGTATCATAGAAGATAAATACAATTAAAAACCCCACGATTAGAAAGATCCAGAACGATGTTACCATGTTATTCAAATCTTGAAAATAATATAATTGTAGAAAAATCGAAAATACCCAAATAAGAAGACCAAAAGGCACAGAAATGGTCATAGTCCATTTAAATATACGGTTTTGGGGATTGTAATATCCTAATACATAATTTTTTTTTTTCTTTCTACCGAATAATTCGATTCTTAAAAGAAATATAATCAATAAAATTAGCCAATTGAATGGTAATGTGAAAAGAAAATTAGCAATTATGGCAATAAAATTAGGATTAGTGAGGTACATTAAAGAGGGTAAGAGTGTTGCGCAAGTTTGAAAAATAAAAATCAGAAATAATTTGGATTTAGCTTGCTCTCTTGGAACAATGGGCAAAGTATCAATAATTGACCCTCCAGATGCGTCTAGGTTCATTATCGCATGAACTAATAAGCCTGAAATAATTGGGCTAAAAATTAAAATGCGAATCCAGTTAAGTAAAAACCCACCATCAGTAAAACTAATGATTCCAATATTTTTAATGCCTATTATCGTGATAAAAATAAAAGAGAGCGTTATCGGCATAATAATTGATATGAATGCTTTAATGTCTCGCGAGATTATGTAAAGATCTCTACGTAAGTATGCAATAAAAGATGTTGTAATTCTAACATCTACCCCATTATCCTTATTAATTGCTTTAAAATTCCCTATTACATTAATTGCCTTGAGTTTAGAAATGCTAATTCTCTCAATTGCTTTAAATGCTTTTTTAGAAATCCAATATGTTATAATGCTAAACAGTGCAAAGCCAATCAAAGTACTTACCCACAGCTGAGGGGATGCTTGATTGGGAGCGATAAATAAAGAAATTAAAAAGCTAGAACTAAAAGGATAAGGAATAAGGCTTAGGATAAGGTTTATTATGGAATGATAATCGGAAGCGACAAATAGATCGTACATTATCCCTATCGAGCTAAAAAACCATTGAATAATAGCGTAACTGCTAAAAATTATAATTATATAGCTAAAAATGTTAATTAATCGAATAAGTAAAGTTTTTTTTGATCCGATTTCATTAATGTCCAAAATTCGATTTATCCGTTCTCCAATTAGAATTAATATGCTAAATGAAAATACTAAATTAACAAATGAAATTCCAAAGCATATCAAGAACAATATTAAACTTTGGCTTCCAATTAATATAACTAACGGAAATGAAAAAAATAAAACTATAATTGGTATATCATAGCTACGAAATAAAGTTAAATAAACAATTTTCAATAATTTTTTTCTCGAAATTGGTAGCGTTTCTAGCCATTCAAAAATTTTGCCTGAGATAATCATTGTGGCATCTAACATCCCCATTATAAAAAAGTTTAAAAATTGCAGAGCAAAATAAAGAGAAAAAAGCAAACCCCCCATAAAAAATATACTTTCGATTGAAGCTGAGCTGTTCATAAAGAGATTGATTAGTTCTAAATAAGTTAATAGAGGGATTACAGGCATAACTCCAAAGATAATCGCGTAAAATAATTTCGTGAGAACTACTTTTAACTTAAATCTAAACGGACGATTATTATATTTATTTAAAAAATACGATTTGTTTCCACCCTTTGTAAATACTAATTCTTCAACTAGTAATTCTTTACTGGTGTATTTTGTCAAATAATACAGTGAAAGGTTCTCTTTTTCTATTGGATTTCTTCTTTTCATCTTTTCATGAATTCCATAAAAATTAGCTTCAACTTACTAAAGTTTTTGTATAAATATAAAAATATTCCTATCTAAAATGTTTAGACAGATTATTCCATATCACTCTGCTAAGAAACGAGTTTTTAAGTACGATTAAATTAAAAAAAGAAAAAAAAGTTATATTATCATTTAAACATCCAATCTTTTTTATTCGATACCGAGTTTTGCTGAGTATTTTATCAACAAAAAGATTACAAAAGCCACAATGATAAAAGTTAAAAGGTCTCCTAAAAAAGCCCCAATTCGAAAAACCCAGAGCGTGAATTCCTCCCATGGAATACTAGGTGGCAAGAAAAAAGTGACTAAAGGCATTACCAGATTATCTACAAGCGACTGGACAAGGTCCCCGATATATTGACCCATAATAAAAGCAATAGCAAGACCTAAGACCTTATATTTCATTATAAAATCTTTGAACTCTTCTAAAAGATTTTTCTTTTTTTCAGGCTCCTTAGGAGGTGGAGTAGGTGCTAACGCTTCTCTGATTTTCCTTAATTCTTCTAACATTTCTGAATCTGTCGTCATATTATTTCACTTAACTTATTTGATTTGGATTAATGTTTTTTTAATTTGAATTTAGTGTTAATTTTAATTTCCTTTAGTTTTAATTAAATGTTTTTTTAATATTTTATTAGATGGAGATAAAAATTAATTCGAAACCTAACTTTTGAGAAATAAAACTAATCTTTTTACAATTAGTCAAAAATTATTTAACTCTCAATTAATTTCATTTAATTATGAGTAATACTGGATTTAATCAATTTAAAGGAGATGTTAATACTGAAAGGATCAAATATATTGCTGATCCTCAATTAAAAAACATCGTTAACGTTTCAATTGCCTTAGCTCGACCTTTAATAGTAAAGGGAGAGCCCGGTACAGGAAAGACCTTGTTATCTCACGCTATTGCCGAATCTTTGGGAAAACGATTAATTGTATGGAATGTAAAAAGCACAACGGAAGCAATCGATGGGTGCTACATGTACGATACAGTCCAGAGATTAAACGATAGTCGATTTGGAAGCGACGATCGTAATGTAAATAATATTAAAGATTACATAACGCTTGGACCGCTAGGGGAGGCTTTTGACTCTGAGGAACAAGTCGTCCTTCTTATCGACGAGGTCGATAAGGCAGATATCGAGTTTCCAAACGATCTTTTACAAGAACTAGATGTAATGGAATTTTATGTTAAAGAAACCAAAGAATTTGTTAAAGCTAAAACTCGACCTATAGTTATTATTACTTCAAATAACGAAAAGGAACTTCCTGACGCGTTCTTACGTAGATGTGTGTTTCATTGGATAGAATTTCCTTCAAAAGAATTTATGGCAGACATCTGTAATCTTCACTATCCACATCTGAAACAAAACCTTTTAGACCAGTGCCTTAAAAATTTCTATGCGTTAAGAGCGATCACAAAACTAAGAAAAATGCCCTCCACATCTGAGCTTCTGGATTGGATCGGCGTTTTATTGAAGAGTGGAATAAGCCTAGACGAGTTGAAGCATGGAATACCATTCCTTGGAGTGCTCCTTAAAAAGGAAAAAGATCTCGAAATAGCCTTAGATAAAGTTAAGTTCCCTACATGATCAATTTTAAATTATTTGGTTATAGGATTGAATAAATGTTTGTTGAGTATTTTTATTACCTAAAAGAAAGGTTACCGGTCAGTATTACGGAGTATATGACCCTTATGGAAGCCCTTGAAAAAGGTCTTATCCATAACATGGTCGAGTTCTACTATATTTCGAGATCTATACTATGTAAGAACGAACATCACTTTGACATTTACGATATTTCGTTTGCTAACTTTTTCAAAGACGCGTCTTTAAAGTTTCCAGAAGAAATCAAACAAGAAATATGGGATTGGCTTCAAAAAGATATTAATCCACCCGAATTGCCTGACGGATTTCAGGAATTTCTTAACCAACATTTTGATATCGAAGAATTACAAAAACACTTCGAAGAATTACTTAAAAAACAGGATGAGGAGCATAATTTTGGGGATCAATGGATTGGAACTCAAGGTTTTTCTCAATTTGGTCATTCGGGGCAAAATCCAATGGGTATGAGGGTAGGTGGCTCGTCCGGCATGCGCATGGCAATACAAATCGCCCAAAAAAGAATCTTTGCCGATTACAGAAAAGATATCGTTTTAGACACCCGCCAAATTAAAGTCGCATTGAAGCGTCTAAAAAAATTGGAAGAGATAGGGAAGCAAGACGAGTTAAACATGGATAAAACAATTGATGAAACTGCTAGAAATGGCGGGGACATCGAACTTATTTTCGAGAAAAAAAGGAAAAACAACGTTAAACTCATCCTTCTTATGGATGTTGGAGGAAGCATGACCCCTTATGCTCATCTTGTTAACCTACTTTTTTCTGCTGCAAACAACATGTCGCATTGGAAATCTTTTAAGTTTTATTACTTCCACAATTGCGTGTATGACCAACTTTATTTCAATGCTCAAAGAAATTCTGACGAGGCTATAGATTTCGACGAGCTTTTAAGAAAATACGATAGTAAGTACAAAGTAGTTGTCGTGGGCGACGCTGCTATGGCCTCTTGGGAGCTTACGGAGAGATATGGTTCGATTTATTATTACCATAGAAACGAGATGCCCGGAATTTATTACATTAGAGAAATAGCCAACCACTTCAAGAACAATGTCGTTTGGTTAAACCCTGAATTAATTCGATTAGAGTGGGTACCATGGACGAGGAAGATTATTTCGAGCCTTATCCCTATGTTTAACTTGACGATAGAAGGAATCGAAGAAGCGATGAATTATCTAAGAAACAGCGGGAAAAGCCAATTTACCACAGTTCATAGACTTAAGGGACTGAATTATTAAAAGATATCTCTAAACAATTTTTCTTAGAATGTTGTTATCAATAGTTATATCGTAAGAGTAGTAAAAAGTCGAATAATATTTTTAGTAAAAATCCTCTTTTTTTGCTAAGATTGATTAAGTGTCTTTTTTTTGGTTTACCGAAAGCCCATAGGATTTTAACTCAACTTGATTTAATATCAAATGATCAGTTTTGATAAAAGAAATCCTAGAGCTTCTCATGCTATAAAATCTTAAAATTTTACCGGTAAAATTGAGGGATTACACCTAAATTTACTGCTTCTACCAGTAATTATGTTCTTTAAATTTAAATAGACTGAAAAAGTAATTATTTAACATCAAATGATCAATTTTGATAAAAAAAAAAAAGTGTAAAATAATGAAAATTAAGAAATATTTTATAGTGTTAATCATTTTTTCGCTATTGCTAACCATTTCGTTGATAAATATTGATAGAAATATAGATTCGTGGCCAGCTAACGATAAAATTCATCTTTCGAGCAAACCGATGCAACAAGTACTTTTTAAGGTTGGTGTGACCTCCGTTCCTTCTGATATCGATCCACACTACATGTGGAGTATGAGCCCCTTTTATTTTATAGACCAAGTTTGCGAAGGATTATTTGCCTACAACCTGAGCGATCCCGATAATTCGATTATTCCTAACCTTGCACTCTCGGGAACTTGGAATCTTGCGGGAACGGAGTATACGTGTATCCTTAGGCAAGGAGTTACTTTCCACGATGGAGCTCCTTTTAACGCAGACGCAGTTAATTTTACATGGAGTCGACTGAATTGGGCGCTAAATGTAACTGGAACAAATACTGATGATGTCTCTCAATTCCACGAATTATACGAGCTTCCAGACGGAAGACCTATAGTATCGAGTATAACTAAAAATAACGATTATAACGTTACATTTGTCTTAAACGACCCTTATGTACCGTTCGAAGCGTTATTATGTTTCAGTGGTTCTTACATGTTATCTCCTTCCTCAACTCCTGCAACTGCTTACATTGATATAGCCACCGGAGATCTCGTTGGAACGGGTCCTTTCGTCTACGATAATTATACATTAAATGTAGAAGTTAATTTCCACGCTTTTGATAACTACTGGAAAGGAAAAGCGAATATAACCGCGATGAGATTCCAAATTATTAGTAATTCAGACGCGTTACATGCGGCGTTATTAGCGGGTGATGTTCACTTTATAAGTGCTACTAAATCTTCGTGGTATTCAGCAATTAAGTCTTCTCCTAATATTACATTTTTAAATACTAGTACTACAAAAACTGAAGTTTGGTATTTAGGGATGAATAACGAGCTTCTTAATACCACTTGGAGAGAAGCCATCGCATATGCGATCGATTATGATTATATAGTCGATGTCTTAAGAGAAGGTAACGCTGTAAAAATGGAATCACCGATTCCAGAGGGTATCATGTATGCCAACTGGACATTCGATGAAGCTGTATTAAATGTTTCATATGCTCGTGAGATCATGCAATCTATGGGTTTTGGTGTTGGATTAAATGTAACTGTGAATGGTCCTGACGAATCGGTTTGGCAAGCGTCCACATTCTTATCCGTTAACTATTCTTATAACATTGGAAACTCATTCCGAGAAGATGTCTTAGTCTTATTACAAAATAATCTTAACAAAATCGGAATTGTTGTAGAAGATGCCGGTATGTCATATACGGATTTTTTAAATAGACTTTTTGAAAAAGACGGTCTGCACAGAAACATGCTTCAACTCTACTGGATTGGATGGGGTATGGACTATAACGACCCAAGCAATTTCATTAACATGTTATTTACAAATAGATCAAGTGCATATAATTTTGCTCAATATGATGGATACCAAGCAGCGATTGAAGCGGGAAGGAATCCTTTAGATGTGAACGATAACGTACAGCTTTTAATGGAAGCAACACTTTCAGAATTAGATCCCGTGGTAAGAGAAGCTCTTTATGATAGGATTCAAGAACTTCTTATCGAAGAAGATCGTCCATGGGCGTGGGGTTATGTTCCATATGTTTATCACGCGTATGACCAGCATTTAACCGGTTTTCAACAAAACGCTATGAACAAATTCTACTTCTACCCATGCGAATGGAATTCGTTTCCAGTTTTACCTGGACTATTTAGCATACTTTCCGATGCCGACGATCCGGATACTGACGGGAATTTTAATGTTACATGGTCACCGTCAGCTTACGCGGATAATTATTCACTATATGTATCTTCCAGCGTAATAACGGTAATTAATGAGGATGTAACAGTTCTATTGAATGAAGTTACAGATTTATCTTACGAAGCAAGTGGATATTCATACGGAACTTATTATTTTCTAGTAGTGGCGGAGAATGGAAATGGCAATACAACCTCGAGCAATTTAATGGTAAATGTTGAAACTCCGATACCTGAACCCTTTACGTTATCTTCGGACGCTGAAAGTCCTGACGCGAACGGAAACTTCACTCTTACTTGGACTCCTTCAAACCTTGCGGATAATTATTCTCTGTACGTCTCTTCTAGTTTAATTACCGAAATTACTGGTAGTTTAACTTTACTTCTTGACGAAGCTACCGATCTTTCTTACGACGCAAGTGGATATTCAGACGGAACTTATTATTTTGTTGTAGTAGCGAAAAACGCATATGGTACGACATTGTCCAACAATATTGAAGTTGTTGTCGAAATAGAAGAACTAGTACCAGCTCCGCTGATCCCTGGGTTTGAAATGTGGACGATGTTCTTCGCGATTAGCTCAGTTGGTTTAATTATACTGTTAAGAAAGAAGAAGAAAATTACCTAATAACCCATTTTTTTTTTATTCATTTTTTCTATAATATTGCTACATTTAATTAATTATAAAACGATTAGATAAAGATAGCTCTAAGCTATCTTTCTCAATACCTCTTTCTCAATAGTTATATCATAAGAATCGTAAAAAATTGAATAGTATTTTTGGTAAAATTCTTTTTTCTTTGTTAAAACCAATTTAGAATCGTCCTTTTCTGCTTTTCCCGAAGCCCAAAATATTTTTCCTGAACCGCCCATATTAAAATTCTCTTGGTTTTTTATAATTTCTCCTGATTTTATCACGAATTCTATGTTTTCAAGCGCTTTCTTTAAAGTTTTAACATCTTTCAAAACATCGACATCGTTTAAGTTCAAATTCAAAACATTAAGGTCACCATCAGCCCCTAAACCTAAATTACCTTTTATGCTTCCAATACCTAGCGATTTTGCTGGGCTCGAACGAGTTAGAATTACAAAGTCGTTAAAAGTTAGTACATTGTCATTACTGACTAGAGAATTATCTTTTAAAAAGCCGGCATCCATATCTTTCATAAAACTTTCACGAGCTTTGTTGCTCAACAACCAAGTTGCGATTTCAGGAACTTTAGTTATATTTGCATAGTTCGGGTAGTTGACTGAGAATTGCATTTGCCACGGGGAAATATTTAACGCTAAATAAATAGCGTTTGCCCACAAAATACAATCGCTTCCCTTTTTTTTACTAAATTTTCTTAGAGTTACAAATGAATCTCCCTCTGATTCTACTGATGATTTAATTAGTTTATACGCGTTTTCCGAATTTATTAGGTTATTTACCAAATGACGGTCGGATGTAATTAACGGATTCAGCTCATCAAACCCTATAAAACCTAAGTCCATGTCAAAATCGTTGTTCTCGTTGTAAAATTTAATCAATTCTGAGTTTTCTCCGTCAAAATTATAAGCTGAAGCGTGTGCAAGGTGAAATATTTGAGACCGTTTAAATTCAAGGGAGTTATTTGTGCTAGGCTTT
>JABCSY010000184.1 GCA_018238625.1 Promethearchaeota archaeon
AAACCTTGTTTAACGGTAAAGATGTTAGTAAAATTAAAATTCATATTCCTTTTTCTAATATTCCAGTAAAATCGATCATAAATATTTTCAAAATTCAGAAAAATTACATAGAAGGAACCTACAAGTTTGATGTTGTCGAAAAAGTAAGTCCAAATGCTTATTCATTAAGTCAAGATAAGAAAGATTTGATTTGCAATTTAGAGATTTACGATTGGATTTCTAACTCTCCATCTAACTCTAACATTTGTTACGAAGTGAGATATTATTACGAAGCAACATTAGCAGAATCCTCCGGATACTTTTCTACAAAAAGTAATAAAGAAGAGGTTTCTTACGATCGACCTATTACTGCTTCAAATTCCAAATTAGTTGGAGATAACTTAAATTTCCAATTAAAAAACATTTACGACGATTCTTGGACTTTTAATTATGGTACTAGAGGTTTTGATTGGAATTTCCAAACTACTCCAATAGCGAGCGGACTTCCATTTATTTTAAGACCCGGAAAGATGGTCTCTTCAGAATTTACGATGATGTCTCAACTTTCAGGTTTAACGGAATTTAATAATCTGCGTATGAACTACGGAACAATTAATTTTAACGAATTTAATACTGTATCTACGACATCAACGCTTTCACAATTTGCAACTGGTCAGGATTTCTTAGATCCCAATTCATACCAATCCATTTATGAAAATTCTTATATTGATTCCGTTTGGGTTGAGGATCTAGCGTTGTCCTCGTCTATCGATTTCAGAACTGATTTGGCCCTTGAAGATTATTCTTCTATTCTTTCTATGGGGGATTCATATAATATTCCTAACACATTAACATATAAACCTGATATTATTGATGATAGAATAATTCACAACGCTCAATATTGTGGAGTGTATGGCACGGGAACAATATCTAAAAAAACTGCTTTAACCTTACAAGACTATTATGTTGTTGCAGGAAACCAATATAGTTTAACCACTTCTAACATTATTCTTGATATTTCCTTTAAAGTCGACCATAACGATGATTCTGACAGCATAAAGGCAGTATTTCTTTCCACAGCATTCGCTCAAAAAGCATCCGGTACTAATTTACCTAATAAAATTCAAATTGCGTTAAACACTGAAGGCGGTTATAAGTATTTTACGCACGAAGAGCCAGACATACCTGGAGTTTTCGATTATTTTTACGCTTTAAACGAAGACAATGATAAGATAAAAACATACAATTATGGTGAATCAATTTATTCAGAAATTATTGATCAACAATTCTATAAGTTATCAAACGACCCTGCTAAAGCAAGTTTCTTAAATCCAACGTCAAATCTTATATCAGAAGGCGTTTTTAAAAAGGGGAATAATAATATCTTCTCGTTTTACGGTAAGAGTGGATCGTTAGTAGAAGAACATGTTTATGACTATAATTATTTACGCTTAGATACTGGATCTTTAACGGATAATTTTGTTCGAGATGGAATCATAACATTTCGAGTATCTTTAGAAGGGTATAGTTCTCCAATTACCCTAAATGAATTAATAATGCGTCAATTTCAGTGTCTTCTGTTTACAGATAAAGACAATCTGAATAATCCACAATGGAATACAATGGGTTATGTAAATACACAAAAAGGAGAACATAATGGTTTAGAGGTGAGCTCTGGAGGCGTCTATTTAAACGATAAAAAAGAAATGTACCCAGAAAAAGTTAGTATTGATCAAAACTCTAAATACCGAAACTTAATAAGCTATTATAAGAGCCAAAACTCTGCAAATTCCTTTACTATAAATATTGGAGCTTCAGAAGATATTTATTTTGATAATTCTCAACTGACCGAAGGAATACATACTATTGAAATTTCCTTTGAAAATCAGAATTCATTAGATATATGGGATTTTCTTATTGATGGTGTTAAACAGACAAGTTTTTCTCTTTCGGGAGTGACTTCTCTTTATCCTATTATTACTGTTGAAGAGGGTTCTATTGAAATTTTAGAAGTTAAAAATCAAATTTTCAATAAGGTCAATTATTCAGATCCTGCCAGTTGGGCCGAAAATTATAACGATTCTGAAACTATAGATTATTCAGGAGTGGGAGAAGCGATGAATGACATTACATTTTCTAGTAATTCGCTGAACAGGGAGATAATTTATTGTTTCAATGAGAACCTTCACGACATTGATACAATGTTCGACGATCTCCTCCTATGGACCGATTTAGAGTTCAATTCTCAGAATACAGTTATTAACGGGCAATTCGAACCTAAATTTGAACTACTCAACTGGAACGATCCTATATCTTCCTACTATGTCAACTACTATGCCCAATCAGTAGAACAAGCAAACGAGCTAGTAATCGATGGTACTCCTCGTCCAATTGGATATAATGGCTATTCAGCACCATATTGTTCAAAATATAACGATAATAAGTGGACTCGAGAAGGTCTTGGGTGGGGCTGGACAAATACATTATGGATGAGATTCGATTTTCCCGCATTTACTAATAAAATTTATATTGAAGATATTGATTTTGATTACGAGTTTCGTTCAATTTGCGATGTTGATATAACCCACAAAGATGTTGCGATTAATTTCTTTGATGCGTGGGCACCACCGACCTATAAAATGAGTATTAACTTTCCTAATGGATGGAAAAGAAAATATGAGCCTTACCTTCACGAAAATCATCAATATCAATTCGCTCCGCTGCCTCTTTATAATTACCAAGATGGATATAGCTATGGGTCATACGGTTCAGTTTTTCCCTATACAGATTCTTTACAAATGAATTTAGTTCAAGTAACAAGTAAAATGGATTTTGGGTTAAATACGATTTGGAAATGGCTGGATGTTGATTCTCTTGTTTTTAAAGTTAAAATGTCCTCCCAACCCGTTACTTTTAAAGATCAGATTTATAACGCTAATTATAATGTACCAATAAACCAACTTAATGACTTCTATATTTTGAAAAAAGACCAGTCAAAGCTAAACATCAACAATGGTCCTAACTATAATAAAACTGGTCAATCCTTAAGACAAATTGCTAATTCTTTTGAGGATATAATTCAAACTAACGCTTTTGGAAAAAACACTTTAAATTTTGGAATAAAATCTAACATTGCTTATCCAAAATTTATAAAAAATAGCGATACAATTACGACAATCAACAAAATTAACGATTTTAGAATCGTACCTAAATTAAACGAAGAAGAAGGCAAAGGTAAACGAGATACATCTTATCCCTATCAAACTTCCTGGTATCACCAACAAGAATTTGTTTCGGCTCTCCCTTTTAATTTAGAGTTTTCTAATCTTACTCCTCAAGATTTAACCGACCTTTCTGAGATAAAGTTTGAATGTGAATTTAATGTGTCCGTCATTAATTTTAACAAATGGTCTTGGAGACCTCATTTAAAGATTTACGATCCCTCTAACGATAAATGGCGCCCTTATAAGGGAATTATTGAAATTGGGGGAAAATTGATATGGGATTATCAAAACGATTATTTACCGGACGATGATTACGACTCAGTTCAATTAAATCACCCTATAGAACATTATCTTGAAAATATAGGTCTAAATAACGATACATCCATCTTCGAATTTACTCTAACAAGAGATATATATCCACACTTTGAAGATTTACTTCAATTTTCAGGAAACTCAGCATATTTAGCGATACTAGGAGAAATTTACGTAGTCCCTGGAGTCCCAGACGGCAATCAATGGGATATTGATTACGATGATTATTCTACTAATTTTCAAAGAAAAGAGATTTATTCGCAATTAACCGTAAAAAATGCTTTTTATAGAGCGTTTAGAACGACTGAAATATTTAAAAAGGATCTGCAAAATTCAAACGAGCTTTACGACGGAAATCCGTTTGAGAAGCCTGCAACTAACTATCTTGATTTAGATTCTTTATTAGGAATAAATACAGTTAACGATATAGCTTCTATTCAGACGGTTTTTGGAATTAAAAAAGACCCTACCATTGTAGTTCCGTTAAAGAGCCATTTATGGGGTTTTGACCGAGTTCAAGGACGCCTACTATTATCAAATGAAGCTCTAATGAATTACAACTATTTTAACTTTACGATGGAGCTTTGGACTGACTTCGTATCCCTTGGTGGGCGGACTTTCGAGCCAAATAAATCAAAGTTTGAAAACATAGTACTTATCGAAAAAGTTATTGGAATAAGACACGACGGATCGATTGAGTGGTTTACTAAGAATTTTGAGAGTGGGCTTTCGTCGTACACAGATGAGGAACCATATTTTATTCGTTTAACCGATGAAGGAGAGATCGATTACATTAATTTTGCATCCAGTATTAATTTATCCGCCTTTGAAAAGATTCGAGGGGTCGTCCACGGTATTGGAAGTTATGATAGTAAGAGTTACAATGAGAGCGTTCAAATAATTCACGGTAATTCGTTAAGATTTCCGTTTAACTTGAATGTAACAGATGATATTGAACTACTTAATTTGACGCTTGATCTCACTCTGAGCTCCGGTTTCATAAGCGACGAAAGCATTAACAACATCTTGGCTTCCAGTAGTTATGAAGTTTCAATTAATTTTTATAATCTAATTAATGGATCAATTGATCCTCTATCTCATGAGAAAGAACTCGTAGGTACCTTGAATCTTGGAGATTTTTCTTTGGCAAACCTTTCCAATTATGGATATCAGGTATTAAACCTATCAAAGCTCGATCTACTTGGCGATTTATTAAATCAGAGGCGACTTTACGAAGCTCTCTGCTCCAAAAATATATTACTATTAGAAATAACATCAAAATTTAAGGGAGAGCATCAAGGTAAGTGGTTAGATGGAGACTTTGCTTTTGAAGTATTAGACGCTTTAATAAATACAAGGACGAGCACTAAGAATGTTGGAAACAACGACTCATTTGTCGTTAGTCCTGAA
>JABCSY010000084.1 GCA_018238625.1 Promethearchaeota archaeon
TACTTAGTTTAGAGACTATTATTACTTATTTTAGAAACTACCATGTCAAAAAAAAAAGAAATTATCGCAGAGTTAGAAAATATTCCAGAAAATCTTTTGGAAGATGTGTTAGATTATATAAGTTTTCTCAAGAGTAAAATTAATAAGCAAACAATAGCGACAGCATTAGCTAGTGAATCGATTTTAAAGAGAGATTGGCTATTACCAGAGGAAGATGAAGCATGGCGAGATTTATAAAGGGAGATGTAGTAGTCTTAATCACTTCTAATTTCTGATAGAAAAAATGGATGAAATGACCGAAAAACTATTTTGGGACAATCCGTATGATACCCATTTTGAAGCAAAAATAATTGAAATAACTGAAAATGGAATAATCTTAGATAAAACTTTGTTTTATCCAGAGAGTGGAAACCAAATTAGCGATAAAGGTGTCATTATTAAGAATGACAACAAATTTAATGTAGAATATGTATTAAAGAAAGGTGATTTCATAGATCATCATCTTTCTGAACCTTTTCGTGAGAAATTAAAAATAGGAGATCCTGTCATTGGAGAAATCGACTGGAATTATAGATACGGCGTGATGAGAGCACATTCGGCCCAACACATATTATCAGCTCTTATTAAAAACAAATTTAATATCAATACGGCTCACGCAAATATTTCGTTTGAAGATGTTTCACTTCAAATTGCCCAAGATATTAACGATAATCAATTTAGGGAAGTATTACAAGAATTCAATAGGGTTTGCACCATTGAAAATCACGAATTTCGCACAAGTCTTATTCAAAGGGATGAAATTAAAAACTTTTCGGAAAATATTCGAGGAAAGGTTCCAGAACAAGGTGAAATTAGGTTAGTAGAACTTAAATATTACGATTTGATCTGTTGTGGTGGGACTCATGTAAAAAACTCCACCGAGATTGGACCAATTTTCGTTTATGAATTTAATAAAGGGAGGAATTTCAAGTTTAAAGTCGGATCAAACGCGATAAATCAGTTTTCAGCTGACAATATCGATATATTACGCTACGCTCGGCAGTTAAATATCCCCGCTTCAGAAATATTACAAAACTTTCAAGTACAATTAGATAAAAAATCAACTCTTCAACAAAATTACCTCAATCTAGCTAACATTGCATTAGAATTTGTTTCACTACATCCCGTTACAATAATAAAAAATGTTAAAGTAGGATTTTTAGAATTAAATGTGGAATATAAGGTCATTCACAAACAATTCAAAGAATTTCCAGCAGATTATCTTCTAATTATAAAACAGGAAAATAACAAAATATTAGTTCTTTCAAATACCGAAAAAGAAAAAGCAAACGAGGTTCTAGAAACTTTACTGAAAAGATATGGTGGAAAGGGTGGAGGCAACTCTCATTCTGCTCAGGGAACATTAAACGAAGAACCAGAAGATCTTATTTCTGAAATTAAATCGTTTTTAAAGTGGTAATTTATTTATCAGGTGCTATAGCTTTTTCGCATATTTTAAGATTTCAAGTATGAAAGGATTCTCTTGTTCAATCATAATGCGAAACTCTTCTTCAGTATAAACAAGTGGTTCAATTGGAAGATTGGTTAAATCCATTATTAGTCCAATTCTTTCAAAAAATCTTTCTTTAAAATCTCCAACGATAATTAGGTCAATGTCACTACCTTCATGAATATCTCCAGTAACAAAAGATCCATAAAGATATATTGAACTTATTGGAAATATTTTTTTTAATTTCTTAATAAAAACTTTTAATTCTAAATCAATTTTTTCACGATCGTCAATATTGATTCGGCATAGCCTATGCATTTTTTCGCATCTTCCTCCTCATAAAATTCAAATGGTGCTAAATTTCCTGCAAGTCCATTAGGATATCTTGTAGGGATATAAAACATATCTAAATATTTTGCCCCTGATTTAATTTTTGAAAATAAATGTTCTCTTTTTTCTGCTTCCATAACCAGTTCCTTTAGCGAGTGGGTTATAATTGATGTATACCCTCTATTATATAAGAATGCCTTTAAACATTTTTCAGCAGCTTGTTGCGATTGAAAACAACTCCAATCATAATTTTTTGAGTTCATGCTATTCTTCGCAGCATTTAAATCAGATTCCGCTTGTCTTAACCATCTTAAACTAATTTTTGATATTTTAATCACTTTTAGGTATGATTCTATTTTTTAATTTCGTATTTTTCGTTTTCACTAACATCTAAAAACAATTTTATCTATTTAATTTTAATAGTATTTAGAGATGTTCAAATTTTAAGAAATTTTTTTTTGAAAGACTTTATAGCTTCGTCTATAGTCAAATCTTTTATGGAATATTGTAAATACAATATGTGGTTTCATTTTTATTCGAATTTTTTCAATAGAAATAACAAAATATATTTTATAATGTAATTTTAAGTAGTATAAATTAAAGATATTCATTTAAATTTAATAACTGAGTTGTTAATTTTGATAGATTTTAGAAAAAATTTTTGGTTATTTCCAATTTTAATCGCAGTAATCGCTTTGATTAGCCTTCTTACTCCCGCTGCTTATCGGACTTTTGATGGAGGGGGTATTTATTTTTGGTTGTGGGCTTTAAACATTAGTACCGATACTGGATACCTTTGGTTTAACACAGATGCCCTAGCTTTATTTGGAGCTATTGCAGAAACGCTTGTTATAGTAATTTCAATGTTGGTTTTGATATATACGGGGATTATTATTAAACGAGATAAAAAAAATCAGAAAATTATAAAACTTTTTTTGTTTATAAGCGGAATACTACTTATTTTGGCTCCATTAGGTTACATTATAGGAAGTGTGTTTTATCAAACTGATTTTTGGACTACTTACTCGCCGAGTTTTGGAATAATAGGTCCATTTATAGCGGCAGCGATAGCTTTTATTACAATTTTTCTCTATAAAAAAAAAACCTAACCCCTTTTTTTTAATATTTTCAAAAATGTTTGAAAATTTTGAGACTTTTCTTGATTCTTGGGTTTAAGTTATTCAAGATTTATGTAATTTTTATTGATTTCCATCATTTCCTCAAACATTTCTTCGGCTTTTGAAGCATTACTTATTGTAGGATCCAGTAATAGGGCTTGAAAAGCAATTTCCTTCGATTTCTTAAGTATTGCTTCTACCACTAAATCTTGAACTGAAGCTTGATTGCGCAGTAATGCTGCTAACCCTTTAGGATAATCTCCAAGCTTAATTGCCTTTAATCCGCTCTTAGTAACAATTGCAGGACATTCCACAACTAAATCGCGGGGTATATTAGTAATTACATCATCGTTCGGTAAATTTACTGAAGCTTCTTCGTGATTAGAATCAGTTTTTATACCTTCAATAATAGGAATCGCTCTTTCGTGATCGGGTTTTACAAGACGTGCACCTTTTCCTCTTTTTATTGATTTTTGGATTCTTCTTCCAACTAACAATGTGACACCTACATAGCCGTTATAAAACGCTCTTACTCCCTCGATGTTTGCTTTTTCCCAACCCCACGATATATACTCTCCATAATGGGAGTCTTGCGTGTACGGAATGTACCCAAACTTTTCAAGGATATACTTAATCAAATCAACATCGTTCATAACTCCTCTTAAGTTACTAAGATATTCTGGAGCCTTTTTTCTAAGATCAGGATAGGCGTCTTTATTCTCGTTGATATACCGTATTGATAAAAGAACACCAAAATGATTTAATCCTCCAGCTCTCATCTCAAGATTGGAAAGTGGAGTGCCAAGTATCTTGCTATAATGATGTATAAATCCAGGAAACTCGTGACATAAACCCACAAAGTTTATTGAAGGAAATTTTCGCTTAATAGCTAAACAGATCCTACTCATAGGATTTGAATAATTAATAACAAACGCATCTGGGCAAATTTGATTGATATCCTCGCAAATCTCGAGGATCGGAGGAATCACTCGTAAGGAATGAAATAATCCCCCTGGACCTCCATTCTCGCCCATAACTTGTTTATTACCATACTTACGAGGAGTTTCGTAATCTAAATCAAACCATTTAAATCTTGGACCGACTTCTATAGAATTTATTATAAAAGTAGCGTTTTTCAAAGCTTTTTTCCTATCAATTGTGGACTCAAGTTCAAAATCCAAATGTTTCTGCTCGATTGCTTCTTTACACGACTGGGTTACTAAATCTAAGTTAGTCTCATTGATGTCATGTAAACTTATTGTAGAACCATGTAAAACTTCGCTGTTAATTATACTACCAACTGAACCCAATCCAAATTGCAAAGAGCCAGCACCAATTATTACAATTTTCTCCTTTTTTGTCAAATTTTTCATTCTCGTATGTCTAATTAAATTATGTATTATATTTATTTAGAAAGTAAAAAACTTATGAAATTTCTAATAAGTCAAACAAAGATTTCACCACAAAATATTCTTTTTTAATTTTTAAATAAACTGGTCCAGATAGGTATGTATTATCAACAAATACTATTTATAATTATTATATTACATATTTGAAATTGCTGTCTTCGAGAATCCAAGCGTGCAAAAATCTATCTTTTTGTTTAGTATCCCAAATCTTTTCAATATTGCTAATTCCAGAGTAAAGATCATCGAGTAACTCTCTCCCTACGGGATATCTCTCGTGAGAAGGATAAATTTCCTGAACTTTATTTGCATCAAATAAATCTTTTAATTTTAAGATGCTATTTAAAATGATAGGAAATTGTTTTCTTTTTGGCAAGTACATCGAACCGTAGTGAGCCGTATCTCCAGTAAACAATTCGCCTTTATTCGTTAAAAGAGAGATTGACCCAATAGAATGTCCTGGCGTATGAATAACTTCTACTGCAATACCACCTAAATCGAATTTATCTCCCTCTTTTAACGATTTTACCTCTTTTGGGGGCGGGTATTTAAATGAATTTTTATCGTTATAAATATTTACAACATCTTTAGGAGAGTCTTTGAGAATAGATATATCAAAGGGCATAGATGCGTTTTTAGCTTCGCTTTCGTGAATATATATTGAATCGAATTCTTCATTTGCGCCTCTATGGTCGAAATGCGAATGTGTATTGAATACTAATAGTTCCCTATTTTCAACTAATTTATCTATAATAGGTTTTAAAGGGAAGAGTCCGCACCCAGTATCAATTAACAAAGCTTTTTGAGAACCAAGAATCAGGTACATATTAGTATAGATGGTAAGAAAACGAGGATCCACTTCTTCAAGCTTTTCCCGGATAACAAATAAGTAATTTTTATGCTCTATAATTTCGTACCAGTTTTCAGCATTAAGCATAAGACCAATAGTTAGAAAATTAATTTAAAATTTATTATTCGCTAAAGTAATAAAAAAGTACAATCTCTAAAAGTAATAATATTGGAAAAAAAAATTATCGTTATAAATAGAAGTAGATACTATGTTAAAACAGTAAATAATAAATTTGGGAATATATAAAATTTTAAAAATAAGATGAAATTATTATGGATTTTATAACTGAAATTGTCGAGCTAAATGAAGATTCTGTGAAAGAATTGTTAAAAAAACGCCTTGAAAGCAACGACGATCCTCTTAAAATAATGGACGATGTTAAAGGAGCAATGAAAATAATTGGCGAGAAATTTAGCAATAAGGAATATTTCCTTCCAGAATTAATCATGTCGGGAGAAATTTTACGAGATATTTTTGAAGTCTTAGGTCCGAAATTAAAAGAATCTAATATAACTGAGGATAAAAAGGGAAGAGTGTTGTTAGGAACTGTAGTAGGAGATATACACGATATTGGAAAAGATGTTGTGAGATTTATGTTGGATGCAAATGGATTCGAAGTGTTAGACTTGGGCGTAGATGTTCCTGCTGAGAAATTTATAGAAGGTATAAAGGAGTTTAAACCCCAAGTGGTCGCCTTAAGTGGATTTCTTACGCTTGCATTTGATTCAATGAAAGAAATCATTCAAAAATTCGAAGAAGCTGGATTAAGAGATACTGTAAAAGTTATGATTGGAGGGGGGACAGTGGACAAGAATATAGTTGAATACGTCAGCGCTGACGCATATGGTGAAAGCGCAGTTGAAGCAGTAGCTTTAGCTTCTAAATGGACTGAGGTGCGATAAAATGGCTAAATCCGAGGAATTATATGAGTTAAGAACACAGCGAATTAATGACGCTCGTGTTGTGAAAGAGCCTGATAAAGTACCTTGTGTTAATCTTTTTACTACTTTTTATCCTACCATACAAATGGGAATAACAAATGAAGAATCAATGTATAGTATGAAAAAGACTGCGAAAGCATTCGTTAAAGTATTTAAAGATTCTAATATCGATGGTCCTCCTAGCCCGATCCCATTTCCTGGGCAAGTTTTTGACAATCTGGGAATCCAATATTTCGCATGGCCGGGAGCTGCCGACGAAACCAGGCGGCTAAAAGCGCACCAACCATTTCAATTTGTAGAAAACGAATATATGAAAGCTAGCGAATATGAAGAATATTTTCTTGATCCAACTGGATTTTTACTCAGAAAGCTTATTCCGAGACATTATAAAAACTTAGAGAGTTTTTCTTTATTTCCCGTCTCTGGCTTTCCTCTAGGAAATGGTTATATCTCAATGACAAATTTACCGATGTATTTTGGGTCACAAAATATGCCATTACTCTATAAGCTTATTATGTACCTTGCAAAAGATAAAATGGGGAACATGTTCCCTGGAAAGGATGCAATAAAAGCATTAGGAGACGCAGCAGTTAACATATTTAAATCAGTTATCCCTACAATGAGATACGCTAAAAAAATGAAAAAATATGGTTATCCAATATCGGCTATCTCCATAACTCAAGCCCCATTCGATGCCGTTAGCGAATTTTTTAGAGGATTAACAGGTATAATGACCGATATGTACAGACATCCAGAAGAGTTAAAGAAAATATTAGACCTCCAAGTCGAATCAGCTATTCGAGTAGGGGTTGCGGCGGCAGAGATGAGAGAAGCAAAAGTAGTGTTCGTTCCTCTTCACAGAGGTGCTGATGGATTTATGAGCAATAAACAATTTGAGGAATTTTACTGGCCAACTCTAGTTAAAGTAATGGAAGGATTAATTAAAAAGGACCTGATGCCCATGCCATTTTTCGAGGGAGGATATAACGAAAGGTTAGTATATCTGCAAGAATTCGCAAAAAACAATAAGGGAAAAGTGCTTTACTATTTTGATAGAACAGACATGAGTAAAGCAAAAGAAATGTTTGGAGATTACGTATGTCTTCGAGGAAACGTGCCAGGATCGCTGCTAGTAGGTGGAACTCCCGCAAAAGTTGAAGAATATGTGAAAAACCTAATAGAAAATTGCGCATCTGGTGGCGGATTAATAGTTGATGGTGGTACTGCAGGTATTCCCGATGAATCTAAATTTGAAAACGTAAAAGCTATGATAGATGCTACTAATAAGTATGGTGTTTATCGAAAATAAAAAGTACGATAGAATAATGGATTATTGTATTATTTTACAATAATCAAATCTTTTTTTTTACGAAATTCTTCCGTAATTGGTCGAATTATCTCACTTTCTATTGCTTATTTGTTCAAAGTATTTATATAATAATAATACCATCTTAATTTTATTCTATACTTAAAAAGTTGATTGTTGTATTATCTGATTTGCCTATAATATTATTAGAATTAAAAACTTTACAAATATTTATATTTAAATCTGGTATAATTTAAAATAGGGTCTATATTTAATAATAATTAGTAACATGGCAAATAGATTAAATAGAATTATCCCCGCTATATGGGGGTTTATTATTTTAATGAGCATTATTATTGCTTTATTTATTCCTCAGTTTTTTAAAGTATCTTTTAACAAACTCGATGATATTCAACTTAATTTAAATATGCACCAAGATTTTAACTTGAATTATTTTTATATTGGAATTTCGGGGGGTCCTAGTGATCTTGATCCAGTTCATTCTATGGATAGAATTTCAAATGACATGATTTCCCAAGTTGCGGAAGGATTGTTTATGCATGATTTTTCTGATCCCGACCTAAATTTTGTTCCAAGACTCGCTGCTGATTATGGAATTTGGGATGCTACCAGAACGCATTATACAGTTCCACTTAGACAAGGCGTAAAATTCCATGATGGTACGAAATTTAATGCAAGCTCAGTAAAATGGAACTTTGAACGAATTAATTGGTTCCTAAACGCGACTGGTAATTTAGATACCACTCTTACTAAATGTCACCCTTTATGGAGACTGTCAAATGGTTCTTTGCTTCTTGACGCAGTTAATCCAGTTACTATTAATAATGAATATAGTGTAACCATTAATTTAGCTGCTCCATATACAATTTTCGAAAAATTACTTTGTTATGTCAATGCATATATGCTATCTCCAAAATCAACTCCTAAATATGAAATCATTAATACAAATTCTTTCGGCTTAGTTGGAACAGGCCCTTTTGTTTACTATTTTTACGATCCTTCTTATGGATTTCTCTTCGAACGTTGGAGCTGGTATTGGAGAGAACCAACATATATTACTGGAATCATTTTTAGAATTATGGATGATAATGAAGCATTAAATTATGCTTTATTGAATGGGTATATTCACTTTTTATACGAACCTATGTCATCAATGTTGTCCACCTTTAGGAACAATTCTGATATAATTGTGGAGGAGAATGAAATATCATCCTTAGAATATTATTATCTTGGTATGAATAATGAAAAAATAAATAGAACGTGGAGACAAGCTATATCTTTCGCACTTAACTACACATACATTACCAAAGAACTACAAGACGGTACGGTCTATAGATCAAATGGTCCATTAGCACCTGACTTCCCCGGTTATAACGCTAGTATTAAAGCGGCTACTTGGGATTTAGCACATGCAAGATCACTTGTTCAAGGCATGGGGTTAGCTACTGGATTAGTTGCTGATAACCTTACAACTGGAACAAATGCTGACGCTTGGAAAGCTTTATCCTTACAAACATGGAACTATTCCTATAATACAGATAATCAATTTAGAGCGGATTTAGGTGTTCTGGTAAAGGATAACCTTGACCAAATTGGAATTAACGTTGTAGACCAAGGAATGTCCTGGGCTGATTTCATTTATAGAGCTTACGGATATATGGAACCTGGTGGATACGATTCTTTAGAACTTTTTTGGATTGGAGGGAGCCCAGATTATCTCTCTCCTTACAATATGATTTTTCCATTATTCTCAAACAAATCCGCGTCTAATTCTGCTCAATACTATAATGCTGACGTAGAACAGTGGCTTGAAGAAGTCTTAGAAGAAACTGACGCAGCTGCAAGAGCTATTCTATATTCGAAGATTCTACATCAAATAGTTGAAGTAGACATGCCTCACGCGTTTGGCTATCATCCAATGTTAGTTTCTGTTTATAACAAAGTTGTAAAAGGATTTTATCAGAATGCGTTAAATCAACTATATTGTTACCCTATAAGGATTCCTAAAATTCCTTGTTGTAGTGAATCATATATTCCAGGGTATTCAATTCTCTATATTTTCATTATTTCATTAGTCATGATTACTTATCTTTATGATAAAAACAAAGAAACTCTTAATTCCAAGGGACTTTAAACCCTTTGAGGTTTTTTTCCCCAAATTCTTATCATTAACTTAGTTCTGAAGAGCTCTCATGCATTTTTGATGTAATTTTTCGATAAATTGCTCTTAACACGATCTCAAAAGCCTTATTTTCAATATTTTGGGGCATTCCTAAATTCTCTAAAGTTTCTATGATTTTTCCAGGCTTTCTAAATGTAAAACCAATGTTATAATCGTCAATATCAGTGTCTGATTTTTTTTGTTCGCTTGATAATTCTGCAATAGAGATTTTTGGAACGTTAAATTTAAATTCAATATTACTCGTAGTAGAAACTTTTTCTGATTCATTTTTACTTTTTACTCCTTGCCCTAGGCTTAATTCGTTGAGAATTTCACTTTTAGATTTTCCTCGCAATTCTAACAGTAAAAATGGATTATAATCTAAAACGCGGGCGATATATAAAATTACAGCCGCAATGTGCTTGCATGGAATTGCCGTATCGGGACAGGAACAAGTTGCATTTAAGCCCTTCGAAGCGTTTAGAAATAGCGAATATCCATTCTCATCAAAAATAGTAATTATATCTTCTGGCAAGAAGCCTTCTAATAATTCTATTAGGTTGATGGTTTTTTTTGCTAGTTCTCTAAGTATGATTTTCCATCCTTCTTCGAGGATAGGTTCAAAATTTATTTTTACTCTATATGGCGTTGGAGCAGTACCTTGTACGGTTGCGAAGATTTGACCCGTACTAATAGAAAGATTCTCGATTCGTCTTTCGTCCTTAACGTATTCAATCCCCCTTTGCATTCTGAATGGCCGTCCTACTTTTAAATTTGATTGAATCCATTGCTTACCCCAAGAAGTTTTGGCAAAATTTACGAGGTTTTTTTTAATTTGTTCAACTTCTTCACGAGTGCGTTCTTTCTCGTATTCGGTCTTTTTTTGGGGCTTGGTAGGTCCTTTACGCCTACTACGACGATTTTCCATGAATTCTTTTCTACGATTGTCTATTTTTATCACTTATAGTTTTTAATTGCTTAATAATAACAATTTTTTTAATTTTTCATCATCTAAATTTGATATCCAAGATTCCCCTGTGGAAGTAACGATTTTATCTGCTAAATCTCGCTTTTCTTCCAGTAAATCATCGATCTTTTCTTCAATAGTTCCTTTAGAAATGAATTTATAAACATTTACAACCGATTTTTGACCAATTCGATAAGCCCTATCTGTTGCCTGGTCCTCAACTGCTGGGTTCCACCACCTGTCGAAATGGACGACTGTTGTACCTTGGGTCAAGTTTAAACCCGTTCCACCAGCTTTTAGAGACAAAATTAATATTGGAGGGCTTTCAATATTATCTGATTGAAATTCATCGACAATTTCTTTTCTTTTCTTTTCTTGCACTCCCCCATGAAAGTAAAGAATCTTAAATTTGTATTTGTGTTCAAGAATTTTTTGTAAGAGATTTCCCATTTGCGTGAACTGAGTGAAGATTAAGATTTTCTCTCCATTTGAGATGACCTCATCGATCATTTCCAATAATCTCTCTAATTTTTGTGATTGGGAGACAAGTTCCTCTATTTTGGTATCCATATCTATTGATGATATATCTTTTTTAAGATATTGAGAAGGATGATTACAAATCTGTTTTAATTTTACTAATAAGGCTAATATTAGCCCTTTCTTCTTTCTTTTATCCGTTGATAAATTTTCAATCTCTTCCAACGTATTTTCTACAAGTTCTTGGTAGAGTTTAACTTGTACATCTGTTAATTCGATAATTATTTTCATTTCATTTTTTTCAGGTAAATCACTAATAACAGATTTATCTGATTTGACGCGGCGCATGATAAAGGGAGCAATAATTAACTTTAAATTATTTACTATTTCTTGATTTTGAAATCGTTCTATTGGCAAGACGTATTTCCTCTGAAATTCCAACCTACTTCCTAATAAACCGGGATTTAAGAAATTAAAAAGCGACCAAAGCTCAATTAAACGATTTTCTATTGGAGTACCGCTCAAACAAATTCTAAATTGACTTTTTAGCCTATTTATTGCTTTAGTTTGTTTTGAAGCGTAATTTTTCATGTTTTGACTCTCGTCAACGATGATTCCGCTAAAATCAATTGTTTCTAAAAAGTCAATATCGTTTCTAATAGTTCCATAAGATGTTAGAAAAATTCGATGAGGTTTTAAAAACTCAGGAATTCCTGACGCTTCGGTAATTCGCTTAGCTCCATGGTGAAGTATAACGTCTAAATCAGGAGCAAATCTTTTTAACTCACGATACCAATTAAATAATATTGAGGTGGGGCATATAATTAAAACACTTCCCAGATTATTCGGAAATTGAGTTTTAAGATAACTTAAAAACGCAATGACTTGGATCGTCTTTCCAAGCCCCATATCGTCAGCTAAACACAACCCAAAGTTGAATCCTGCCATGTTTGCCATCCATGTCAATCCATCTTGCTGATAATGACGCAACTTTCCGTTAAACGACGGAGGACAAGGAATTTCCTTAAATGATTCTACTGATTTTAATTTTTCAATAATCTCGCTTAATTCTCCTTCGACAATTACATCGTACTCAATACCGTTTTCTTGAAGTTGAGTCTTTCCAGTTAATCCAAGTTTAAGGGCTTCCATATAACCTTTTATTTCAGAACCCTTAATGCTCTTTAAATCTTCAATATCTTGCTGATCAACTAAGATCCATTTTCCACTTAAGTTAATTAATGGAGCGTTGGAGCTAATCAAATTATCGAAATCCTCGTCCGAGATCCTTTTACCTTCAAGAGAAACATCCCATTTAGATTCTAGCATTGAATCAATATCAAACATTGATGGCAAAACCGAGGATGTCCCCTTCTTTACCTTTTCTTCATTTTTTGAACGAATAACTAGCTTTGCTGATAAACGTTGTTTTCCCCCCCTCCTAAATACATCAGGAAGAACAATATTAAACCCATTTTGAATCAATAAATCTTTTGGATATCTTAAAAAATCCATTACTTCTCTGGAAGTAAGTTTAATCTCGCCTTGTATGGTTTCTAATAAAGCTCTTTTAATTGGTGGGAATATCTTTGCTGCTGCCCCCAAAGCTCTTAAAATTATTTCTAAAAATTGTCCATCGTTTTCAAAAAATTTTTGAAAATCTTTTTTTTTAAAGTTACTACCTTCCCTGAGTTCATTTAAAGGAATGGATTTTACACCGTCTTGTAAAGAAAGGTAAAATAATAGTGGCCAATCATCTTCTGGTTTTTTAGGGTATTTCAATTCTAAATTGAATGTAAAACCGTGCTTTAACGTAAATCCTTGAGCAGATTGAGTCCAATTATTTATTAGAGTTGGTAAAATTGATTCATAAAATTCTTCTACTTTGAAACTATGATCTTTTCCGACGAGAGATTTAAGAAATTTGTAATCCCAACCTAAAACAAAGTCTGGATCTGTTTCCTTTTTAATTTCTGTGCTATAAAATTCTTTAAAAGTTTGAAAACTACTCCTCTTGAGCGTTGAGCGTATTAAATAATCTCCTATATTATCCATGAAGATTGAAAAAACATAGGAGGGGTGCCAAAGACCACTTGATTTAATTGCTCCATTTACTCGAATGAAATTTATTGGAAGACAAAAAGCAGGCCAAGAACTATTATTTAAGATCGTTTTAAAACGATTTTTATCACTTGGAGACTTTAGTAGTAAGCGCCATTGGCCTATGTATTTTTCTCCCGTAATTGGTTCTAAAAAAGGAATGAATTTTCCGTCGTTTAACAGTTCAAATATTAATTTTGTTAAAAACGCCCATGTCTTAATAGAATTACTAAAACGCTTCATACCTCTATCTTGATTGCCAATTATTTCCAATTGAAATAACAATTTTAGAGTAGGTGCAATAGGCATGATTTTTCCAATGAACGACGACACTTCAAAAAATTGAGTGGAAGATTTCATGTCATTATTAGTTTTAAATGAATGTATCGGAACCGCAAGGTTGATTTTACACGCTAACAACTTATTTGCAGGAATAGTTGGAAAATTGAGCTTAACTTGCTCAGTAAGCTCCTTTTCTGATAGATTTGCTGGATTCCACAATAGAAAAAAACTAGAATTTCTAGGAAGTTGTTTTCCTTTAGAAATTAATTCAAACCCACTTAATGGCTCATTCCAATAAGATACGGGAATATAAATTAATTCGAGTTTATTAACAAGTTTCATGAATCAATAGGGCTCCAAATTAAAGAATAATTAAAGATTTTTGGTTATAGATTTTCTAATATTTAGTGTTGGTATATTTAAAACCTCGATGTATTTAATGTAAAATTAGATTAAAATTTATTTTTTTTTAACTTTTTTTTTTACAATACAGAGCACTATCTCCATTAGTAATGGTATCACGCTCTTCTTTAGTTATAGAAAATAATTTATGTAGGTTTTCCATTAGTATTGAATAATCAGCTTTTTCCAAAATTGCCAGAAGAACAGATTCTTCCGTCCATTTATCCCATGATATAAAAAAATTAACGTAAAATATTTCACTTTTATAGCCTTTTGTTGTATAAATTACTTCTATATCGTATAAATTAACAATAGCTAAGTCTTTTTGAATCAGTATTGAATTACTGTCATATTTAGAAGCATCTAATTTGAGATAAGATAGAGATTTTTGAATCCATCTCTTATTGGTTAGAATGGTAAATTCTTCGTAATTTATTAGATCTTTAGTTCTTAAATCTAATTTTTTTAATCTTTTCCTGTAGTTAATAAATTCGACGAAAAAGAAACACAATGGAAGAATCGAAATAAAAATTAAAATTTGAAATATCAAATAAGCGTCAAAGTTAATTGTCGATGTTATAAAATATAGTAAGAGAGAAATACAAACAATAAAACCGAGAAGAAAACCAACCCTCTTTAGACCTTTTAACTTATTAAACAATTTTCTTTGTTCCCATAAAATATCTTCGTCAAGATTTAGCTTAGATTTAACTTCCTCGAATGATTTACTCATATTTTTATGACTTTTTTTTTTAAATCAATATTATGTTAAAAATAGTCTACATATAATAAGATATCCCAAAAAACATCTAATAGAAATCTAAAATAAAATTAGTAAAAATAAATTTATTAAAAATTCAAAGGTTCTGATTTGGTGATAATTTCTACCTTGCCATTCCGAATTAAAATATCATTCTCAAGTCTCTGGCCTCCTAACCCTTGCTTGTAAGCTCCAGGTTCAATAGTAAATACCATTCCATCTTGAATTGTTTCTTCTTTCCAATGTTTTTTTGAATACTCATCCGTAGGTTTTCGGCTTATAAATGGTGAATCGTGTTCAGTCAACCCTAAGCCATGACCTAAAGAATAAGGCATAGGATAACCTCCTTTCTTAAGTATCTGCTCTGCTATATCATGAATTTTCCATAAAGGCACACCTATGTCAATCATTTCAATTGCTGCTTCATAAGATTTGATTGTCAATTCACGCATTGTAATCTGTTCGTCTGATAATTTGCCGAAACTAATCGGAACGGTAATATCACTGTGATATCCTTGAAATTTTGCACCAAAATCGATTAAAGCTAACCCAGGTAGTCCAAATTTCTGGTCACTAGCAAAAGGATGTTGGTGTATCTCGTGAGCACGGGAAGAATTTGCAACAAGGGGTTCAAACGCAACATCGTCAGCCCCATACTCCGCCATTTTTTTTCTTACTATAAACGATAAATCTTTTTCTGTTCCATCAGGAGTATTAATGCAGAAATCTTGGATATCACTGATAGTTCTTGTTCCAATTTGCGCTGCTTTTATTAATTTCTTGATCTCAAATTCAGTTTTTGTTGCCCTTAATTTTTCGAAAACTTGCGTGATTTGGATAGGTTCTTCAAAATACTTAACTCCGGGTATAATTGCTTTCATTTTTACAATGAAGCCATAAGTAGTCATTGAATGGGCTCCGACCGTAATAGATGATTTTTTCCAGCGATTTTCAAATAATTCTTTCATTGCTAAAAATATATTGAAGCTAAAATTAGCTGGATTTATAATTTCATCAACCTCAGAATGCTTTTCTGCTAAAGGAACATCCCAAGGCATTAAGATCGATTCTCCACTTGAATTTATTAATATCGTGGCATCGGTAGGATGCCCAGAAAGATATTGCAAGTTAACATTCCGACTGTTTTCGTAATCATTTATCAGTAGAACATCGATTTTCTTTTCTTCTAAAAATTTTAAAATAGATTCGAATTTATCTTCTGTAATAGGTTTCATTAGCTCACCTTATTTTACTTTAATTAGAAATCTAACTTAAAAAAAAAGATTTATATTTTTAGAACATTTTCCTCAAACATCTGTTTATTAATTTTTACTCCTAAGCCAGGTTTATCTAACGCTTTAACTTTTCCTTTAACGCACTTTATAGGTTCCTCAAGTAATTGATACTCGTCTGGAATAAATGGAAATTCGCACCAATCACAACGCGAAGCCATAATATAATGTAGGTTGGCAGCCAGAATGTGGCCGAACCCAAATATATGGGGTATACAACGCACTCCTTTTACTTCTGCCATCGCGTCAATCTTTTTAAGCTGTAAATAACCGCCGCTACGAGTAACATCAGGTTGAACTATATCGTAGCTTCCCTTTGATAGAATATCCTCAAACCTGAATGTACCCATATCGTTTTCTCCTCCTGCTATTTCCACGGGAGATTTATTGCGTAAAATAGCGAGACCGTTCAAATTATCGGAAGGTAAAGGTTCCTCTAGCCAAGCCACATTGTATTTATCGCAAATATGCGCGACTTTTAACGCGTCTCTAACCGTTGTATATCCCGAATTCACGTCCACCATAATATCTATGTCAGGAAAAGCGTCCCTAACTTCTTTTATGATAGCTTCATCGCTTTTTAAACTCTTTCCAATTCGCAACTTTACAGCCTTGAAGCCGTTTAAATCAATAGCGGCTTGCACAGCTCCAACAGCCGCTTTAGGTTTGTAACCCCGTGGCATAGACCCATAAGCTCTTACTTCTCTTTTCATCCCTCCCAACAACTTATATATGGGTTGCTTCGTTGCTTTTCCAATAATGTCCCAACATGCGATTTGTGCTGCACTTGTGCTTTGAGCAATACCAAACAAAATTCGGTTAGATGAATTATAAATATCATTGAATATAGCTTCCGTCATAAATGGGTCCTTTTTTAACAAATTTTTTTTTAATACTTCGTCAAAAAAGACTTTTTGTGCAGCATTCGATAAATTCCAATGGGATAACGCCCAACCGTCAATACCCTCATCAGTTTTAAGATTTATGTATAAACCATCTGCATTAAACCTAGGCATTGAGCCAATTTTTATTTTAAAATCTAAGCGAACTAAAAAAGTATTAACTTCAGTTATGATCATGATTAATAATAGTCATTAGAAGTAAAAAAAGGTTATAACTCGTCTTTATCTCTTAGCCTTCTTTTTGATATACTTTCTCTATGATGTCAAGTATATCAAGAGGAGTATTTACTTCTCCTTTATAATAGTTCTTAATAAACGGATCATCCTTAAACCATTTATAAAACCTCTCTCTCATTCTGTGCCTTAATTTTGCACTATTTGGATTATACCTATATCCAAGTTCAATTGTGTAAATTTTGGTTAAATTCCAGCCTTGTTTTCTTCTCATAATTACAATTTCATAAGGTGTCATGTAGGACATATTTGCTTCTAAGGAACCATATACTTCTATAATTTTACGAATTATATTTTTTGATTGATTAACAAACGAGTCATTTTCAAAGATTTGAATAATTTTCTGTTTCATACGCTGTCTACCTACCTGTGAACCAGGATCATATGTATAATTCAGTTTTCGAATATATATTTGTTCTAAATTCCATCCTTTTGATAGATATTCAATTGTAATTTCCCATTGTTGCTTTTGCTTCACTGAGGAATCCTTTCCATACTTGTTTAATCCCTCTAAATTCCATTTTTTTGCCCAATATCTAACAGTGTCATTATCAATCTGTTCTCCAAATTTTTCATAGTGGTAGTTTGCAATTCTTTGGTTGGACCAACCTTTAAAATAGAGTATTTTTAAATCATCCTTCTTTAGTTTAAATTTGACCATGTCAAGTCCAAGGCCTTCTAATCTTTTTTTATATAATTCTTGCTGAGACAAGTAATTATATCTCTTTCTTGGTAGACTCCTTTCATAATTATCTAATAGCTCATTAAAGAATATTGATCCTATCGAAAGTGAATAATCACCTTTTTTGTTCGGACCTTTAACATCATATTCTATCTTGAAATAATTCCTGATATCATTTAATTGGTATTTACTTTTTGAAATTATGATCGGAGAAAGCCCTTTATCTTGGACCGTTGGAAACTTCTTTCCATGAGAACCATCACCATCAAAGAATCCCAATAACATAGCTTTAATCAACTCAGTAGTTTTCAATTTCCAATACGGGAATCTGACTAAGGAAGAGGAGCTTGTTTTGCCGTCAATAGGAAATCCTCTGTCTAATAATGATTTACAAAAATCAAAATCAGGTATTCGTAAACGGATTCTATAGATCCTTTTTTCATTTCTTGTTATATATCTATTATACTCCAAATAAGCTGGATTAAATCCTAAATCTCGGCATAAATATTTAAACAATATCCCGTCAATGGCGCTAATAGTTATCTCAAAATTCGCTTGTCTAATATGACCTTCTGCTAAAA
>JABCSY010000015.1 GCA_018238625.1 Promethearchaeota archaeon
GCTCAACTAAAGATTCGGTTATTTTATAAGTTTTTAAATCTTCAAATGGCACGAATTTAGCGTCTAACGCGTCGGAATCTGGTATAGGTGGTTGATTTAGATCGCCCTCAGTTTGTTCTACGAAATAATTAATCAAAACGTAATGGTATTCGATCTTCCCGGTATCGTCGTACATTATTTTATCTATTATGCCGGCTAATTTTGTTACCTTCACCTTAAAGCCAGTTTCTTCAAAACCTTCTCTTTCGGCAGCGAATTGTGTTCTTTCGCCGAGATCTAAGTGTCCTCCGGGAATAGACCAATATCCCGCATCAGGATTGAATTTTCGTTTAACTAGCAATAACGAATTATTGCGAATCAGTAAAACGCCAACTCCTACTAATGGAACGATAGGATAACGTCTTAAATCGTAGGGGGTTAAATCTTTTTTATCTGCCATTTTTAAACAAAAACTTTAACGATATTTATTAATAATTTTAGAATCTACTACTATAAATTGTTATTTTTATATAATTTACTTGTATTTTCTTGATATAATTTTAATCATTTGTTAGTATAAATTTAAATATTAGGAAAAAGATTTTCATCCTTACACTTAAATTAATTAATTAAAAATGAAAAAAGGCGAAATTTAAAATGAGAAATTTGAATTTAAAAAAAAATAATAAAATCTTTTTGCTATTATATGTATCTATCTTAATATTCTCTTCTTTAGGCTCTATAAATACTTTTTACAAATCTGAAAGTAATGATTCTTTAACTTTTAATGATGAGATGGATTTTAACCTTAACGATGTGCAATTTGATCTAAAATCTCTTCCCAAATGGAAGGAGCAAAATTCAAGAGCAGATAAGAATGAAAATGGAATAGATGATATCTTTGAAGTTAGGTTAAAACATCTATCTGAATTTGGGTTTATCGAAGAAGACTTTGACAGAGATAAAGAACTTTTAGGCATGAATAATATATATGATGATATCTTCAAAAATGACAATCTAAAAACAGAGAAAATCACTATAGATGACATACCCATAATTATCTATTTCCCTAACGGAGATTATCGTTCAATTTCTTTACTCTTTGAAAGATTAGGAGGAAAAATAAAATCAACTTATAAAGCAGCTTTAAATGGGTTTGCTGGCAGAATCAGTTATGATCCTTTAAACGAATTTTGCGATTTACTCATACAAAATGACATACCGTTTTTCATCGAGGAAGATATGGTTTATGAAGCGCAACTATATTATGCGGGTCGAAATATGAATCTTAGACCCTATGTGTGGAACACTCTTTCTTATGATGGAGATGAATATAGTTCAATTGCAATTATTGATACTGGAATTGATGATTCACATAACTTCTTTACTCCGGGTTATTCAGATGCAGATTTTGATTACAAAATTGTTGGTTGGAGGGATGAAGTAAACGCATTAGCTAGTCCTTATGACGACAATGGTCATGGTTCCCATTGTTCCGGAATCTCAGCAGGAGAGGGTGGTCCCAATTATGACGGAACTGGGCGAACTGTTGCTACTGCTGCGTATGAATTTGATTATACTGGCTATAATGTACCAGAACAAACACTTTCATTAAATTGGGCAAGATTTAATGTTACTGACCCTGGTTTGATAGAACTTTTCTGCGAATTTGATGATTTTACACCTGTTCCTGATGATGTTGATTTTTGGGTTTATCTTTATTATGAAGATACTATAGTAGATTCGTATGAAGTAAATTCCGACACTTGGTCTCATACCCTTTCATACACAGCAACAAGTAGCTCTCTTGGACTCTATTCTTTCAGATTTTCTATGCATCTTATAGATAATACTGGTGACGATCAGGTAAGTAATTTCAAAAATAGGTTTAGAAGTGAAATGCATTGGCCTTTTAGCCCTAATCTTTTTGGAAGCGGAGATGCATGGAAAGGAGTAGCCCCTGATACCCATTTAGTAGGAGTTAAAGTACTTGATCAACATGGTTCTGGGTGGGCTTCAGATATAATTGATGGAATTAATTGGGTAATAACAAACAAAAATGTTTATAACATTACTACTATGTCTTTAAGTCTTGGAGGCTCCTCAGGGCAGTCAGCTATGATCACTGCAGTCAATAACGCAGTTGAGGCAGGAATAGTTACGGTGGTTTCAGCTGGAAATAGTGGTCCAGGAGGGAATAATGTAGGATCTCCTGGAGATGCCGACAACGTAATAACTGTAGCCGCAATGAATATCAATGACGAAACCACTAGTTATAGTAGTCAAGGTGGATTATCATATACGGGCAATACTGTTAAACCTGATATAACTGCTCCCGGTGGAAGTTTCTACAATGTGCAGATGTTTTCTACTGATACTAACGATAACGATGCTGAAGGAGCATATCCAACTGATGGATATGCAAATGATATGATGGGGGCACAAGGAACTTCAATGTCTGCTCCGGCTGTTGCAGGAACCGCAAATTTATTAATTGAAGCTATGGGTGGCCATCAAAGTTGGGGTTATACTGATACAGAAGCCAAACGAGTAAAAGCATTATTATTAATGTCAGCTACCGAAACCTATCCATTATTAAGAGAAACAGATAGTGGTATATACTCTCCCAATTTAAACCGTGGTGGAAAAGATGTTCATGAAGGCTACGGAAGACTTAACGTCGATGTAGCAATAGAAGCGTATACCCAAGAATTAGCTCTAGGTTCTACACAAAACGCTTGGATCGCAAGTAGTTTTGATAATCCGTTTAATAAGCATGGGCTCGGTTGTTACGTAAACCTTAATGATGGAGAAAATTACATTTTTACCTTGGATGTTCCAGTTGGGGCAGATTTTGATTTACATCTGTACTCAAATAATCCTTCTTCAATAGGGGACCCTATTATGGTCGCTTCAAGTACTTCAAGTGGCTTAGGAACGAATGAAACAATATTTTATACAGCAACAGAAACAGGAAAGTATTATTTAATCGCTAAAGCTATTTCTGGCGAAGGAAACGCGATTATATCATATCCGATGGTTGCACATGATTTGAGTGCGTCATTAGAAGTTCCAACTAATCCAGAAATTGATCAAACTTACATCATAAATGCGACAGTAACTAATACTGGCAGTAACATTGAGACAGATGTTGATTTGTTTCTATATCTTGATAGTGTGCTTGTTAATTCAACTACAGTTTCAACTCTTCCTGTTAGTGCGAGCGAAACAATTAATTATATGTGGACGCCAACCGAATATAAAACCTACAATTTTACTGCTTATGCACCACCAGTACCAGATGAGATTTATTTAGGTAACAATATAGAAACTAAATTAATATCAATAAACTTCCTTCTAAATTATACTATGATACTAGATTATGCTTATACTTGGATTGATGCCTCTGGAGGAACAGAATTATTTTTAGGTGATGATGGTTATTCTACACAATCTTTACCTTTTGATTTTCAATTCTACAATGAAACCTTTTCAACAATATATATAGGAGCAAATGGGTATCTTAGTTTCACAGATTCTTCTCCAAGTGATTATTCTAATGTTCCAATTCCATCGGGAGATTCTGATAATGATTATTTAATCGCTCCATTTTGGGATGATTTATACCTCCCTGCTGGAGGACATATCTATGTAGAATCATTTGGAAGTTATTGGGTTGTGGAATGGCTAGATATACAACATTATCCTGGTTCACTTTTAGTTGGATCTTTCGAAGTAGTCTTAAAAAACACAGGAGAGATCATCTTTAACTATGATAATCTTAGCTATACAGGTGGTGGATATACATGTGGGTTAAATTTAGGTAAGGATGTTAGTTTTTATAATTCATATCAAGGCTTAAACGATTTAACTGATGATTATGCTATTCTATTTACTTATGAATCTTCACCAAGTCCTTTCAATCTATCTTCTAATGCGGGAACTCCTGATAAAGATGGTAATTTTGATTTAACATGGACAAGTTCATATAGAGCTCTAAATTACTCTGTGTATCAATATTCAAGCTATATTACGGAAATTAATGGAAGTTTAACCCTTTTAGGAGATGGAATAACAGATCTTTCTCTTGCTTTGAGTGGTTATACTGATGGAACCTATTACTTTATCGCTGTCGCATATAACGCTTATGGTGATACTCTATCCAATTGTATTGAAGTAATTGTAGAAATCGGCCCACCGGGTGATTTTATATTATCATCTAATGCAGGAACGCCGGATGATGACGGTAATTTTGATTTGACATGGACAAGTGCAGAGGAAGCTCTAAATTACTCTGTGTACCAATATTCAAGTTATATTACGGAAATCAATGGAAGTTTAACCCTTTTAGGGGAGGGAATAACAGATCTTTCTCTTGCTTTGAGTAGTTATACTGATGGAACCTATTACTTTATAGTTGTAGCTCACAATATTTACGGAGATACTCTTTCAAATTGCATTGAGGTTGTTGTAGGTATTCCACCCGGGGATTATATCTTATCATCTAACGCAGGAACGCCGGATGATGACGGTAATTTTGATTTAACATGGACAAGTTCAGATAGAGCTCTAAATTACTCTGTGTACCAATATTCAAGTTATATTACGGAAATCAATGGAAGTTTAACCCTTTTAATAGAAGGAACGACCGACCTTTCACTAGCTTTAAGCGTAAATGCTAATGGAATATACTATTTCATAGTTGTAGCTCATAATAATTACGGAGATAACCTTTCAAATTGCATAGAAGTTGTTGTAGGTATTCCACCAGGTGATTTTGTATTATCATCTAATGCAGGAAATCCTAATGATAATGGTGCGTTTGATTTGTCGTGGGAAAGTGCAGATAGAGCTCTTACTTACTCGGTGTACCAATATTCAAGCTTTATTACAGAAATCAACGGGAGTTTAACCCTTTTAGGAGATGGAATAACAGATCTTTCTCTTGCTTTGAGCGATTATACTGATGGAACCTATTACTTTATCGCTGTCGCATATAACGCCTATGGCGATACTCTATCAAATTGCATCAAAGTTGTAGTGCAAATCCCACAAGAACCGGAGCCAACACAGCCCCCCATTCCGGGATATAATATTTTTATATTTGTGCCCATAATTCTATTAGTTGTAATGGTTATAATTAGAAAGCAGCATAAAAAAAGAAGTGAATACTAAAAAAATCTTAAATTCTTATTATTTTTCTTATTATTATATTGTTTATTTTCTAATTAATGTCAGAAATTTAAAATTAGGATATAAAGATACAACATATCTTATCGAATAACAAAAAATTATTAGGTGAAAATTTTTATTCGTCCTTCATATTGGCCTATTGGCGGTATGCCCAGAAAGTCCGATCCGTTTACGTGGATCGTTAAGGGTAGATTAGCGGCAAGTTGGTGGCCAGACCTTCCGGTTCTTGAAATATATAAAAAAGAAGGAATCTCAGTCATTATTAATTGCTCTGAATTTAACAATAGAAAAGACGTCCAAGATACTTTTAAATATTACCACATTAATGTCGCTGATTATGGATTACCAACTGATAAACAAATTGAGTATTTTCTAACGATTTGCGAAAAGCACGGATTAAACGACGAAGCCATCGTAGTCCATTGTGTCGCAGGTTGTGGGAGAACGGGACAGTTCGTTGTAGCCTGGGGCGCGAAAAATGGATATATTCTTAAAAATATGGACCCCGTAAACTGGATAAGAAAATTTAGACCTTGTAGCCTTGAGACTAAAGAACAAATGAATTTTGCTAGAAAAATGGCAAAAAAATATCAAAAAAACTGATAATGTAAAGTATTTATTAGATTAATTTTATTAGATTAGTAATTTTGTATTGAATAAGTTGTCATAAAAATAATTATATCTAAAATTCTCGATTATTTAGGGTTATTATGAATAAGGAAGATTATATTTATATGATATTAGATAATATATTGGTCTATAACATTAATCTTCCTACTGAATTTCAAGGAAATGGATTGAACAGTCATCTAAATAAATTTGACGAGAATAACCTTAAAATTATTGCGGGTTTTACCATAAACTTCATGGAACACTTTTTAATAGTTTCAAACGGCAAAACCCAACAAGATGTCGCCGAACTTTTAAAAAAAATGGAAAAGATTTCCTATATGGTCGGACCAACAGGGAACCTAAGCTATTTAGCCAGCGATCAAATCGAACACATACTTACTAAAATAAATTCTCTTAAAATAAATGAAATTAACGAAGAGAAAATCAGTTTACTTGCTGACGATCAGTTAAGAGAACAATTTGGTGGTGCGGGCAATTACAATACTTCGGAAGCTTTGGAAAACCAATTAGCAAGTGCTGCCTTTTACTTAATGAATATGGGTTATTCTCGAGATGATATCCAAGAAAGATTTAACGAAGTTAGACAAGATCCTACGAGATTAGAAGCTCTTTTTAACCTACAACAGAGAGAGATTTATAGCACTCCTTCTGAAATCCAACATAGTTCTTCAGCATCTCCACCGAGCCATCAAGAAACATCCATCGATCAAAGTCAAGATTTAAACGAAACAATTGCGCGTCATATACGAGAAATTCACCAAGATATCACAGAGGAGAGAGCGCAAAAAGTCGAAGTAATCGTTGAACAAATAAAAGCCCATGTTAGAGATAACATGAGCGAGCTCCAAGAAAAAGTGTTTAGACAAATGCACCCAGATAGATTAAACCGATCGTTGAAGACGCTCAAGACAACAAAAAGAAAATCAAAACGGATGAATTTATATATAGAATGGTATACAGCTAGTTTACTTCTTTCTAAAATAGAGCTAAAAGTCGAGCACTGGCAAGTTTCGTCAACGGCAGGGCATGGAAGCGCAGGTGTTTATACTGCCGGAATAGATTTTTCTCGATACGATAACATTGTCCGTGAATTTTCGGATGGAAAGTTAACTAAAGTTGTTAATATTGCTAAACGTATATTGCAAAACCCAAATAAAAAAGCCATTCAAAAACTCGGCCAAGATCTTATAGCAGAGACGGGATTTGACGAACATTTATACTTTACGGATTAAATTTTATACTTTCAATTTTATTCGAGAGAAATTTAATCTTTATTTTAATTAAAGTTGAAAATTGAAATATGATTACTCTTTTAATCATAATAACCTACAACTAAATTACAAATCAAAATATTTGGTGATTAAAATCCCTGTTTTTAAACATAATGATGTCGAATTATTTTATATCAAAGAAGGAAAAGGAGAACCCTTAGTCTTGATAAGTGGATTAGGAAGTAAAATGAGTTGGGATTTCCAAATTCCGTTTTTTAAAGAAAAGATGATGGTTATCTCGTTGCATAACCGTGGTGTTGGCAAAAGTTCTCGCCCTAATTACCCCTATACGATGGATATGTTTGTTGAGGATATTAAAAATCTCCTAGAACATTTGAATATTAAAAAGAAGATACACTTATGTGGAATTTCGATGGGTGGGATGATCGCTCAATGTTACGCCTTAAAATACCCCAATTTGGTTAAAAGTTTGATATTATGCGCTACAGCAGCTATCTACAGTCCTAAATCTCTAGTTGAAGCTCAAGAGCTAATGCAAAATTTTAGTCCAGAGCAAAAGTTTAAAGTGAGAGTTTCTGCTTTATTCTCAAGACCATTCAAAAAGATTTTAAGACAAGATAAAGAATTATATAAAAGAATTGAAAAGGAATTTATGGAAGATCCAACAACTTTGCAAGATTATGTTAATCAAGGAGCAGCCATCTCGGGGTACGATACAACGAACGATTTAGATAAGATAAAACAACCTACATTGATAATACTTGGCGATGACGATCGAATAATACCTACATTAGAACATTCTAAATTGTTACACGAGAAGATTCCTAATTCTAAGTTAGAAATATTAATAAACACCGGTCATGGTTTTAACACTGAGAAAGCTGAAGAAGTAAATAATATATTGTGGAACTTTATTAAAGAACATTTAAAATGAAAATAATAATATTTTTTTATTCTTTCTTAAAAACTGATCTACCCCTAATAATTGTTTCAAGAACGCGAATTTCTTTAATCTCGTCTTTTGGAACTTCTAATGGGTTTTTATCTAAAATAACAAAATCAGCAAGTTTTCCAACTTCTATGCTCCCCTTAATGTTTTCCTCAAAGGCAGCGTAGGCAGCGTTAATAGTATAGGTTTTTAAAGCCTCTTCCATACTTAAACACTCTTCTGGAATAAAACCGTTTCTAGTTACTAAAGCGTGTAATCCTAAGATAGGGCTAGGATCTTCGATCGGACAATCTGAACCTGAAGCAAGAACGACGCCCGCATCAATAATTGACTTCATTGGATAAGTATACTTACATCGTTCTTTGCCGAGTCGTTTTACCAACCAATTGTATTCTGAATTAATAAAGGGCGGTTGACACGAAGCAATTACGCCATAAGTAGCCATGTCTTTAATAACATCCTTAGTTAACATAGAGGCGTGCTCAATTCTATGGCGATGGTCGTCCCGAGGAAATTCCGTCAAAAGCTTTTTATATAAATCCATAACTATTCGGTTTCCTTTATCTCCGATGGCATGAATCCCAATTTGAAAACCGTTGTTATGGGCTACAACCATCTTCTCGTAAATTGCGCCCTCCTCAACAACGCAAAATCCACACGCTCCTGGCGCATCTGAAAATGGTTCGAACATACACGCCGTTTTTGCTCCAAAAGTACCGTCGAGAAATAGTTTTAAAGCGCCAACTTTAAACTTACTATCTTCCTTTCCACCATGTAAGGGTGGTTTTCTTAATTTAAGCAATTTTTTTGGTTTCTCAGTATTTATTAAAGCGTACCAATTTTGTAAAATACTATTTTGGATCGATTTACGTAATGGCAGTTCCATTGCTCCTGCATCACCAAACTCTCCCGTGCTATCGGCACTAATTATGCCGTGAAGCGATGTCAATCCTTTCTGAGCGAAATTATTAAAAGCTTTAACAGCCGCTTCTTTTATTTTTTCTACGTTAGGAAATGACATTTTGGCTAAAATGATGTCTAACGCTTGCTCAGATATGACTCCCGTAAGATTTCCGCTACTATCTTTTCGTATTTCACCACCTTCAGGAACTAAAGTATGCTCGTCTATTTTTGCTAGCTCTAACGCTTTACTGTTTGCAATGCCTATATGTCCATCATATCTCATTACAAACACTGGATGGTCGGGGCACGCTTCGTCTAAATCTCCCTTATTAGGTAACTTTGGAACATCAAATTTTTCCTCGCAAAGATTAAAAACCATCATAAGTTCGTCTTTGCTTCTTTCTTTTGATGCCTTCCCTAAATATTCTTTAAGTTCTTCAATGCTTTTCACATCTGATGCATCAGGACTTAACAAATAAAAAATATAAATAATTGGATGTAGATGACAATCGATAAACCCTGGAAGCAAAGAGTGACCCTTTAAATTAATAAGCGCAGAATCTTTCCCTAAGGCTTTTTTAACGGCTTCTAAGTCGCCAACAGATACGATCTTTTCGCCTTCAATTCCTACCGCTTCGACGAAGGGTTGATTTTCGTTTATAGTTACTATTGACCCTCCAAAATAAATTTTTTTTTCTAAATTTATCATGCTCATAAAACCAATATTTGATAATTTAAAAATTGATTTTTTCTATTGAGTAAGTATTTTATAAGAAAAGTTTAAAAAATTTTGATTAATTCTTAGATTTAACTGTAAAAAAATAAATAGATTCAGTTATAAGAAAGGCGTATAGCAAATGGTTAAAAAATCCGACTTAAAGAAACTTAATTCGATTATGCAAGAAGGAAATGAATTCAAAAACCTTAGAAAATACAATAAAGCGGTCGAAAAGTATTTAGAAGCTTTAAGGTTCGTAGAGGAGAAGGTAAAAGAACCCGAAGAACGCGAAGACGAGACGGCTAACATCAAATCTCAAATTGACCAGATATATTCCGTAGAAATCATCGATATTATTGAGACGGCAAATAATTTCTTCAATAACAACGATTTTGATAAAGCTTATAAAACATTTGACGAAGCAGGAAGGATCGCTGATAAAATCGTAGACAAGAGCTTAAGAGATTACGAAGTTAATGAAATAAATTACATAATAAATAAAACCAAAATTGAAGAGTCTCTCTTCCAAGCCGAAGCAATAGAGAAGGAGGGACAATACGATCAAGCTATTAGTATGCTTAGAGACACCTTAAATGCCGCTAAAGAGTTTTATATGGAAGATCTCGAAAGTGAACTGATTAAAAAAATTGAGAATTCTATCAATGAGACATATTCTAAAAAGGTCAAAGCTTTAATTGAAAAAGCAAATCAATTAAAAGTGAGCGGTGATCTTGACGGGGCGCTTAAAGCGTTTGGCGAAGGTTACAAATTAACAGATAATTATTACGAGTCTCAATTAAAAGATACTGAAATAACTAATTTAATAAGTTTGATCAACCAAATTTATTCGAATAAAGTGAAACCTATTGTACAAAATGGACAAAACTTAATCGAACAAAACAATTTCGAACAAGCAGCCAAAGAATTCGAAGAAGCATTAAAAATAACTAATGAAATGCACGATTCAAAACAAAAGAAATCGGAAATAAACCGAATAAATTCTATCGCCTCAAGTGTACTGAACCCAATTTATTTAGAAAGAATTAAACCAATTTTAGATAAGGGAAAAGAGTTAGAAATTAAAGAAAATTTTGAGGAAAATGTTAGCGTTGTAAACGAAATAGTTGATTTATATCATAAAGCTTTGGGAATTGCAAATATTATGGCTGAATCAAGAGAACGAAACGATAAAATAACCGATATAACTAATTTAATTAACAATACTTGTAAAAAGAGAATTAATTTTATTAAAGAAAAATCGATTCAAAAAATAGGCCAACGAGATTACGAAAAAGCTATTAACGAGCTATATGCCGCAATAAGCGTCGCAAAGAGAATGGCTATTCCTGAAGAAACAAACGAATTTTTTATAGATTTGAAAAATACGGTAAATAAGGTTTATCTCGCCCAAATTGAGGACGTTCTTAAAGAAGGTACAGATAAATTAGCTCTGAAAAATTATAAGGAAGCAATAGTAATTTTTAATAGGGCTCTGGAAATGACGAATAAAATGTATTTAACTCAAGAGATGGAAGAAGAGATCAACAAAATTAAAGGCTTAGTCTATCAAGCAGAATTAAAAGAGTTAGTAGACCGTGGAGATTTATCTGAAGAAATACAGAAATTCGAAAAAGAAATCGAAAAACTTAATAAAAAAATGGATTACGCCAAAACTATCGACGACCCCAACCGTAGGTTTCAAGAAATGGAACAAATTAAGAAATCCATTGACGAAGTATACCACTCTGAAATCAAGCTACTAGTTGAACAAGGCGTACAGTTAGCAGATAGCGAAACCTTTAAAGAATCTTTTGAAAACTTTGAAAGAGCAATTAAAATTAACGAGTCGATTAAAAGTCCAGAGTTTAAAAACCTAATTGCCATTAAATACGAATATAAACTGAAAGTAATTGAAAAAGCCATATTAGAAATTAAAAGAAAAAGCTTCGATAATGCCATTGCAGATTGCAATAAAGCTATAGAACTTGATAGTACTTTTGTAGACGCTTTCTATTACATCGGTATTGCAAACAACGATAGACACGAGTACAACACAGCTATTGACTATTTTAAGAAAGCTATTAATTTCAACCCTAAACACGCAAAATCATGGAATAATATGGGATTTAGTTACGAAAAATTAAAGCAATTCGATAAAGCAATTGACTCTTATAAAAAAGCAGTTGGATTTGAACCAATTTACGCGTTAGCATACTATAATATGGCAAATTCGTATAAACATAAAGACCAACTTGACTACGCAATTGACGCTTATAAAAAGGCAACGGATATCGACCCAGATTACGCGTTCGCTTGGCTTTTTATGGGATATGCTTATTTAGATAAAAACGATTACTATTCAGCGCTTCAAAACATAGATAAAGCAATCAAAATAAATCCCGAAATAGGAAACGAGATTAACGCTTTTATTACTGATATTAAAAAATCAGTAGAAAAACTTCAAAAAGGCTTATCAGAGAAGTTTACTAACAAATAAATTTCTTACTCATATAATTTTAATTTGTTGATCTTAATCTAATTCACTTTCACGTTAAATTACATGAATATTAAAAAAAGATAAGAAAAAAAAGACTAAAAATAAGTTTTATAAAATATTTGAAGCGTATTGCTCAACTAAATACTCAATTTTACCCGTATCTAATTGTTCTCTCGCAAGCTCAGGGCACATATGCTCTAAGTGGCACAATAATTCGTTTAATCCTTCTTCAGCTTCTTTAGGATCTATATTATCTTGATCACTAATAACTATTGAACCCATTAGATGTTTAGACCGCTTTAAGATAATAACGTTTCCGCTCATTTTAAGCTGGTTAAGTTCAGAATGAAACGATTCTTTTACAAAACTATTAATTGCAGCAAATAATCCTCCTTGCAAAATATCTTCGTTCGAGGATGATGTTAACGGTATACCTCCTTGATCGAATATAGTTATAGCTTTTGGACTAATTCTTTTAGCAAGTGGTTTTCCTGTTAATTTATAATAAATTTTCATGAACGCTTTAACAATGCCGTATCCCGTTTTACAGGATATAGGTAAAATTTCAAAAGATGGTAATTTTGTCAAATTCAAGGCTGCTATAATTTCGCTTGGCTGGGCAACAGGTTGGAGGTCGTATTTATTTGCTAACACGATTAAAGGGGTTCTTTTAAGAATTGGAGCTAGCTTCCATAATTCGTCTTTAGCTTCGTTAAATCGTTCTCTAGCGTAAGCGTCAATCATAAATATTACGCATTCTGCATGAGCAACCTCTCCAAGCCATAAGTCTCTAAAATCTTTTTGTCCACCCATGTCCATAAGATTGATGCGCACACCAGATACATCTACTGTAGAGAGCTCTTTCCCCATAGTAGGGGTATGCTCGATAAATGTGCCGTTCTGCAAGAAGCTAACTAGTGTTGTTTTTCCAGAAGAGTCAAGCCCTAAGATAACAATCTTCTTTTCTTTAGTGAAGACCCTTTTTAAAATATCTTTAACTCCCATTTTATCTCATTTATTTTTTTATTTTTTTATATGTTGTAATTTGAAAATATAATAATTGTTTTCAAATTAAAAGGAATGTATTAATTCTAAATTATGTTATATTGCTACAGAATAATATTTTTTCAGGATAAATTATCTAAATTTTTAAATAACACAAAACAAATTTAGTTTAAAGATGCAGACATCTAATTTGTTAAAAAATTCGACGAATATAAAGATTCGATTAATATTAAAGGAAAAAAATGAAAAAAATTTAAAAAATTATTGTTCTTTTACAACTAACTTAGAAATCCAGGTTCCCATTATACGCTCTTCGACCGCTTCGTTGACGAACACATATTTCTCAAAGAATCCAGTACTCGACATATAGAAAACAAACATCCCTACAACTCTGAAAATATCCAGAAGCGTAGTACTTCGAAGCATAGACCCAATACCATATATTAAGAAAAATATTCCCATTCCCATGGCTAAACCGTTTAACTGTTTCTTTCCATCTCTTATGAGAACTATCGATAATCCAAAGCCAACGAACAACGAATACAGAACAAAGAAAATAGTTGAACTGTTCAGCATTAATCCAAAAGCGATATAAAGCGTAGTAATTAGTGGAACTGTATAGAGTTTATTGTACTTTCTTGCGTAAAGCATGAATTCTACTTGAATGGTATTAGAAACAAATGCTAGAGCAAGACCAATAGTTAATTTCCCACTTATAACAATTGACGTGTTAAAATCCGTATATATAGTACTTATGTATAAAAGTGAAACTAAAGCAAGCACCACAATATAAAAATTGATGATTATATACATCCTATTTTTATCTTCTCTCCATTTTTTCGTAACATTGAAAATTGACAATGCGCAAAAACTAAAGTAGATAACATTCATTACTAAGACAAAAGTATCACTCATCTTTAGATACAACCCCCTGTTTAAACGGTTTAAATAGTCCAAGCGAAAAAAAGACAACAAAAACTACATAACCAACTATAATTGATCTTGTTATTAATGCAACATCTATGAATTTGGTACTAAAGGCTAGTGAGAAAAATATTGCTACGCCCAAAGCTCCATTATCCTTGACTCGAATCGCAGTAAAGGCCATAAAGACAACACTTGCGATGCCTCCATAAGTTATATAATCCTCGATCCAACCGGCAAATCCAGTTAAAAGATAAAAAACATACATTCCAATAAAGAAGACTATAGGTGTGTAATACAGAAATTCTATTCTATTAATATAAGAAATCAAAGTAAGACCAGTAGTTATCATCAAAGCGACTAAAATATTGTAGAGTCCGAATGTAGCCATATATGGGTCAAAAACAGCAGGGGCTCCTAAGAATACATAATCTACAATATATTCGGTCACCGCTAAGATCGAAAAGTCAAGAAAGGTGAGAAAGATTAGTACCCTTACCATATTGTATCGTCCTGTGGCTTTTTTATCCTTTAAAAGTTTTCTACTTAGTACAAGTGTTGCCAATGGGATAAAGATTGCACTACCTAAAGTAGCAATAAAGCCTAAATTTGTTACAACATCATCGTATATCATTTAAAAAAAACTCCCTTTTAAGTTTGGTTTTTGTTTAATTATTTTAGATTTAATATCTGTAAAAATTCTCGAGAAATCAATTACTACGTTTTCAACATTAATATCTTTTTCTTCGTTCAGGCCTTCAAATATAGTTTGTTGGTACTCCGTTAAAACGCTCTCAGTTAAGAGGCCATTTGCTTCTAAAACATCTATTAGTTCTTTAATTACTGGTTTATAAATCTCAGTATTGTCTCTTTTCCCTAGTAGCAGTGAAAATGTGAGGAGATCATCGCGGTTATCTTTTTGTAATACTTTGAAAACATAAGATAAAACGCTATATTTACGATACTTATCGATAATGTAATCTCCAATCTTACTCCCAACTGGGAAACACTTTGAAAGGATTTCTGATTCAGATGAAACATCAATCGAAGGATAGGAACTTACTATTTCTAGATTAGAGTTAACAAAACCTCCTAACTTACATAAAACGCTATAATCTGTAGCCAAAATAATCACTCGATTTTTTATTTTTTTGTGTTTTGTAAAGAGAAAAACTTTTTGATAACAAAAGGTTTTTAACTTTATTTTTGTTAAACAAAATGTAATAATTTTGCTTTAAAAATGAGATTCTTTTTCCAAATATGTGTACTGTTGCCACAAATATTAACTTTTATACACAATTCATATTCTTTTTGTATAGTTTTCTAAAACTTACACTATTTAGGTACAGCTAACTAAAATTTACACTATTTAGACATAGCTTTCAAAAATTTTGGCCATAAGGTTAATTTTTGTAGCCCAGGTAGAGCACCAAATAAGCGCTCTCCGACGTATCTATCTCTATCCGTGTCGTAATTCCATAAATCTTGGATAGTATGCGCTTCGTATATATATTTTCTAACGGTTTTATTAGTATTTAATAAATTAGTATAAGTTGTCCATAAGGTTTTTGCGGACGAATCGTTACTATAGAACAATAATTCGCAAGCAACGCCATTTCTAAAATATCCATTTAACAAAATTCGAGCAATTTCCTGGTCGTAAGTTATTAATTCTGGTCTTGAAAAGTTTGAATTGTTTTCTAATAATGGTTTTACGAGCTTTGCTGCGATATCAGCGCTAGCTAAACCACCTAAAAGGCCTTCGTAAAAGAGAGCCGTAACCACTCCTGCGGCCTCTCCTAAGACAATTACGCGATCCTTAGTCATGGCACTTATTGGATGCTTTGAAATCCCTCCAGTAACAAAATTTTTGTCCCATTTCAATCCATTCATAAAAGGTTGAATTTTCTTATAGTTTCTTAGAATTCTTTCTAATTTTTCTTTGAGCTGGTCAGGAGATTCTTTATTTCCTAAATATCCTGTTGAAACCCGACCCTTTCCTACGTTAAAAAAGAAGGGTCCATTAGGGCTTATGTTAGGGTTTAGATGAAACATATATTGAAAGTTAAAATTCTCATCTAGTAGGCTTTCATCAGCGTAGGTATAAGTATATATTCCCATAAAAGAGTCAGGAACCTCAAAACCTAACGATTTCTGTAAAGCAAAGCCACGAGAGCCTGTAGCTAAACATAAAAGTTTAGCTGAAAAAGATTCACCTTTATTGTTAATAACCTCAACGTAATCAGCGTGTTTTATTATCTTAGTCACTTTTTCGTTAAAACGCGTAGTGCCACCTTGATCTTTAAACTTAGCAATAAGTTTTTTAATGAATATTTCTGTGTGTGAAATCTTTCCTAAGGGCTTGCCAAACTCTTTCGAGTTCAAGAGACCATCATACTTGTCGCTCTTATAGTTTAATTGGAGAAAAGAGCGTGGAAAAATTGAATCATCGTTCCAGAAGACATCGTCAATAAAAGGTTTATTGTGTTCTGCAAATATATTTATTCTAACCGGTATTTCGCGATCATAATCTTGCGAATCAATTAAAAGCGTTTTTGCGTACTTTGACGCCTTATACGCTAAAGATGCTCCGGAAATCCCAGCACCGATAATAATGATATCATACATTAAATCTTTAAATTATTAATAAAAAAAAAAGATTATTAAATAGAATTTTAATGGAACCTCATAAATTCACTATAAAAAATATTAACTAAACTTTCAGTGAAAATTAAAGGATATTTTCAATTGTTTTAATTAATTTATCTAAATTTAGTTCAGCCATACCGAGAGGGACCGAAGACTCGAATAACACTACGATTAATAATGGTTCGAGCTTCCACGGAATATTTATTTTTCCCGTAAAGACTTTTTGTCCATTGTCTAAGCAAACAAATGTCAATTTGAATTCGTTCGCCACCATATGTCTAATTTCTAATTCTTTTAAAGAGGATAACAATATTTTGTGCGGGAGAGAAGTATAAATTACTTTTCCATTGATCGTAAATAAAGTAGCACCTAATATCTCGTTTTCTAAAGTTAATCTCTTAATGAAATCGATAATTTTTTTATATAAAGGTTGACTACCGATTAATTCAGCATCACCAGTAATAATTGAATCGATTTTAGAATCGAAATCAGCGCTTTCGATTATTTGGTAATCTTCTACATCGTTGTTCTCTAAGAACTCTTCAAATACATCAACTATATTAACCAAACGGGAATTAATAAACAATAAACTTGCACTTGAATCTGCTAAAATTGCATAAATGAATTCTCCTTTCACTTTAAAAGCGATTCTAAATCCGCCCATTTCGAGAATTTCCGGAGTTTGTTTAGAGATAACACTTGCTGAGAAAGAAAACAATGCTGAAAAAAAGGGAGTAATTAAATTAGGTTCGATATTATCAAAATCGCTCGTGATGTTTCTGCTATAAATACAAGCTCCAGTATTTTTTAATATAAAAAGCGAATGGATGTCCATCTTAAATTACTCCTAAATTTTCTTATAGAAAAATAGAAAAAATTTACTCTTTTAAGTATTATTAAAAGAAGAATAGTCTGCTAATATTATTACGCTTTATTGAATATAAAAAAAGGTTTTGATTATTTTTCGTTTTTTCTTTCGTAAGTTGAGACTTTTTTTTCATAATCGCGAGCTTTAAATAGAAGGCTAAATTTTATAAATTAATAAAGTTATGTGATTGTGACGCACTATATCACCACTTTAAAAATTAATAGTAAACAACACAAAAACGGAAAAGAAAATGTCTGATAATGATTTAGAAAAGATTCGGCTAAAAAAGGCCGAAATGCTGATAAAAACTCAATCGATGCCAACAGAAATAGTTAAAATTCATTCGGCAGAAGAGTTTAGTAAATTAACCCAAGATTTCTCTGATAAAGTTATAATAATAGATTTCTGGGCGGTTTGGTGTTCTCCTTGCTTGATGTTTGCACCAATATTCGAAAAAATTCAAAAAGAACGCTATCAAGATTTTATTTTCATCAAAGTAAACGTTGACGAAGTCGGTTCTATAGCCCAAACTTATAGAATTACTGGAATTCCTACGACATTATTTATTAAAGATAATAAAGTAATACATAAAATTGTTGGCGCAGTAAACGAAGATTACATGAACAGAATCCTGGAAAAACTTCAGTCTTTCGCGTAATTTTTTTTTTAAAATTTATTTATTAAATTTTTTATTAAATAGTAAAATATTGGTGTTAACCCTTGGAAATGGAGATAGAAAGTATTTCAGATCAATTAAAAGATATGTTAGAGCAGAAAAAGATTTTTAAAAGTGGAAAATTATTTAAATGCATATTAGGACTTAATGTTATAGAATCTGTTGTGTTTTCCTATTTATTAAAACACCAAAATGTTAGTACGATGGAATTAACTAAATTATTTAAAAAGGATCGTAGCTCAATCCAAAGAGCCCTCCAAACTCTAATTGAAGCTAATGTTATCGAAAGAAAATCAATGTCTTTAAAAGAGTTCAGCGAAAAAAAGGATAAAGAAGTGAAAACTAAACGAGGATACTTATATGTTTACGGGGCAAAAGATTTAGAAATGGTTAAGGAGCAGACTCGCGAATTACTTGATAAATGGTATGAATCTATGCTAAACTATATCGAAAATTTAGATAGTGTCTTTGACTGCTACGAAAAACAAGGAGAGCTTTGTTAGGTTTTATTCTACACATTTGATTTTTGGACTCTTCTTGTAATGTAAGCCTAATTAAAGCATTATAATTATATTGCAGTCTAATTATTTGTAAATTATTTTAAGTTTCGATCTCTTTTGTAACCTTTTTATAGAATCAAGTTTAAATTTATAGTATGAATAATTCTAAGAAAATGCCATTATTATCAATTGTATTATTTGTTTTGATCATTACGCTAATAAATTCTGTATCAAATATGATTTCGCCGAATTTACTCGTGATATCAAGTTATTTCGGGTTTGGGGGCGATACTGCACCAATTGGGGTACTTACTTTCTCTTTTATGATTTTTACTGGGATAGCGATGTTAATTTTTGGGTATTTGGCCGATAAAATCGTTAGAAAATGGATCGTGTTTTCTGGTACGTTAGTATTTTCCATCTTTTCGCTTTTTACCATAACTGTTCCATCTGGAATTATTGGTTATTCCGTTTTCTTCTTTTTAACTATCCTAACAGGGATAGGATACGGCGCGTTAATTCCAAGTATTTTTTCGTTAATGGGTGATATGGTCTCAAGTGAGGATCGCTCTAAAGGCTTTTCGTTTTTCTCGATCGCATCCTTTTTTGGAATAGTTTTTGGTAGCGCTTTAGCTACATATGCTGGCAGTACTGATTGGAGATTTCCTTTTCTAGTAATTGGCATCGTTGGAATTCTGGCATCGCTGTTATTTTTGCTTTTTAAAGAACCTTCTCGTTTGGGTAAAGACCACGCCTTTGTAGACGCTGTCGATTACTCATATAGGATAAAGCTCTCAGATGTAAGGATAATTTTTAAAAAGAAAGCTAACGTTTGGTTAGTTGTTAATTTTGTAGATACGATTCCTACAGGCATTATACTAACATTACTTTACGCATATATGGAAGTATATCACGGGATTACTGCGGATGTGACTGTGTTAATTTTCTTAATCATCCTCGTAAGTATTATACTTGGGACCGTAGTATTTGGGTATATTGGAGACAAGCAGTTTAAAAAAGGTAATAAAAAAGCGAGGGTTCTTTTAGCGTTATTTGGCAACATTGTCCCTATTCCATTTCTATTCGCCGCATTAATTATTCCGTTTAACCCTCCCAATTTATTTCCGGGCTTTTTAATTTGGATCGTGCTATTCAGTATTGGAATGTTTACAAATGGAGCCGTAAACGGGAACTGGTACGCCACAGTCGTAGACTTAAACCTACCCGAAAACCGTGGAACCGTGTTGGCAACCTCAAATTTTTTTGACATTATTGGACGGGCGATTGGCCCTTTAATCGGAACAATTATCGCAGATATGTTCGGGTTTGTTATTGGAATGATGATTTCTATTTTCTTCTGGGTTTTTATACCCTTTTTCTGGATTCCAGTCCTTAAAAATGTCGTTAGAGAAATTGAATCTACGGAGAAAATATTTGACGAGAGAATAAAATCTTTAACTAACTAATACTTAAAAAATCTTTATTTTAATTTGTCAAATTGGTTTTTTCATTTAATTTAAGAAAAAAAAATAAAGATTTAAAATGGTAAAACTATCAGCGTTATACCTAATAATATTCCCAATATTACAGCAACAATTATGTATAATATAAAAGCTATAACTGTAACCAATATAGCTCCTAAAAATCCAACATGGTGCCGTCCGCTAATGATTAGCCACGCAACAATTAAAACTATGATCCATGCTAACAAACCAGTCAGAAATAGAAATGTAAGAGCGTAAATAACGGTTATGATGAAGGATGTTATAAAGACTTGTCCGAATTCTATGTGTCTCGCACTACTGAAAATATTTAAGGAAAGCTTAAGAAAGATCGCCATTATCACAAGAAAGATCAAATAAAAAATAAGAAACCACATTATTCCTTCAATAGTGCCAAAAGTTTGAGCCCAATTTTCGTTAAAAATTTCAAATATCATATAAAAACCTTGTTTTTAAGTATATTAAGTATAATCTTTTTTAAAATTTCATGAATATTTAATTTATTCATTAATTAAAATTCTGAAACAATTTATTGATACTTTGACCACTCTCCCATTTTGATTGTTAAATAAAGATTTTTAAATAACATTCTATATTTCTAGTTTTTATTAGGAGAAAAATTTTTGAATGGATGTATTATGACAAAAGAGAAAAAGCCAAAGGAACAGGTTAATGAAAGTTTTGATTTATCAGATAAGGACGAATATAGCCACGATTGGGGTAAATTTCCTCCATTCCATAACGAGAGTTGGTACTTCAATTTTATTGATCGACCAAATAACGTTTTTTTAGTTACTAGATTATCTTACCACATGGACAAAAAAAAGTCCCTGGTTTTAGTTTTGCTGATAATTGATGGTAAGGCTAGAGTTTATTTTCAGGAAATTCCTCTTGAAAAAATGCCTGCTAATACTTGGGAAATCGATAAGAAAGTGAAGTATTACTGCGTCAAACCAATGAAGCAATGGAACATTAAATTCAATAATAGTCAAGTTGATTTAGATGTTAACCTTGAGGGAAGGTTTCCAGTATTTAATTCAGCGGCGGGTACGGACCCCTTAGCATTTCTTAAGGGGGACTATACTAAGTCAGAACTAGTATTTGCACAGATGCATTACGAGCAACCTATGATAGCGACCGGTACTTTGATTCTGAAGAAAAAGGGGAAAGTAATTGAAACGCGAACCATAAAAGGTTTCGGTCATCGCGATCATAGCTGGGGCATTAGAGAATGGGGCGGGATTGACTCGTGGAATTGGGTTGTTGCCCAGTTTGAAGATGAAACAATCAATTTTTACAAAGCTGAAGCCCTTGGTGAAGTAAAACAAGATGGAATAATTTATTCTAAAGGCGCTGCTAATATTAGAATAGAAAAAATAGAAGTGACAACAAAAAAGAAAGAAGACGAAAAAACACCTGTTTCATCAACATTTATCATAACGGACGAAAATGGAAAGAAAAGAACTATAGAATCAAAAACAATATTTTCGCAATATTTACCCCTTCCATCCGAGAAAGGATTAACTGAAATTTACGAGCAAGTAGCAGTGTTCACTTACAATGGTAAAGAAGGAGATGGCATTTCGGAGTATTTATGCACAACGCGGGATTAACGCTAAGAACTGAAGTTTGAGCTATTTTATTTTGCTTTTTTATTTTATTTTTTAATCAATCATTAAATCGGTTATGTTTTTATATCTATTTATAAATAAATATTGTGAGATAGTGCAATGCTATTAAAACTCGTTGGTTTAAGATAGCGGGTTTATGTACAATAAACAAATTGAAATTTCATCAAAATAAATTGAGGTAATTAAAATGCCTGGAAATTGTAATACTACGCCTTAAATGATTCTCCCGCATTTTAGGTTATTCAATAACCTTAAGCGAGAAAACCATATTTTTTCCTTTTTTTTGTAAGTATGACTAACTATTCATCTTGTAAAAAATAATAAAAAGGGTCTAATTTTTGGGCTCTTCTACTCCTAAAGAGTCGCGTCATAAATGGATGTACGCCTTCGTACTTTTCTAAAGCTGCGATTTGCAATTTCTCTGCTTCTTTTTCGTCTTGGGCTGTCTTTATTTTTTTCCCTAATTTATCTATATAGAACTTTATTTTTTCTTTGTCTATTAAGTCAGTTTTAAGGGGTTTACCCGATGCAATGTCAAAAGGCCAAGTCCAGTTAAAGTTTTCTTCTATATCTGCGTATTGGGCACACACACTTAAAAGGCAATTAACATAAATGTGACTCCCCAAAAGCAATCTTTTAGTAAAGTTCCATTTCGATATATCAAGATATAATTCTTTCGTGGCGCTTTTTGCAAATTTCGACAGTTCCTCTAAGATATTAAGCGAGAGGGGTTTTAATTCACCTAAATTATCAGGATATCTAAGATCTTTTGGATGGGATAATTCTCTTGTCCAAATCCCAATTGATGTTATGTTTGAAGAAAAATCGGTTGGATCGGCAAATAAAGTGCACCAATCGTTAAACTCGATTTTGTTCATATCTTTTAACGTCATTCCAAATATCACATTTTTAACTGGCGCAAGATTGGTAATTTTATATGGCATATTTCCAGTCATATCTATTTCAAACATTTCGTCACCGGTATGTAGTTCTATGAATTCTTTGAATATTAAAGGTTCAGTGTTGTCTTCAAAATAATACGGTCCATGCTCAGATATGCTCATTCTACACTCGGCTCGGGAAAGAAAACCATAGATAGTTAAATGGGCGATGGTTTGTTTTAAACGCTTGATTATCTCTTTATTATTATTTATAGGGATCATATTACCTTTTAATTTTTCAATATAATCGTCAGAAAGGAATGTAAGTCTTTTATTTTTCAATATTAGAGTCTCGTCATTGAGATAATTGGGGCTCAATCTTCTCCAAAAGTCCAGAATGAATTTAGTTTCTTTTTTCTTCGTTTCTGGCTCAACAACGATGTTAGTTTCGCCAGCTTTTTTTTTACTAAGGTTATCATGAATAACTTGAGCTCGACCATGCAAATACAACATACATATAGAATAAAATCCCAATTGGTTTAATCCGGGGCCCAAGGATTTCGATCTTCTGGCTAGCTCCTCAGGCGATATCTTACTTGCAACTTCTTTCAGAATATTATATTGATAAGATTGGTCGTATAAAATATAACAAGCAACGTGAATATAATGGTTTACAGGAAATATTTTACTTTCCACTACTCCTCGCATTAGAATATTTTCTATAACGCTCTTAGAAAACATCTCGATTATTTCGTTAACTTCTTCGTCGCTAATATCACCTAACATATAAACAACTCCTAATAATCGTAAAATTTTTATTTAAATTGAAAATAATTTTGATAGATTTCACTTTTTATTACTATTAAAACTAACATTAACTATTAGTCTTGTAAAAAATAGTAAAACGGGTCTAATTTTCGGACTCTTTTACTCCTAAACATTCGCGGAAGAAATGGATGTATACCTTTGTATTTTTCTAAAGATGCGATTTGCACTTTCGTTGCTTCTTTTTCGTCTTTGGTAGTCTTAACTTTTTCCCCCAATACATCAATGTAGAAATCTATTTTTTCTTTGTCTATTAAGTTAGTTTTCAATGGTTTACTCGCGGCATAGTCAAAAGGCCAAGTCCAGTTATAATTATCTTCTATTCCAGCGAATTGTGCGTATGAGCTTGCGATCCTATTAACATAAAGGTTGCTCCCGAACATCAATTTTTTATTAAAGTTCCATTTCGATATATCAACATATAATTCTTTCGTGGCACTTTTTGCGAATTCCGATAGTTCGGTTAAAATGTTAAGCGAAAGGGGTTTTAATTCACCTAAATTATTAGGATACCTAAGATCTTTTGGATGCGTTAATTCTTTCGTCCAAATTCCTATGGATGTTATGTTTGAAGAAAGATCGGTGGGATCGGCAAATAAAGTGCCAAAATCATTAAATTCGATTTTGTTCATGTCTTTAAGCGTCATCCCGAATATCACATTAGGAACTGGCGCAATCTTGGTGATTTTATATGGCATATTTCCAGACATGTTTATTCCAAACATATCGTCACCAGTATGTAGATCTAGGAATTCTTTAAATACTAAAGGTTCAGTGTTGCCTTCAAAATAATATGGTCCTTGCTCAGAAATGCTCATTCGACACTCGGCTTGGGATAGGAAACTATAGATGGTTAGTTGGGCGATGGTTTGTTTTAATTGTTTCATTACATCTTTATTGTTATCTATAGATATCATATTGCCTTTTAGGTTTTCAATGTAATCATCGGAAAGGCACGTAATCTTTTTAGATTTCAGCGTTAGCTCCCCTTCGTTGAGATAATTGGGGCTCAATCTTTTCCAAAAGTCCATAATGAATTTTGTTTCTTTTTTCTTCGTTTCAGGCTCAACAACGATATCTTCGCCGGCCTTTTTTTTAATGAGGTTATCATAAATAATTTCAGCCCGACCATGCAAATACAACATTAATAGAGAATAAAAACCCAAGTGGTTCGACCGTGAGCCTAAGGATTTCGATCTTTTAGCGATGTCCTCAGGCGATATCTTACTTGCAACTTCTTTTAAGATATTATATTGATAAGATTGATCGTATAAAATATAACAAGCAACGTGAATGTAATGGTTTACAGGAAATATTTTACTTTCCACTACTCCTCGCGTTTGAAAGTTTTCTAGAACGCTTTGAGAAAACATCGAAATTATATCATTAACTTCTTCGTCGCTAATATCACCTAACATATAAACAACTCCTTATAATTTTATAATTTTATAATTTGTAATTTTAATTGAAAAGATTTTCTATAATTACTCAAGTAAGTAAATAATACCCTTGGCTTCACTTTCCGTAACAATTTTTCCATTTTTCCCATTCAGTGATGACCAATCGTCTACTAGAAATTCTACACTCATTACACAAGGTATTTCGAATTCTCTTGAAACTATGGCAAGATGTGAGCCCGCATCACCGAATGGACATAATACTCCTGCTAAATCTGATAAAATTGGACCAAGAGTAGTAGTACCCGCATCATCAACTATACATATTTTCCCGCTGGCATCATCAAATATATTTATTACGTCTTCAACAGATTGGATATAAACAAATTCCCCTATTGCTTCTGAATTAGAAGAACAAGAACGGCCTTCCCCAATTTTTTTCATTTTTAAATCAACTAAAATTTTATTTTTAAAGTAATATCAATCTATTATTTTTTAAATTTATAGTTATTTATCGCAGTTATTTTTATTTTTTATTTACGTTCTAAGAAATTTTTGCATAAAGATATATTGTTATACCTTATCTTTGAACTAAATATTTAAAAATATAGTAAACAAATTATATTATTTACAATTTTAAGGAACATCGATGAAAGAATCAGAATTCGTTGTATTTTTTCCAGAAGCAAAACCTAATAATGCTTTATTAGGGGGGAAAGGTTCTAATTTGATCAAATTAATTAAGATGAAAGCAAAAGTCCCCCCCGGATTCATCATAAATACAAACTGCTTCAAGAAATTCCTTAACGAATCGAAATACTACGAGCAACTTACGACATTATTGGCTAAGAACTTAAATCCTAAAGAAATCTTACACCATTCAGCCAAAATTACGAGATTAATATTGGAATCAAAAATTCCTAAGAAAATAATTGAAAGCATCGAAGTAGCTTTAGATAAATTGGTTAAGGGAAAGGATATAGACTTATCTTTTGCCGTAAGGTCTTCGGCAACGATCGAGGATTCAAGCAAATTCTCCTTTGCGGGACAAGCAGAGAGTTATTTACACAATCTTACTTTACACGACTTATTACAATCGTTAAAAAATTGCTGGGCATCTTTATTTTCCCCTAGTTCAATATTATATATGCTTCATATGAGAAAGTTGGGCCTAAATTTCTCGTTGAAGAATGTTCATATGGCAGTGATTGTTCAAAAAATGGTTAATTCACAAATATCAGGCGTTTTATTTACGTCTAATGTGGTCAACAACGATTCAAACCAAATGTTGATTAATTCCACATGGGGGCTTGGTAATACGATTGCCGATAATTTAATCAGTCCAGATTCTATTGTAATTAAAAAAAATAAATTTGAAGTTTTAAAAAAGATTATCGGTAAAAAAAGGAAAAAATCGATTAAAAACCCTGAAGGCGCCCATACTGTTATGGTAGAAAATTACCCAAAATCGAGGACAACTTGCTCTTTAAGCGATAATCAACTACGCCAACTTCATGATTTAGGATTAAAAATTGAAAAAGAATTCAATTTTCCTCAAGATATTGAATGGGCGATAGAAAACGATGAAATCTTCATTTTACAAAGCCGACCAATCACTACATTAAAAAAGTGAAGAATTAAAAGAAAAAAAGGGTTTTAATTAAATAATTAAATTAGATACCAATATCCCACTTTAGAAAAGAATACGGAAAGAATTTTTCTTGTTCTACTTCTGCTACTACGTATCCCTTTTTCATAGAGTTATCACCTCTTAAATACGCAGCCCCTAATACTCTTTCCACTTCTATTTCGCCCCAAGGGTCGCTCTCAGATGACTTTAACGTAATTTCTGCGTTCCCCAGTTTTAATTCTTTAGGTCTTAATGGAACCTCTTCTCTTATTAATCGCGGGTTGTAATCAAAGCCTTTGCCATCTGGAGAAGGAAAATGCTTAAAATTGTATGTTATTGACACAATTTCAGAGCCATCACCAATGGTGCCCGTAAAAAGCTCCATAGCTTCAGGCGCATTTAATCTACCGTTCAGCTTTGCCTTCACTTCGTAATATCGCGTTCCTTGGCGCTCTATCCATCCTTCAACGACTCTCTTTTCCCGCTTGAAATAAATATCAGCCATTTTTTTTGGATATCCAAATACTTCTCGACCAGCGACTAGCGCTTGGTCGTCTGTAACCGGCATTGATAAACAATAGCCTCCTTCTACGCCCTCGAACTCGCATGTTAAGAAAAGAGCGCCTTCGTTATATGTCACACCGAAATTTGTTTTTGGATAATAAGCCACAAACGCGTAGGCAATTGGAGCGCTCGTAGGTTTTAACGGTGGTGGCAGCAGTCGCTTTATTATTTCGGGTTTTGTCTCCCAATACACGACCAGCATTTCTGCATCGTAGAAGTCAGCGGTTTCTCTATTAGTCATAAACCCGCCCGAAGATCTTAAAAAACTCGTTTTATTTTCACCTCAAATTAGATTTTTACTATTACTATTATTAATATTTCAATTTTTAATTTAAAATTACTGTATTGATTATTGATTTAATGCTTGATCTATTAGTTCCATAAGATCAACCATCTTAATATTCGAATTTAAAGCGGTTATTGCATCCGCTAGATTTCTATAACAAAATGGACATATACTCACGAGATAATCTGCGCCCGTCTCCTCAGCTTCCTGAACTCTAGTCTTAGCAACTTCTAATGCTAAATCGGGAAAGCCTTTCTTTACGCCTCCACCAGCTCCGCAACATTTAGCGTTCTCTTTAATCGTTTTCATCTCGGTTAAATTAGATATTTTTGATAATATCTCTCTTGGTTCTTCGTAAAGCGGTGAAAGGCCAGAATTTCTTCCTGTATGACAGGGGTCGTGATAGGTTGTATTAATTTCTAATTTCTTAAGAATTATATCTTTTTCCTCTAAAAAAGATTTGATATACTCGATTGTGTGAAGCACTCTAATTCCTAAGTCCTCAATTAAGTCAGCGTAATCTACTTTTAAAGTCCTGTAACAACCCGCGCAACTCGTAATTATAGTTTTAACGCCGCTTTTTTTGAACAACTCGTAGTTTTTCGCAGCCACTGAATTGAATGCTTTCATATCCCCAGTTCTCTTACCTACGCTTCCGCAGCACACTTCGTGTTCTCCAAAAATAGAAAAGTCAACTCCAAGTTTACGAAGCACTTTTGCTGTGTTTATAGCTACTGGTTGAATTTCTGGAGTTAGAGCAGCAGTGCACCCAACAAAATAAAGCACATCCGCTTTTTCAGAATAGGCATTTTTTACCTTAAAATCAAGTTTTTCCATCCAATTATTTTTATCTTTGTTATCTCTCTGATATGGATTTAATAATTCAACCATTGCTTTATTCATTGGTACATGTGCTTCCAGACCACAACCCGCGTCTATTAGTTCCGCTCTTAAAGCCTCGTAAATAACTGCGTTATCCATATCATAGGCACAAGCTTCAGAACACGCGTTACAAGTTGGACATTGATAAATAACTTCTGCCATATCTTTACTTAGCTCTAATTTTCCTTGCCAAAGAGAGCGAATAATTTGCATTTTTCCTCTTCCAAAGAAAGCTTCGAAGCCAGATGTGTGATCTCTTGCCACGCAAACGCCCCATTTTTGTGGATCTGAAGTATAATCTGTAGCTTCTCGACAATCTCCACAACTTATACATTGTAAAATTGTCGGACCAATCTTGCTTAAGTGCTTAAACTTTTCGTTAGGATTTATTTCAGTCATCTTATTTCCATCTACTTTTTATTTTTAATTATATTTTGTGTTATATCATTATCGTAACTATACATATGAAATTTATTTGGAGACAATAAAAAATCAGGGTCCACAACCCTTTTAATATCTTTAAAAAATTTAATAAATTCGGGAGTATAAGCGTTAGCTTCTACTATTGATTGAGAGATTGATTCTCCTAACCAATAATGTACACCCCCATACTGAACTTGGTACATTAACTTTTTATGCCATATATCCATAGCGACTTGACGCTGATCATCTACATTTTCGGCATTAAAACCACCAGCAAAAATACAATGACCATTAGGTAATAGGTGGATTGATCTAGCGAATAACGAAAAACTTTGAGCCGGGAAATTACCTCTATTATCGTTATCAAACAACTCGTTTAACTCTTTTTTATCAGCTATGGACGAAATTGGTATTTTATGACAAGTGGTACAGGATATCTTCGGCGGCGCTAACGAGATAAATTTGTTGAAATAATTATAAGGAAATTTAAAATCAAACTTCCAATCCTTTGCTAATTTTAAATCTAGATCGATTTCTGTCCATTCAAAAGGTCTAGCAACGTTATCTTTAGTCATTATTCTATTTACTTGTTCAATATAAACTTCTAAAATTCGCTCGTCAAACGCTTCAAGTATAAACATAAAAACAGGTCCACTAAGTCTAGCTCTTTTTGGAGGTCGGATTTTAGCCTGGGAAGCTAAGAGTTGTACTACTACGCGTGGGTTTATATAAAGATCGTGTATTCCGTCTTTAACTTCTTTTTGTAGTTTATACATTAACTCAAAAACTTTATTATAATCGTCTTTTCTAAATATGTAATTTTTTTGTATCTTGAAAGGCGAATTTGGGAATAACCTTAAAGAACATTTAGTTTTAATGCCCATAGTTCCAGCATCTCCCATAAATAGGCCCGTAAAATCGGGAGCAACGCCGTATCTACAAAAAGCTTTTGCGTACTTATTAGCCGCCGCTCCAGTCCAAATTATCGTTCCTTGTGGGTTTGGTAAAACTACTTCGACACCTAAGCAAATGTTTGGAACTAAACCATATTTAGTGGACCCAAAACCAGCGGTGCTGTTAGAAAGACCTCCTCCAATTGTAGCTGAAAATCCACTTCCGGGACCAAGAACGCCTGTCGTTAGATCTTTTTTGTATAGTTCTGATAGTAAAGCCCCCCAGGTTACTCCACATTCAACGACACAATAGAAATCCTTTTCATTTATTTCAATAATTTTATTCATCCGCGTAAGATCAATAAGAATACCCCCTTCAATTGTCGCACCTCCAACTAAATCGGCTCCTCCTCCTCGTGGTACTATAGGAATCTTATATTTGTTAGAAATTTTTACAATATCTGAAACTTCTTCCGTATTCTCTGGACGTACTATAATATCAGGCCATCTATCAGGAAAGGCAGGATCAACGTTTCTAGAATAAGCAGCTTTCATAAAATCTTTATCGGAGATATATTCGACTCCAACCGCTATTTCAATTTCTTTGTATACCTTATCAATTTTGGACATAATTTAATGTTAACAAATAATAGATTTGAAATATAATTAATACCAATCCCATTTGGGAAAAGAATATGGTAAAAAATCGCTTTGACCTACCTTAGCAACAACCTCTCCAGGAAGCATAGTGTTGTCTGTTTTAAGATATAACGCGCCTAGAACCTTTACAACTTCAACTTCAGCCCAAGGATCGTGTTCAGTTGAGGTTAACTTTATTTCAGCTACGCCCATTTCCATCGATATTGGACGAACCGATGTTTCCTGCTTAACTAACCACGGATCGTAATCAAAGCCCTTTTTATTAGGTGCTGGAAAGTACTTGAAGTTATAATTAATCGTATTTTTCTTTCTTCCCGGAAGAAGTCCCAACTCTTTTATGATACTTGGTGTTTCGCTATCGTTGAATTTACCTGTTAAATTTACTTTAATTTTAATATTCTTAGTCCCAAGACGCTCGGACCAAGCTTCAACATATTTATCCTTTCGATCAAAATGTATTTTAGCTATTTTTTTAGGGAATCCAAAAATCTCCCGACCCCCAATCATCGCGCGATCGTCGTCAACGGGCATAGCTAAGTAATAATTTCCTTGTAAACCATTATATTCACATCTTAACGTCAAAGCACCTTCAAGATACGGTAATCCTTGATTAGTACTAGAGTAATTTGCTATAAAAGACATAACTACTGGTCTACTAACAGGCTTTAAAGGAGGCGGTAAAATCTTTTCGATTACCTCAGGTTTAGTCTCCCATAAGACGGTAATCATTTCAGCACCTTTAAATTCGGTCGTCCTTAACCTTTCTTTTCTCTCTTCTATCTCTTTCAATGAACGCTTAAAACTAATTTTTAATCACCTAATTTTCCTCTTTTACAAAATGTTCTGATAAATCATGGTCATAACTATACATGTGAAACTTTTTAGGGCTTAATAAATAATTTGGGTCTACAGATTTTTTCATATCTTTGAAAAATTGAATAAATTCAGGCGTATAGGCATCAGCCTCAACTATCGATTGAGAGATTGCTTCTCCAAGCCAATAATGTACGCCCCCATATCGAACTTGAAGGCGTAGCTTTTTGTGCCACATCTTCATGGATTTCTCGCGTTGTTCATCTATGTTATCGGCATTGAATCCACCTACAACTACACAATTACCGTTAGGTAAAAGAAATATAACCGTTGCAAATAATGCAATACTTTGTGGTGGAAATTCATCTCGGTAATTAATATCGAATTGAGTGCTTAAATTTGCTACTTCAGATAAAGCAGATATTGGAACTTTATGACATGTGGTACACGATATTTTCGGTGGGTTTACTGATATAAATTTATTAAAGTAGTGATAGGCATATTTTAAATTAAATTTCCAATCTTTGGATAAAGGCTCTTCTGGGTCAATTTCTTGCCATTCAAACGGTCGAGCATCGTCTTTCATAAGATTTTCAATTTGATCGAGATAAATATCTAGCACACGCTCATCTGTCGATTCCACTAATATCGAAAATACCGGTCCTTTTAACCTCGGTCTTTTGACAGGTTTTTTTTCCACCATACCTGCCAATAATTGAACTACAATAACAGGAATTACAAGTACATCGTGTAATCCGTCGCGTATTTCTTTCCGTAATTTATACATGAGCTCAGAAACTTTATTATAATCGTTCTTCTTTAACATATAATATCGCTGCGCTTTAAACGGCGTCTCGGGATGCAATCGTAGAAAAGCTTTAGTCTTAATACCCATAGTTCCTACATCCCCCATAAATAAACCCGTAAAATCGGGAGCCACCCCGTACCTACAAAAAGGTTTTGCGTACTTATTAGCCGCCGCCCCTGTCCTAATTATCGTTCCTTGTGGATTTGGTAACACCACTTCGACACCTAAACAAATGTCAGGAATAACGCCGTATTTTGTAGACCCAAAACCAGCAGTACTATTAGAAAGACCACCTCCGATAGTAGCTGAGTAGCCGCTCCCCGGACCGAGCACTCCTGTTGTTAACCCTTTTCCATGTAATTCAGAAAGCAACGCACCCCATGTGATTCCGCATTCTACTTCACAATAGAAATCCTTTTCATTTATTTCAATAATTCTATTCATTCTTGTTAAGTCTATTAGAATGCCACCTTTGCTTACGGAGCCACCTACGAGATCTGCGCCACCACCTCTCGGAACCATCGGGATTTTGTACTTATTGGCAATCTTTACGATTTCAGAAACCTCTTCAGATGATTCTGGCCTCACTATAATATCTGCCCATCTATCTGGGAACGCCGGGTCAACATTACGAGAATAGGCTGCTTTCATAAAGTCCTTGTCTGATATAAAATCGGGACCGATTATTCCTTCTATTTCCTTATACGCATCCTTTACTTTTGACATTATAATCTAAACAGTTTGAAAGTAATAATTATAAGATAGAACTTGTGAACTAATAAAAGTATATGAAAAAAATTTTAATTTAATTTTTTAACCCGTTTAGCAATTTTCTTTCTAATGTCTTCGTAAGAAGGCGGAGGTCCAGTTCTAATCTGCTTCTCGTCAATATAAAGTGCGTCTGCGATCCCCCACTCCAAAAAAGTTTCCCTATTGAACGTATCTACTTCTGTAAAAACTACAATATCTCCAAATTCGGAAGCTGCTCTTTTTGCTCTTTCAAAAACTATATTTTGAGCAGGACACCAGCCATTTATAAATGATGTCACTGATACATTCCCAGGTATTTTTTTGGGCTTTTTTCTCTGTTTAATCCATTTAGGCGCAATAGCATCGTCAGAAAAAGGTTTCCATAGTAAAACTGACATATTAAGCTTATCAACTTTGACGTATCCTTGCTTTTTAAACCAAGAGGCTCTCATAAAAACAGGTATTGAAAGCCCCCATGCTACTAATCCTTTCGCACCTTTACTCCTTACATCATCTTCAGCAGCTTTTATTAAAAGCTTACCAATTCCTTTCTTCTGAAAGTTTCCAACGCCCTCTTTGTAGCCATGAACCCAGATACATTTTATAATGTACAAATTTTTTCCTTCTGCTGTGGAATGCTCAATAGGAACGTATTGTATCATTCCTACTACTTTGTCGTCATCAGTCACAGCAATTTTAACGCCAAGCCCTTTGTCTTTCATTTTGTTATACCAAAGCTCCTTGTGATCTCCAGCTTCTTTCATCTCGTCGCTCCAATCTTCAAGACACATAAAATAAAGTCCGTTATATTTTTCTTCTAAATCAATTATTTTCATAAAACATCACTCTACTAAGTACTGGATTTACTTAATTGAACTACCACACCCTAAAGGGTGATGGATTCCTTCTTCCTCGAAAACTGCCCGAAAAGATTCTGAAGAATCTCTTTAGGTCTTACATCGTCTCCAAAGGCGTGACTTCCCGTTGTTCCAACGGTAGTTTTATCATCATGGATGATCGTGATGTATTTCTCTTCTTTTAGGATTCTTATTCCTTCGTTCCTCAGATTAACAGAAGCATTTTCGTCTCTCTCATGGGTAGTTCCACAATCCAGACATGTCCACACTCTTTCTTTTAAGGTAAGGTTGTTGTTTTTCCAACCACAGCATGAACAGAGTTTACTGGAAGCAAAAAATCTATCTACGAGAATTAAATGCTTTCCTAACCATTCCATTTTGTATTTTAAATAGGTCGTGAATTGGTACCATGAGAAATCTAAAGAAACCGATTTAGACAAACCTGAATTGAACTTCTGCATTCCCCTCACGTTTAAGTTTTCTAAAATAATAGCATCAAACGCGTCGGCTAATTTTCGGGTGAGCTTATGAGTCCAATCCTTCTTTCTGTTGTATATCGTATCGTAGTGTCTTGCTAATTTTAAACGCGCTTTTTCTCGATTCTTAGAACCTTTCTTCTTTCGCGAAAGTTCCTTGTTTAGCTTCTTGGTCTTTTTCTGCTCTAAACGGTAGAATCGTGGATTCTCCATCTTAACAAGATCATTCACCAAAAAATTATTTGCTGACATATCAAACGCAGTAACATCCTTCTCATGTACCTCTTGTAGTTCCTTTACATCCTCCTGCGCCTCTAAGGTCAGAGAAACGAAATATTTGTTTGATTTCGTTTTTTTAACGGTGGCATGTTTGATCGATTCGGAAAACACCCTCTTATCGCTAAATTTTAGCCAACCTAGTTTCGGTAACTTTAATTTCTTTCTTTCAAAATCAATCTTGATGTTTTCATTCGTTTGCTTGGTCGTATAGGTTTCCTTTCCTTTCTTTGACTTGAATTTTGGAAAGCCGACCCCACGACCTTTTTTTAAACCGTTAAAAAAGTTTTGATATGCCTTAAACAAATGCTCTCTTGAGGCTTGTAAGGCAATGGAATCAGCTTCTTTTAAAAACGAAAACTCGACCTTATATTGCTTTTCTGTTTTATAGGTGTGCTTCTTAAGCGCATCTTTATCGTCTCTAAACCGTTCATAGACCTCCCTCCTCTCAATGAGCATCCGATTGTAAATGAAGCGACTACACCCTATTGTTTTGCGAATCTGGGTCTGTTGCGTCTTGTTCGGATATATCCGAACATTGAAAGCTCGAATCATTTATACCTAAAAAGAAAGAATCATTCTTTAAATGGATTATAGTATAGTGGTTTTATGATTTTTTTTCTCAAAAAAATCGTGCTTAATTCATCACCCCCATAAATGGAGGTGTTTTCTTAAGCGTTCATGATAAAAACTTATCATATACTAAATAAGTCGTTACATCCACGAAGCTATCTTTGGAGTTTGCGCTAAAATATCGACGAGAACATCGTATTCAATACATTTTATTCTTGTGTCAACAGAGTTGGGGTCGATCCCTCGCGCTAAAAGGTCAGGTGTCATCGCAAATACGGTTACAGGCAGATTTAACAATAAATTTAGAGAAGTGGGCATCAATCCCTTTTTAGAGGTTCCTATAACTCCGTCGTGGATCAAAACAACAGCGATATTTGCATCTTTAGCCTGTTCTTTTACTATATTAAACAGATTATCTATAGATGTACTTTTTCTCGTGCTAAATCCAAAAAGGTACACCAATTTTTTTATATCTTCCATCTGTACAACCATAATCTCATCACATTAATACCTATAAAACACATCTGCTTCTAAAATAAAAGCTGAAATCTCCTTCCAGCTCGCAATTTTTACGTTGTCAAAATCTATCAAATCTGAAGGCTCAATACCGGCTATTTCTAAGGCGGAGTCTAACGCGTAAACCTCGAAGTCAGATAGTTCCATCATCCTAAAAATGCTCGAAGGGGTTTCCATGTTAACTTTCTTAGGATCAAAATTCTTACTTAAAAAATAGACCGAGTCGCCGATGAATACAATCTTACACTCGTCTAGATCCCCCACTGCCATAATTCCCGCAGCCATACGGATCGCTTCGAGAGCAGAATTTTTACCTATCGGAGAGTCTTCGCATAAAATTACCACAGATTTAACCATTAATTTACACCCCTGGACCAAATACTATAACTCTATCAGATTCTGCCATCCACTCAGACAACCCACCTAATCCCACTTGACGCGCTTCCTCAATAAAATCGTCGGACTTTAGCCCCGTGAAGTTAACCCAGGTACTACACGCAGACAGATTTAGGCTATTCTTCTTTATGAAACTCTCAAGGCGTTCGGGTAGATTTCTCATGTTTGAGCTTATATTTATTTCACGTTTGACGTTATACACGCCACTCCCGTAGAAAAAAATACCTAAAATTTGATGCCCTTTCTTTAAGATTGCCTCTCCTAAGTTAAGCATCGTATCTATGGCTTCAAATTTGTAAGGTTCAGCGCATACGACAAAAGTAAAAATAACCATAATAGTAAAAACACTTTTTTTTAATGATTATTAAATGCTATTTCTTATTTATATTGCGTTTTCTTATTTATATAGTGTTAATATTTTATAAATCATACTTCTCCCTTGAATTCAAATACCAAGTGAAAATTGTATCTTTCTTATATTATATCATGGCAACTTTTTTTGCTATTCAACATCATAAAGTAATTGAAGCTTAATATGTTGTAGTATCAAAATTATTAATTTGAGGTTTATTTAAAGTTGTCTATCGTTGATTTAGTAATACCAATGTTTCTAGGTTTTCGAGAGGGTTTAGAATCTGTTATCATAGTAGTTATTATTTTATCCTATTTAAAGAGCACAAACCAGAAAAGTTATTATAAATACGTGTACATCGGAGCTGTACTTGCCGTAATTTCCAGCATTCTTTTTTCTATTGTCTTCTCGTTAATATTGGGAGGATTTACAGGAATACTGGAACAATTATTCGAAGGATATACTTTTGTTATTTCGGGAATATTTATTATAACACTTATTTTATGGATAAGCAAAGAGGGTTCTAAGATGAGAGAAACTCTCGATGAAAAGGTTGAGCAATCAATAACAACCGGGAAGAGTTTTTCAATCTTAATTTTAACCTTCATAGTCATAATTCGGGAAGGAATTGAATTGGTTTTGCTTTTGGTAGGTGCTACATCTTTGGGGACCTTGGATCAAGGGAGCATAATTCTTGGATCGGCAATAGGTATCGGATTTGCAATTATAATTGGGATCCTTATGTTCTATGGCATAAAAACTATAAATTTATCAATGTTCTTTAAAATTACTAACGCTGTTCTTATCTTATTTGCTGCCGGATTGATCACATACGGAATTCACGAATTTATAGAAGCAGGCGCGCTTAACCCTATTATTGAGGAAGTATGGAATATTAAACATATTTTGCCAGAAAGCTTTCCAGATAATAATCCTCTCACTCCAGAATGGCTTGAAGTTATTGGGGCGTTATTAAAAGCCTTATTTGGATACAACGCAAACCCTTCGTTATTGGAGATAATTATATATCCAACTCTTATTGCGATTATTAGCGTAGTTTCAATCGTAATTTGGAAAAAAAATGATAAATAATAAAAGAAGTTAGATTTTATATTTTTAGAGCCTATGACGTTATTACATGATCTTTTCCTTAATCTGTTAATAAACCCTCTGTTTTGGTATGTTTTAGTGTATAACGTAGGAGGCATCTATTTTTTAACGTATATTCTGTATCATAATGACGATGAAAAATACGCCCCACTTGCTAAGATAGTCAATGGTTTCTTGTCCTTCGTAATAACGCTGTTTCCTTTTTTAATTCATTTTACAACGCAACCTAGAATTTACGGTTCACTTGGGACTTTTCTAATCCCCTCCAAACAAATAATTATAGAGCCTTTTGTTAATTTTGGTTTATTTCAAGGGTATTTTTTGAGCATTATAGGAATAATTACAACTTTTTTAGGGCTAGTTCTTTTTATAGCTGCCTTAAATAGAATTTCAAAAGTTATAGGTCTTGACCAATTCAAATCTGAAGAAATTTTAACTAAGGGACTTTATAGTATTGTTAGAAATCCCCTTTATACCTCATTGATGATTATTTATATCGGTATGGCTTTAATTCTTGGAGCAGTCTATAGTTTACTTTTAGCTCCATTGTTTTATGGCTTATTATGGGGTTCAGGGTTGATAGAAATTCATTTAAATCTAGAAAAAAAGTTTGGTAAAGATAAGGTTAATGAGTATAAAAACAAAGTACCTAATTCTTTGTTTAATAAAACCCTTTGGGTCTTGGTAGTATTTTTATTAGTATATTTAATCATTCTTGCGGTAATTGGATATTTTCCACTTTATTAAATTTTATATTGAATAATGATCTTGTTCAGGGTGTACTTTTCGTATAAATGTAGGGTCAAATATGTTTTCTTGCGTAAGTTCCTTTTTAATATAATTAAGATTTTTAAGAGTTTTTACAAATTCCATTGTTGCATTTATATAATTTTCTGAAAGGGAAATACAATATTTTGGTGATATTTTTAAAACAGATTCAGCGTAATTTTTGTTAATAATTTCAAAAGTTTTAGATATCTTCTCTGCTGCTAACGATTGCGAGTTTCTTAGCAGATAAGAAGCTTTTTTATGATGATTAAGAAATTCTATTATTATATCTGGATAGGTTTCAATTAAGTTTTCGTGAAGAAATATGCCATAACTAGGATTGTTAGCCCATAAATGCTTAGGTTCGACAATTATATGAGAATCTAAGATGGTTGAAGCGAAAACTGCTAATGCTGGGGTTCCCACACCTGCGTCCAAGATACCTTTTTTCATATTCATGGCAATAAATTCTGCTTGTCCATAATTTTTAACATCAACTTCATTTGATAGATCGTACTTTTTCAAAAAATAGCTTAAAATAACTTCATGTATAGAACCTTTGCTCGTAACACCAATTAATTTTCCTTTAAATTGAGAAAGAACTTCAGCCATATTATTATCCAATTGATTCATATCTTTGTATTCTTTTTTAGCAATCATAATAGTTCCTTCAACATGACCTCCAGCAACACATTTAATTGGAACACCTTTATCAATCCCAATAATTGCAGGAGGTAATCCCATATAACCAATATCTAACTTTTTATTCTTGAAAGCCTCGATCATAGCTGGTCCTGTCCCAAAAAGAATCCAATTGATATCTATTTTAAGATCATTTCCTAAATCGTCACTTTCCATTAAGATAAAATTAGTGTGGTAAGCAGTAGACAGATGCCCAATGTTTAGTTTATTTTTTCTAATGTAAATCACTTAATTTTATTATATAATATCCGCAATAATAGCGATAATATTTAAATTTTATAACCATAAAAAATAATTACCTAAATTTCTAATATATTTATGAATTGAAATATAAAGTGGAAATATAATTTTAAGGGGTTATTTCAACGATTGAAATAAAAATTTTCTTTTTATCTTTATTGGCAGACATTACAGGAATAGAAGAAGTTATAATGTCGTTTGAGAATAACTCAACCATTAAAGATGTATTAAAAGAATTGAACTTAAAATTTGGAAAGGATTTTGAAAATTCTGTAATGAAAGCTCCAGATTTATTAAGTAAATACATTCTTATAGGAAAAAATGGAAAAGATATTCGTTCTTTTGAAGGTTTGATTACCACTGTTCAAGAAGGAGATGAAGTTTTCTTATTACCTGCCATAGCTGGAGGATAGGGGGCTTATTTGTGATGCCATTATTCAGATTTTCATAATTTCTCTAATATTAGGATCCATTCGTGTTTTTCGGGATTTAATTCTTTTATTTTTATGACTTTAGCTAAATTTTGTCGTTTACAACTTTCAGGGATATTCTTGAGAGCTGCAGGGAAATCCAAGTGAACTTCTAAAATACTACCTTCTTCGAGCTCTTCCAGAGTTAGTTTAGTAAGTACAAATGTCATTGGGCATACTTCTCCCCGGATATCTAAGTATTCAACATCATTTTGTTTTTTCATATTATTCATTGCAGACATTTTCCCCCTCGTAATTAAATATTTCTACTAAGTCCTTTGCGTTGTCACCACATGCGATACAATTATTATCCCTATATACCTCGATAAAATCAAAATTGTTCCTTAAAAGATCAACATACATAATTTTATTTGTTATAAGCTCACCTATACCTAAAATACTTTTAATTGCCTCATTAGCTTCTAAACATCCTAAAACGCCAGGTATAAACCCAATTACTCCTGCTTGAGAACACGACATACTCGGATCGCCTCCGGTTATATCACCGAACACACACCTATAGCAACTTGTTTTATCTTTTGGAACTACCGTCATTAATTGTCCTTGGAATCTCAAAACGCCTGCAATTGTAAACGGTGTTTTTAAATTTATACATGTATCATTAATTAGCATTTTGGTTGAAAGGTTGTCCGATCCTTCAATAACAAAGTCCGAATCTTTAAGGATATCTTTTGAATTATTGGCTGTAATTCTTTCATTTACGATTTCAATGGTACAATCAGGGTTTAGCAAGTTAAGCTTTTCCACAGCGCTCTCAGTTTTTTTCTTGCTAATGTCTTTTGTAAAATGAAGAATTTGTCTGTGCAAATTTGACATTTCCACAATATCAAAATCTATTATTTGTAAACTTCCAACACCCGCTGCTGCTAAATAGTAGGCGGCAGGAGATCCGAGAGCACCTAAACCAATTAAAGAAATTTTTGAATTTAATAATTCTCTTTGCCCGATTCCTCCAACTTCCTTTAAAACTATTTGACGCGAATATCTTTTAATTTGTTCGTTAGTTAGATCCATATATAATCGTTTCGAATAAAATGTTTAATAAAGAAAACTCTTTAGATTATAAAAAAAAAGTTGCAATTTTTACATTCTTATTTTATATAAAATTAAAAATGAACAGTATCAAGCAAAGTAAAAACTTACTTTCGGATTAAAGTACCGATTTTTCCCCCAATTTTTAGCCTAGAATTACCTTGCACGCCTTCAAATATGCATTCCTCAATTAAATCGTAAATAGAATGCTTTAACGCGATTAAAGGTATTTTTTGAATCTCTTTTATTTCTATTAACTCGTCTATCGTAATAGACTCTCCAGGCGAAATAATAGACTTAATGAATTTTTTAATATCAGCTAAATCTGTTGTAACTGTAATAATATCGCGCTCGTCCTTTTTCGATAGAGAAACTTTAGATACGCTTATTTCGGACATTAAAAACCTAACCTGTTCTTCGAGTAATTTAACTCTTCCTTTCAACTCTGATATTGCGTTTTTACTAGTCTTTCTTGGAATAGATTTTTGCGCTAAATATTTATTTATGAGTTGCTCAAGATATGTTTCTTCAATACCAGCATTTTCTATGGTGGCAATTTTCTCTGTTTTCTTAGTGTTTTTTTTAAATTTAATCCCGCACTCTTTAGCTAACCGGTCCAATAGGGAAACAGTTAAATCGTTCAAACTTGCCATTTAAAGTCATTCACGAATATTTTATTATTTTTCTTTAATCTATGTTAGGAGAATTATTACTTAAATAAAATTGTTGTAACAGATTTTAAAAACATCGTTATTAAAATTTAGAAATCTTGAAAAATTATTTTAAAAAAAATTTAACTAAAAAAAAGAAGTAATAGTTAAGCCTATTCATTCAAAAAATCAAGTATTAACTTGTTTACCTGAGGAGCGTATTCTAAAAATACGTGATGACCTGCTTTATCAATGAATTCTATTCTGCTATTCGGAAGATTTTCGTTTAACTCGTCCATTACCAATTTTGGAGACAGTTTATCGTTGGAAGCCGCGATTAACAAAGTCGGATGAGGAATTTGGGAAAGCTTATCCGTTGTATCGTGCGTATCAATTGCATCCGCTAAAAACTTATAATCGTGAGGGGTCATTTGGTCTTCCGTAGTCTCTTTAATTAGGTCCTCTGCTGACCACAATCCATGAAATTTCTTTTGAGGGTCTGCTTTCATTTCTTTTATGAACGCTCTAAAATGTGTTAATTTGCAATAGTCCCAAAATGCTTGCTCTTTGTTCTCCTTCCGAAGTTCAAAAAACCTACTCATGCTTCCTTCCATCATGTGAATACCTGCTCCTTTATGATTAGTTCCAACTAAAATTAATTTATTGGCATATTCTGGGTATTTTAACGCAAAATTTTGAGTCACCCAACCACCCATCGATTGACCCATTAGATGAGCTTTTTCTATTTTTAGAAAATCCAATAAACCTTTTAAATCGTCAACTAATGTATCTATCGTATAAGGATCTTTAGGGCGTTCTGATTTTCCAGAGCTACGGCAATCGTAAGTGATAACCTTAAAATCTTTTGATAAAGCACCAACTTGAGCCATCCAAACTTCCTTTTTTGCGCCAAAACCATGAAGTAACACGAGAGGGTATCCATCTCCATTAACTTCGTAAAAAAGTGATGTTCCATTTACATCTGCAAACGACATAATATTTATTTAAATCAAATCTCACTTATAACTTTTAAAATTCAATTGATATTTCAAAATAAAATATAGGCTAAAAAACAAAAAAAATCTAATCTCTATTAACGTTTTTTTTAAAAATTTAACAAAATTTATTATAAATGATATCTACTTCTAATGTGAAGAGTACAAATATAGACATGTGCTCTAATAGGTTTTAAAAATGGTAAAAGGAACAGTTAAATGGTTTGACAGCCGTAAGGGCTTTGGATTTATAACGCGTGAAGATGGTTCGGGTGATATATTCGTTCATTTCTCGGCAATCAAGGGAGATGATGACGAATTTAAAATCATCTATGAAGGAGACATCGTAGAATTTGAGATCACAGAGGGACAGAAAGGTCCTCAAGCAACAGACCTCACTATTGTCGAAAGAGGACCGCGCGAAGATTATAGATCAAAACGATATTAAGAATTATCGTAATAGTAGTTTAGAACACGCATCAAAAATAAATATATATTAAAGGAAATATCAGAATAATAGAAACGCACAAAATGCTCTTGAATGGGAGAAAATTTTTACTTTTTATTGGTTTTGATTTGAATTTCCCCCTTTTTTTTTATTACATTTTTTTTATTATAATTAATCAAATTTGAAATACTCAAATAGAATTAGTGTTACTCATTTTTATATGTCAAATTATATATTGCTAAAATTATATTATTGAACTTGAAATGGTAATCCTTTTCGAATCCTTTGGTAACTTTACCACTGGGCAGACTTCATACTTGGCTCTCGTTTCAAAAAAATCCAGAGGTAGCATCAAGTTAACTGACAAGGAGTTTTCTTTTAAATCCGAAAAAGATAACATATTATTTCAACTGAGAATACACGATATTGAAAATTTTTCTATAAGAAATCGATTAAAAATTCCAACGATCGAATTAATAAGCGTTCAAGGAATCGTTTATTCGTTTTATCCTCATAAAAAAGAAAATAGCTCTCTTTCTACGTCAAAAAAATCAACAGAAGAACTTTTTAGACAACTAGCAAGGATTACTTACAAAAGTGAAAGCCCGATTTTATTTGAAACTAAAGGCGGTTTTATGGACGACGGTTCCATTGACGAGAATTATGCCTCTAAATCGTTAAAAGGGATTATTTTTTTAAACGAGAATTATTTGTTTTTCAAACCTTTTAACGAGAAAACGATGTACCAAATTGCTATATTGAATATTCTAAAAATTATAAAACAGGATACCAATTTAGGTCCATCTATAAAGATTCAAACGAATCAAAACAAAATTTATTCGTACATAGCGCTCAAAAAACAATTGGGCTTGTTTGTAAAAAATAAATCAAAAACGGAAAAATTGTTTGAAATTATACACCAAGCGAAGATATATAAAACATCAGAGCAAATCCGTTTAGAAAAAGAAGATAAAGAACGAATCGAACGGGTCAAATCGATGATGGAAGTCTCAAATCGTTTAAGGCTTGATATGATGCGTGTTGCGTTGGACATGGACGAAAAGGGTTTTACGGAAAAGGTGTTCCAATGGGCAAAACGATTTAAGTTTTTAATAGATGGGGACTATTTGATCGTTAATCAAGATACAGTTGAAGATTTCCTCAACGATTTGTCAACTGGAACGAGCGTTTTATTACGAAGGGGGTTAAAAATAAGTTGCCAATTTTGCGATAAAAAGATTGATTCCAACGCAAAGATATGTCCGTATTGCGGGAAGGAATTGGGGCTAACAAGGAAAGATGTTTAAAAAAATAGAGTTATTAGCGGAAAAATAATAAATTTAAAAAGATTCTATATAAGAGTTAATCTCCCCATTGAACTAAGCGTCGCTCTCCTTCCAGCGTTTTAATGTGAGTAACGTCTTGCGATACTTCTAATGTACCAACATATTTGCCTTGGTCGTCCCTTACTGCGAAATATCGAATGTTCGCAAATATATCGCCAAGTTGTATCCAAAATTCGGCTACGCTCTTTTCCCCGCTTTTAAATTTCGTTACAATATCCTCTACAATATGCATTGATTTTGGGGGGTGGCATTTTTGGACCTTCCTCCCTATAACCGCTGGGCTCCTTGGAAATAGACGCTCGTCAGTTGCAGAATAATATTTTACTTCGTCGTTAACATCAACAAACGAGATATCAATAGGTAAATGTTTTAACATTAGGTTGATCTGCTTTAAAGTTAACTTGCCAGTATCTAAATCAAACAAATTCGAGGATTCTAACTTGATTTCAGGGGCATGAACATCGCCAGGCGTTACTGGTTTCCATTTATCTCCAGGGCGCACCCAAACATAACCAATCTCTTCTTCGCCGCGTTTAACACGAGCCCAATCTGATTCTTTAAATTTTTCAAGCGCCATCGGAAATAAAATGTGCTCTTCTTTGTAGATCATCTCATCCACTTTTTCTATGAGCTCTTCGATACTTTCAAGCTTATTTTCTTTAAAACCTGCTCGAATCTCGTCGTGAACTGCCCATATTACTTGAGGTGGTCCAGAAATGTCTAAATTTTCTAGTATTGGAAAAAGTTGATTCTCAATGCGAGTATAATGAATCTCTAATTTTGCGAGTTCTTTTAATAGTTCTAATTTATTCTCATCGGCAGCTGATCGTATTTTCTGAATTAAATCCATTGCTATCTTATTTTCTTCCATATAAGTGTGAATAGGATGTCCTGGAACCGTTTCTGGGCGCTCCTTTTCGTCCAGCATATCTTTAAATAATTCTACGTGGATATCGCATAGTTCAGTAATTTGATCTGCTTCCAGAATCCCCTCATCAATTAAGCTTTGTTCCATCTCACCTATTTCAGCTGAAGATACATCTACTAAAATGTCTTTAAACCGTTGTTTAAGGCCCTCGAGCTCCGCTCCCTTGTGCATGTCAATTACGAGTTCTTTTAATTGTTCTTTTCGTTGAGTTTTTAATTCCTCTATCTCTTCTGAAGTTTTACCCATCAATACTTCAATTACTTGGAGAATTTTGCTCAAATCAACGTCAATTAGTTTTGAAACGTCCTTTATTGTAGCGCTTTTTCCAATAGTTCTTCTTACTATTGGATTTTTAAGGCGCTTAATTTTCGGCGATAACTTAAGTAATTCGTTGTAGACGTGCGGAAACTGTTTAATTAAGGGTAATATCTTAGTTTTTTTATTTATATCCATATTATTACTACCTTTGTGTAAATAATTGCTCTAAGCTATATCAACACAATATTCAATTTAATTTTTTTTGTTAACATGTTCTTTTGAAAAATCGATAAAATAATATATAAAAGTTTTGTTTTTAATTGGATTCAAATTAACCTAAGATAATTTTATAGAGCTCTTTAGCGAATTGTGGCTGAAATTTTAATAATTTATTGGAATCCAAGGTTAAAATTCTGAATTTTACAAAGATTTCGTTGCTAAAGTCTAAAACATGAAAGTGTGGTTGAAAACCAAAGATTTCTCCGTATTTATCGCATAAGCTGTTAAATTGATCTACCTTGATACGGAATTCTCCGAACGGAACTCGCATATTGAAAGTGTAAGAATGTATTATCTTTTTACGGCCTTCAGAAAACGAGTTAAAAAAGGTTTTGATATCATTCTCTTCTTGTTTTCTAATAACCTCGCTATAAGCATCAATGTCTAATCGAGCGTTGCCAACGTCTTGCGGAGCTCGAATTTGCCTTTTGAAGTGAAAATATTTCTTTCTTGATTTGGGTTTTATCGTATAGTTTAACACTATTGAGGAAACAACATCAGAATTGGAGATTTCTACGATAATGTGGTCAAACGTCTCAATAACGACTTTTGTAAGCGTAATAGACTTAATTACGCCCTTATAACCTGAAATTTTAACTACATCGCCAACATCAATAGGATCTATTATCCATAATAGTACCCCTGCTACAAAATTAGAAAAAATTCCGCTTGTTATGAACGCTAAAGCTGTGCTTAATGCACCCGTTACTATTGCGGTGGTTTCGGGAGGGAGCGTTGCGAACGATGGAAATCCGTTTATTACAAAGTAAAGTAGGGTTAATATCGATGCTATTCTAATTACAAATATTAAATTATTTTTTTTTACTATAGGGATTTTCACTATTCGACTAAATAAATACGGTAAAAGCTTGTTAACAATAACCAATGAAATGACAATAATAAAAACAAAAACAAGCGCTTCAGGATCACTATTAAAGATTGAGCTTATTTTTCATCACCCTCGTCTTCTAATTTTAAAGCAGCAAGACTTTCTTGGTATTTATCCCAACCCTTATAAATTCTATCGGGATATAAAGCAAAGAGAATGTCTCTAAGAAAAGAATCCAAGTAATTCAAAATAATTACCGGATTCTCTGACTTCACATGCAATCTAACCCGAACACGTCCAAATCGCGTGGTGTCAACAGTATAATCGGGTTTGATGCCGAATATTGGTTCATAAGCGTTAAATACATTCAGTAGTATCTCATCGAGCTTTATTGGGTCTAAGGACCCTAAAATTTCTAGTTTTTTAGTGTATGTAGTTGTTTTAATCTGCGCCGATAAGACCTTATTTATCATCTTAACATAAACTTTATAGTGCTTACTTTTATGAAATTCTTCTTTCTTTAACGGTTCGAATATTTTAAACTTATCGTGAGTGAATTTCACTATAGTAGAACCGTAAACGCTACTGTTTGGAATCTTAATCTCAACTCCGTCAAACTCCTGTATTTTAGTATAATTTAAATTGGTTTCTCTTACAATTCCTTGTATACCGTTGGTTTCTATCAAATCCCCTATTTCAAATTTCCCTGACGATAACAAAAGCGCTCCTGAAGCCATATTATTAATGATATTTTTAAAATTTAACGATACAGCAACTATTAAAAATGGAACTATTGCGAAAAATAAAGTATGTTCAATAACATACAATAACCAAAATAAGAAAATGCTCCATATAATAGATACAGTAATTGAAACAACAGTCCTATAAGAGTGTTTTTTGAATAAATAAGCAGCAAAGCTATTTAATGGTTTGCGTACGATGTAAATGATTATATTTATTACAATCAAGTTTTTTACAGATTGCTCCCAAGGTGAAAGATAAAGAACCCATAATGCGATGATAACGAGTACTAAATAAATGAGGAAGTAGAATTTTTTTTTCATAATTTTATATTTTGATGGTTTATTTATAAAACTGTTGTAAAACTCCATAAACATCAATGTGAAGTAATTAGAACCTAAAACAACGATACTTAAGCTTTTTTTGGGGGGATTATTTTTAATAAACTATTTATGTCAAATTAACCTAAATTTTATTTAGCGACAAAATACATTTCTGTAAAAATGTGAGGTATGCGAAAAAATGATGTATAATAATATGGAAGATTTACCGCCTGAATACGAAAAAGACCTAAACATATTGGAAAACCAAATTACAGAATTATTTACTCTTCTAGAAAAAAAAGAAATACAATTATATCAATTAAAAGACGAGAACGAAGAATTAAGAACTCGAATTAAGAACCTACAGCAACAATTAAATCCACCTCAACAACAATTAAATCCACCTCAACAACAATTAAATCTACCTCAACAACAATTAAGTCCACCTCAACCTACAAATCAACAAATGGATACAATTAGAGTACCTAATCAGCAAATATCTCTAACAACCTCACCTAGCACCATTGTTTCTACTAATAAAAGAAAATGTCCTAAATGCGGAGCAATGGGTTTCGCCATCAAAGAAGTTAATGACAAAACGCGTTTGATTAGCTACGTGCCAAGAAGAATTTACGCGAAGAAACGCGTCTGCACTAAGTGTAGGTATGAGTTCTAAATCGTACAATTAAATTCTGTTTTTCCACCAATAGGGAGCATTCATCGAGATAAATCGATCTTTAACAAACAGCTTAATTTTATTTTCGGTTAAAGTGAATGCGATCCCACCTAAAAAGGGAACCCATTCCACATCAGGAGGTATTCCAAACCATCCGAATCGTAATGCCATTAAAAAAACATCGTGTGTTATGTGAATGTCGATTCCTTTTTCTGGAGCATCGTTGATACCGTTCCAAATAATTTCTGCCGCCTTTTGACAGTACATTTGAAGTGGAGATATTAAATCTGGAGAATAGAGGCCGACAGCCCAACGAAACATAAAATCAAGATGAGAATTTTTCATATTAATATCTTGGAAAAATTTTGGAGCAGTCCCCGCAAAAAATAACGGCGTAAGTACCCCTTTTATCTCGCCATTTCCTCCAGTCTCTTCGAATCCAGTTAAAATATCTTTTGCCGTTTCTTGACAGCGGCCTACAGGGCTATGGTATAGCCTGATTGCTCGCTCATTAGGTAATTTTTGACCAAATATCTTAGCTACTTGATGTCCTTGAGGTGTTAACCTTAGTTCATGCATTTTCACTAATTCAGTAGGATCGTTTCTGTGGGAATGTCGCAGAATTAAAATTATCTTCGAATCTACTGGAAATTTTTTGAGAGCTTTAACGATATTACGAGCCTGTACGGTCCATTCAGCGCTTTCCCAAATGTCTTCTTTACACATCTTACATAGTTAAAAATTATAAAATTAAAAAAGTTATTTCATGCTTAGAAGAAAAATAGAGATTAGATTCTATTTTATATTGCCATAAATCAACATTTTGTCAATTATAGTTTGAAATAGCAAATCCACATTTTCTCCGGTTTTCGAAGAACATTCGATGTAATCAAATTCTTCTCGCACTGTAAGCATATCTTCAACATCCTTCTTGCTCAAAGATCGTTTTTCTTCTAGATCTAATTTTCCACCAACTACAATTAATGGAAATTTTGGGTCACGATCGTTCAGTCCTTCGTCAAACGTCAAAAGCCATTTATCTATATTCGTAATACTATCTCTATTAGAAATGTCGCACATAAAAATAGCTGCAGAAGATCCTTTAGCATAGCTAGGTAAAAGAGATCTAAACCTTTCCTCTCCGGCAAAATCCCATATTTGAAGTGTTATTCTCATAGTTTCCGTTTCTATGAATTTCATCAAAATAGCCGCTCCTAAAGTTGACTTTAGGTCATGATCAAATTTAGCAGTAATATAACGGTTGATCAATGTTGATTTACCAACACTTGAATCTCCAAATACACACATTTTAAACGCAAGATTAAGTTTTTCCATGAGTCAAATTCTCCACTTAAGGTCTGAATTAACGCTGTAAGTTAATAAAAAATTTGTTAAATACTATTCTTATACCAAAGAGAAAGCAAGTATTATATACTTCTTCCGTATTCAATTAAAGATATATGAATTTAAAAAATTTACTACTTTGGCATTAAAATTGAGATTATTCTAAAGTTGAATAGAATTAAAAGATTTCTAGGTTGAAATTGTACCAGAGTTAAACATATGCTCCAATAAAAAATTCTAAAGATATGGTTGGTCTTTTATTTTTTTGCGAGCTCCGAATTTTTTTGCTTGGAAATTCCAACCTAGATTCCCCATTTTTGTATACAGGCTAATTGGCATGAACTTTTTTCCTACAAGCTCTATAGCTTCTTCTGGAATATTTTCTCCTTCAGATAAAGCTTGCGCTGCCATATCAAATCCTTTTTTAATATTTCGCACCATTCCTCCGCTTTCTTCTAAGGATTTACGCCCAAATACACCACCCATTCCAAGCATTAAAGCTCCTTTCCATTCAAATCCGACTTCACGAGCAAATATTTTACAAATCGATCCTGCAACATTATTATGTTGGGTTTCTGGAAAACCACAATTGATTATCGCGACAAATCCTTGTTTTTTCGGATTGCTCATTGATTGTCTGTTCTCTGCAATGAGTTCCAACGCTTTAATGACCCCAGCAGGCAAACAATCGATGTAAAGAGGGAACGCTAAAATTATGAGATCAGCATCTTCCACCTTAGAAAGTAGTTTTTCCTGTCCATCTTCTTTCTTAACGAGTTTATAAAGATATTCCGTATCTACAGATAACCCTAATTCTTCTAACCTTAAGGTAAAAGAGTTTCCAAGAGAAACAGAAGTGCTTAAGGAGCCCTTAGGACTACCAACAAGTAATAAAGCGTTTTCATATTTTTTCATAATATCACCTCAACCTCCATTAGTGCTTTGTTGAAATTATTACTAAATTCTACCACATCTTCGCCATTTAAGTAAATTATAGCTCGCTGAAAGGGACTCCACATATTAATAGCATTTCGAGCGACTAAAGATTTAAATACTTCTTCCTTTTCCGTATCGTGTTTGTCTAGAAGTCCTATACTTAGTAATGATTGCTGTTTTTCGTATCTCTTTGAGTGATGAACCTCTCCATTAACTTTCGTAAAATAAGGTAAAACTCGAGAGATTTGACGATCCAACGCCTTCTTCAGAATTGACGAGTAACCCCCAAAAACTATTGGAGTAATGTATATTATAAGATCGCTGTGAACCATTTCCCTTACAATGGTTTCTACATAATCCTTAATTACGCATTCACCGGGCGTTTGAACCCAACATCCAAAACAACCAGTACAATAAGCAATTTTTTTATCTTCAAGAACTATTGAAGTCGCATCCCAATTTAACTTTTTAAGTTCTTTTAACATTATTTCGTGAATCTTCGCCGATTCACTGTCGTCTGATTTACTTCCAATTAAAATTGACGCTTTCATTTTAGTTGTCAACAAGATTTATTTTTGATTTATTTTAAATTTTATTTGATAATTGAAATCTATAATTTCTCAATTAATTTAAAAAAAGTGTAGACCAGTATTTATTTTATTTTTTTCCATCTTATCTATTTTATGTAATTTTAATTAAATAGTACTTGTCACTTAATAGTCTTATTTCATTTTTTGCAGACGTTAGTAATTAAGAGGCCTATATAACAATTACTAGCATATTTAATTGGTTTATTAAAGTTCGAATGATCATTTTACCCCCAAATTTAACAAAAACGATGGTTTTTGGTGGTAAAAGGTTTAATAACAAAGAAGGTAGTTTTAATATCAAAATTAAATTTTGAATCTTACTATAAAGGGTGTGAAATTAAATGGCTCTTCCGAATATTGATATATTGAATGGCATTACCGGTCTAGAAATTATTCTTAGTGGTTATATATTAGGGCTTATCCTCATTTTCAAGCATGCAAGAAAAGCACCAAACAAAAAAGTTAAAAAAAACATTATGTTAAGCGGAATTGGTTTGATCGCACTTTTTCAAGCGTGGTTTGGCGTCTCAGCAAGTTTTTCATTAATGATATTAGGATTTCCCCCATTAGGGTACCCAGATGGTGACCCAAATATTGGAGTTCTTGCATATGCATGGGGACCTGCTTTAGGAATACCTATTTGGGCGTATATCTCTTCGGATTTATACAAAGATGGGCGGTACAAAATCCCTATTACGGGTATATTTGTAATACTGAGTTCTATATTTGCTTTTTTGATCTATACTTTCCCTTCAGTTTCTACTAAATGGAATGCATCACCAGGTGGTTTACCTGAAACAGGGATTAGAGGTGCAGCAATGATAATGTTGGGACTGATGTTGGTTATTATGATGATATTTCTAGGACCTACTATTATTATGTCTGGGTTAAAACTGGATGACAAAAGTGCTAAATTTAGGAGATTGTTGTTGGGTATAGGGATAACAATGGGAGCCTTTTTTGGAATTATTGATGCAGCATTAGGTATAGAAGAAATTGGTTTGATAGGTTTAGCTATTGTTAAAGCCGGTATTTTTACGTCAATATTTCTAATTTATGAAGGAATAGACAAGGGAACATAAAATAAATCAAATTTCAAAATAAATTATATAATTAATGGATATAAAAAACGAGAAAGGGAAGAATAAGATGCAGATTGAAGATAAATTAGTTAAAAGTAAATCGTTAAAAATACGTATCATTAGAACTATGGTGGCAAGTATTATAATTCCGTTTGTGATTTTGATGATAGCGTTAATTTTACTACTTAATTCCAATATCGACATGTATATCAACGAGTTTACAAGTTTGGATCTTAGTAATCTTATCGCACTAAGAATACCTTTAATTATTACATTCGTAATTGTCTCTATGATTATAATAATCGTTGTACTTTTTGGCATTATGCGCCTTTCTAATAGAATTACTGCTCCAATTATAGATTTAACTCATTCCATCGAAAATATTGCTGAGGGTGATTTATCTCAAGAAATTATGATTGATGGAAGAATTAGGGGAAATGAAATTGGTATGCTCGCCCAATCCTTCCAAAATTTATTGGTTACAATGCGTTTGGGTAATGTCAGTTATTATCGTGGAGACATGACAGTAGCCTTTGCAAATTACAATGCAGCTTTAGAGTTATTCAGATCAACAAAGGAGGCCCATGGACAAGGAATGTGTTTAAATAATCTTGGAAACATATATCGGAATTGGGGTGATTTAAATAAAGCTAAAGAAGCGTATAACAAGGCAATTGAACTAGGTAAACAAACAGAAAATGTCGGGGGATTAAGTCCACGGTACAATAACCGGGGTCTTCTGTTCCTTTCAGAAGAAAAATACACAGAAGCTATGAACGATTTTAACAAAGCAATCGAGATTGATAAAGAAATGGGAGACGACGAAGGAATTGCTACGAGGAAACGAAATATTGGAGTACTCCACATGTTAAGAAATGAATTTGATCTCGCACAATCGAACCTTGATGAAGCGATTCAGATTGATAGTAAATGGGAATATAATGTTGGATTAGCGGAAGATGAGTTTCAATTAGGCAGACTTTCTCTATTGAAAAACAATGAAGAACTGGCAATAGAACATTTTAAAGATTCTTTGAAATTTGCTGAGAGCCTTGGAAACTATCCCTTGATGAAAAATAATCTCGAATCGTTAGTAAAACTGTATGAAAATCAGGGAAATACAACATTCCATCACAAAGCAGAAAATGAACTTACGAAAGTGAACGATGTGTTAGTTCAAAAGAAAGATGTTATATTTGTTATTGACCAATCAGGGAGCATGCACGAATGGGACAAGATGGCAGCT
>JABCSY010000085.1 GCA_018238625.1 Promethearchaeota archaeon
GAATCACTAAATCTTTATAAAAATTTAAAAGAAACTTCTGTGATTGAAGAAGATACAAGGAAAATCTTTAAGATTTATTGGAAAATATCTGAGTTCTTTTATGAATATATTCCTAGAATTGAAAGGCAAAGGGAAGAAAATATTGTTGGATTAAATTCTCTATTAATAAGACGTTTACAGGAATACAATCAAATTTTACTTAGCTCTAATTTACCTCATCAAAGAATTTTAAAAGTCATTGAAGATATACAATTTGATTCAGAGTCTAAATCCATAGATCAATTTAAATGTGAAATTCCTACTAAATTTTGCCGCAGGCCACCAGGTGTAATATATAAACGACTTTTAGATGATAAAGAGAATACTATTTTTGAAAGAGATAAGGATGATATACCATTATCCACTGAACCTATAAAGGTATCCTCCGTTTGGAGTAAATATTACTTAGAATTAGAATTTACCGAAAAAGAAAAATATTTTGATTTTAATTTAGAATGTGTAAATAAAGCTTATTTTAAGGTAGAAGATATAAAAAGAAAACCCCCACAATCTGGCAGAGCAAGTTTTGAATTTCGTCTTAATTTTGAGGAATTCATTGGAGAAGAAGACCTAGAATTTAAAATAACTGAAGAAATTCATGATTTGGGCCAAATTCTCTCAAAAGAATTAAATCTAAAAATATTCGGGTTTGATCTGATTCGACCAGTTAATAACAATAAACATTATTTCATAGATCTTAATGATTTTCCGGGATTTAGAGGAATTAAAGGTATCGAGAGAATTCTAGCAGATTATATCATTAATTATGCCAATGATTTAATGGATAATGAAAAAGGGTAGGATGATAGCATATGCTATTATTCCGTAAAGTAAGCAAAAATATCCGAATTGAATCTTTTTAGCTATTTTTAACAAGATTTCGATAGACGCATATCCTACAATAAAACTAAAAAATGTAATTATGATAATAGTAATCGGATCTAAAATTCTAAACACTGAGCCCTCTCCGAAGATAATATCAACTGCGATTGAAGCGATTACAACGGGAACGGACATTAAAAAACTTAATCTCAATGCGCTATCTTGTTCATAATTTTCAATAAGGGTTGTAGATACAGTGATGGCAGATCGAGAAATTCCAGGTAATACTGCAACACCCTGAGTTAATCCAATAAGAAAACTATCTTTTATTACATTTTGTTTTTCAATGCTTTCGATTGTTTTTACTCCAAATTTCTTTTTTATTAATAATAGAATTAATCCAGTTATGATAAGCATACCAGCAATAATAAGCGTGAGCAGATCTCCGTGAATTGCCATAAATTCTCCAACAATTATAAATTTAAAGATAAAGTATAGTGGTAAGGCAGTAATAGCCGTTCCAATTGTTCCTACTATTAGCCAATTTCTCTTCTTTATATCAGTTTCTTCTACACTAAATTTCATAGGTAAAAAACTCTTTACAATTTTAATATAATCCTTCTTGAATTTTAATAGAACTGCGAACATCGTTCCAAGATGTAACCAAATTGAAAGACTATAAGCTTCTTCTGGAGGGATACCAAAAAAATTAACTGCAATAATCATAACCTGTCCTGAAGAAGATATGGGCAACCACTCAAATAAGCCTTGTAAAATCGCAATAATTATATATTCAATCATGATTCTCACATATTTATTTTTAAACCTTTATCTAAGCATCTTTTAATCTCGTCTCGAGCTTTACGAAATCCTTCAACTCCTTTCATCGAAGGATCTTCAATATCACCATTTTCACCAGCAAATTCTCTTAATGTGTAAATCTTTTTATTATTTAAATTAATAAACTCAATAATTTCTTTTTTATGTTTTTCAGTCAGAGTGAGAATAAGATTTGCTTTTTCTATTAATTCAGGGCGTTTCTTTAAATCAATTGAGAGGGAATCTTCCGGTAAATCTATACCAATTTCTTTCATAACTAATTTCGCGTCAAGAGAAATAAGCATTCCATCTCGAGCATTTGAAGAAATTCCACCAGAATACACTTCAACATTCATATTGTTACGTGTAAAAAAGTCTTTGAGAAAACCTTGAGTCATGGGACTTCTTGCTGTATTTACGCTACAAGCTACTAAAATTTTACTGTATGGAAAATCTTTTAGTTTACCAATAGTCGAAGACTTCACAATTATAACCTTTACACAAAACTTTCCTTTGATACGAATTTAATTCCTTTATTTTTCATATCCTCTAAAGAGCTAGAGATGTTTCCTGGGGGCAAATCTATGCCTTTAGTTAAATTTACTAAAAAGTAAACCTCAAAACCAAAATCGATGCCATCAATTGCAGTAAAATAGCAACAATAGTCTAACGCTAATCCACAAATAAAGATTCTTTTGATTTTAAGGGAATTAAGAAATCCTGCTAAACCTGTTTCAGATTTCTTATCGTTCTCAATAAAACCCGAATAACTATCAATTTCAGGATGATAACCCTTTCGAATTATAGCATGAGCATATTCTTTTTTCAAATCCTCATGAAATCCAGATCCATAAGTATTTTGAACGCAATGATCTGGCCATAGGACTGGTCCAATTGCTCCAGTTTGATACTCATCACCGGGGCTCATTCCGGGGTGATTGCTTGCAAAGGATAAATGCTCTTTAGGGTGCCAATCCTGAGTTAATATAATAAATGCTTTATTTTTTCTGAATAATTCTGCAATACTATTAATTCTGCTTACTATTTGATCCCCCTCTTCAACAGGTAATGAACCCCCTGGAACGAAATCATTTTGCATATCCACAATTATAAGTGCATCATCTAATTTAATAGTAATATTCTTTTCGAAACCGAGATCATCAATATTCAGTAAAATCACCATAAAAAGATCTTTATAACTAATAAAATCAGCGAATAATTAAATGTGTTGTGATTGAAATGTGCTAATATGAATTAATTTGATTCAAAACTTTTGTTTAACCTAACTGTGAATATAGATCCTCGATTTTTCCCTTCTGATTCAACAGAAATAGAACCCTTATGTAAATCAATAATTTCTTTAGAAATAAATAAACCTAATCCTGTACCCTCAATATCTACATTCATGCGCTGACCGTATCTCTCAATTTTCCCAAATTTACTAAACAATCTATCCATTTCTCCTAAAGTTAGTCCAACTCCCGTGTCCTGTACTGACATAAAAACATTATCCTCATCCTGGCTTAAAGCTACTTTTACTGAGCCTTTGGGAGGTGTGTTTTTAATTGCGTTAGATAGAAGATTGGTTATCACTTGTTCAATTCTCAATTTATCAATTTTGCATATTATATTCTCCAAAATATGAAGAGATATTTCAATTTCCCGTTCTCTAGCGAAATACATGATATCCTCCACGCATTCCTTAATAATTTTAGAGATGTCATGTTCTTTTAAATCTAAAACTAAATAGTTTGATTCAATTATGGAAATATCTAACAAGTTTTCAACTAACTTTTTAAGTCGGGAACCCCCTTTATAAATCATCTCTACAAACTCTAATGCCTCAGCACTAATCTCATTTTTATGAAGATTTAATAAAATCTGAGCTCCACCATATATCGAGTTAAGAGGCGTCTTCAATTCATGAGATACACGTGAAACCAGTTCATTCTTCATCTTATTTAATTCTAATAATTTTTCATTTTCTTTTTCGATCACTAATTGTGCTTTCTTTTCTTTAGTAATATCATGAGCGATAGTTTCAATTAAGTTAAGCTCATTCTGTTTTAAAATCGAGATTTGCCAATTAATCCATGCAACACTCCCATCTCTTTTTTTAATCATTAAATCTCTCGGTTTTGCTTTAATACCTTTAAGAAGGGCGTAATACGTGTTTTTGATTAGTTGAATTTGATCAAGGGTAAAAACATCGAAATCCTGGAATTTTCTTCCAATAATTTCATCTGCTCGAAATCCGAAGATTTTCTCAGAAGCTTGATTTTGTTCTAAGATAAAACCCTTCTCATCTGTAAGTACAATCGCAGTGGGAGCGTTTTCATAGACAATCCTAAACATTTCTTCTGATTCTTTCAATTTTTGTTCAGTCTTTTTACGTTCGTTAATATCTCGATAAACAAGCAAGTATTTCTGTTGTCCTTGCTCATCTTTGAAGCATCTAATCTTGACTTCAAACCAAATATAATTGCCATTTTTATGCTTTAATCGCGACTCATGAAAACCTTCTCCCGTTTTAAACACTTTCATCATGAATCTATTAATGTTTCTGTAATCGTCAGGATGATTAAAGTAGATGTCCTGTTTATTGAGTAATTCTTCTTTTGAATACCCCAAAACCGTCTCATGAGTAGCTTCGTTTAGAAACTCGATCTCAAAATCTTTATTAAGCACGCGTATCAAATCATTTGCATTTTCTGTAATGAGCCGATATTTTGTTTCAGAATCCTTCAATCTAAGTTCTGCTAATTTACGATCAGAAATTTCTTTTATTGTTGAAATAAATCCAATGATGTTTCCCTTATCATCAAAGTAATTTTTAGAAACACTCGAAATCCAGATATATTCGTTTTCTAAAGTTAAAATTCGGAACTCTAATACATTATCAAAATTAAATTTCTTCTTTAAAACATCTATATAAAAATCTTTTAGTTGCTGAACATCCTCCTCATGGATGTATTCAAATAATCGAGAAGTGCTATTAATAATTCTGCCTTTAAGTATTCTCGAAAGTTGAGGGGAAACATATTTAATTTTTCCTTCTAATCCAACGATTACAATTGCCTCCTTGGTATTTTCTATTATATTCCTAAATTTTGCTTCAGACTCTCGAAACTTAACCTCAGATAGTTTTTTCTCAGTTATATCTTGGAGTATTACTTGATAATATCTCTCATCGTCAATGTCAACGATTGAACTCTCCCAGTAAAACCAAATAATCGTGTCATCAGATTTAATTATCTTAAATTCTATAGAACCATCAATCTTACCCTTACGTATTGCCTTATACCTTTTCATAAAAAGTTTTAATAACTCATCTGAATTCTTTAATAGCTTAATTATATCGATAAAACTTTTACCTACTATATCATTTGGAGATAAGGTTGAGAACTTTTTAATTAAGGTTGAGTTAGTACTAATTAAATTTCCTTTTGAATCAAATATCATGATACCGAAAGGAGACTTGTCAAAAAGATGCCTGAACTTGGCTTCTGATTGCTTTAATAGGACTTCGGCCTTCTTTCTCCTTGAAATATCTTCAATCATAATTTCCACGAATTGTTTTTCACCGATAGCTACTCGGTTAGCTTGAATGCTCACCCAATAAAGGTTTAAACTATTTTGTTTAAGTTTGAATTCGAATGGACTAAAAGATCCTTTCATCAAAAAATCCTTAAATTTGCTTTCTAAAATTTTCATGTCATCTTGGTTCAATATTTCTATATCCCTAAAATGCTTCCCAATTAATTGATCTTTACCAAATTTCAAATATTTCAAAGCTGTTCTATTCAGACTTACAAATCTTCCTGAAGCATCAAGAAGCAATATGAGATAAGGTGAATGCTCAAAAAGGCTCCTAAATTTAACTTCTGATTCTTCAATCTGAATTGATTTTGTAATGTCTCGTGAAATAAAAATTATTTTAAATTCTCCATTTTTTTGTTTGAAAAGATTAGCTTTAGCTTCAAGCCAGATATAATGGCCCTGTTTATGTTTAATTCTAAATTTTCTGGTGACGTCTCCAGATATCAGCCCCCCTTTAATTGCTGAAACTGCTAGAGTAATATCGTCAGGATGGACAAAATCACGTGGACGTTTACCAATTATATCCTCTTCAGTATATCCTAGCACTTTAAGATATGCTGATTTATTTATGAATTCATGTTTAAAATTTTTATTCAAAACCGCGAATAGTTCATTAGTGTTTTCAATAATAAATTGATAAATATCTTCTATGTTTTCGGGCTTTGCTTCAAAAACATTATGATTTTCGGAACGTTCTAAAAAATTCACTCTTAGCATCCCTCATTTATAGTTCGAACTAGTTTATAAAAAGAAGATTAGATTATGTAGATATATTAAGTAAGTAAAGAACTTTTATTATATTTCTTTTCTTCCAGATAAGATGTTCGTTATTTCATCACATAATCGATCGATAAAAAATAGCTTTTTAAAAAAATTTAATTGCATAAAATCATTAATACAAAATAGTATCTTTGCGCTTGTAGTATAGTGGTAATATTCTGGCTTCCCAAGTCAGAGTCCCGGGTTCAATTCCCGGCAGGCGCATATAATCTTTATATCTACCAAGAAAGCCCTTTAATAAATTTTAAATCACTAATTAATCTTTTAGCTTCGTGATCTGGTACTTCCATGAAGGCATAAAATTCATTTTGCCAGAAAGCTTTTCCTGAAGTGTTAGAACGAATATCTTCAGCAAATTTGATTGAATTTCTTACTGGTAAGAGTACTTCTATTATTGCTTGATAGTCCTTTTCTTGGTTGACATTTTTTATTTTTGCAGAATACTTAGAAAGCAATGAAAGCGTATTTTTTATGTAATCTGGTGGTAATTGAATAATTGTATGGTATATAGGTTCAAGTAGGATAAGTCCAGAATCGTTTAGAGCTTTTTTAATGGCATCGTAAAACATTGCGGATAATTCTGTAAACGCATTTTCTTCGTCAAGCCTATCTACGACGAGATCTTCAATCATAACTTTTAGACCTGTTAGTTTTTCGCCAGATAGAGGACCATTTAATAGAATTTTATCAATAATTTCTAAAATTGTATCTTTCAAGAATTGGTTTAAATCATCTTTTAAACTATAAATCAAAACATTATTAGTATTGTAATACGTCCAAAAGTCTTGGATTTCATCCGTTGTTAAATTTGTAAATTCTTCTAACAATTCTTTCAATCTTGATACTGGTTTTATAGACTTAAAATCATGAGTCCGGAAGAACCGGCTTGTTTTATCGTTTAATAGTTCTATTCTAATTTTTAGCGAACTTTGTTGGTTTGGTGATTCTACAGCTATAGTAGAAGAAGCGTATCTGCAAGATTCTTTAAAGACCGCCCTTGGTTCTGACGTTGAAATCCCAACGCCACGTTTTTCAATTTCATTTGCTGTAATTTCAAGATGTAAAGGACCCATACCTGAGAGGAGGAATTCGCCGTTTTCTTCGTTTATTTCAAATAACAAATTAGGATCTTCGATTAGTATGTTTTCGATGAGTTCTTTCATTTTATCTAAATCTCTTAGATATTCCGGTTCGATTGATACCGTTACGACGGGAGTAGAAACATATTTCACGTTTTCAAATGGAATCATTTTATCAATATAATTCTTATTAATCAAAGTCTCGCCGCTTTTTACTTGTTTTAAACCTTCTATAGCAACGATGTTTCCAACAGGTATTTCTTCAACTTGCTCTCTTCTTTGACCCATGAAAATTGCGGTTTTTCGAATTGTATCGAAATTATTTTCTCTTAATAAAAATACTTCCTCCTTATTGAAACAATTTCCGGAAAATATTCTTCCAGTTGCGACCAAACTGTGCTTATCTGCTTGTACTTTGCTCAAACATATTATTAATGGTCCATTTGGATCGCAACTAGTCATAGCTTTTCCAACTTCAGATGTCAAATCTCCACCCCAAATCTTGCTTATTCTGTATTTCTGAGCTTCAATAGGATTAGGGAGGTGATCGACAACCATTTCTAGTATTGCGTTGTGTATAGGAAAATAAACAGCTAAATCAGCATAGGTTTCTTTAGTGTACGTTTCTTTTTGATATCGCGATCTAATATCTGAAAACTTTAGCTCGTTATTTTCTAAAATATTTAGTGTAAACCCCCATTTATGGAGCGCTGAGCCGAACGCAACGTTTCCATCGGCAGGAGATACTTGCCACTCTTTTTTGAACGGTTTATCTGCGTATCTTTTAATAAGCGTATTAAAATCTTTAATAATCCTCGTATATTTTTTTCTTATTTGTTCATCTGTTAGCTTTAATTCTCGGATGAGACGGTCTACTTTATTAATATAAAGTACTGGTTTCACTCCTTCCTGTAGAGCTTGTTTAATAACTGTTTCAGATTGAGTTATTATTTCCTCGACAGCATCAACAACTACAACGACGCCATCTATTAACCTTAAAGCACGAGTAACTTTGCCACTAAAATCTAAATGGCCTGGTGTATCAACAAGATTTATTAGAAATGGGTCGTGGTCTTTAAGAGATTTTTCATAGTATAATGAAATATTAGTAGATTTCATGGTAATTCCACGTCTTTGTTCTTCTTCTAAATAATCTAAGGCACGTGCTTCACCTGCTAAATCGGGTGAAAGTAAACCTGCTTCACTCAAAAGAGAGTCGCTTAGCGTTGTTTTACCATGGTCTATATGTCCCACTAATCCAATGTTTCTAATGTTCTGAGTCTTCTCCATCATGTTTAGAATCTCAGAAATCTCCTTCCGACGAGGCATTCTTACTTAATTCTCTTGTAAATTATTAATAATATATTATTAAACCATGATTGATTTGATTAAAATTTTAGGTTTATTTGAAAGTAATAGGAGCGGGAAATGAAATAATCTCATTACTCAAGATCTTCTTCATTAAGTTATGGAAAATACCAATACTTTCAGTTGGGTCAGAGCTTTCAACGAAAAATCATTTCCCGCATATTTAAATTATTACAATTATAAGACAACATCACCATCGATCCTTACAATTCTTCCATCGACATGCAACCGTTTATCGCAATATAATTCTATCGCTTTAGGAAAGATTTTATGCTCCCATTCTAAAACTCTTGGTCCTAAAGTTTTTTCTGTGTCAGTATCGTACACAGGAACACATTTTTGGATGATGATGGGACCATGATCCGATTGAGGATCCACAAAATGAATTGTAGTACCTGAAACCTTCACGCCGTATTCCAAAACATCTTTGTGAGCGTGCATGCCTTTGAAAGAAGGTAAAAGAGCCGGATGGATATTCATAACGTTCCCATTGAAAGCATCGATAAAACTTTGGCTTACTAATCTCATATAACCGACTAAAACAACTAATTCACAATCGTATTTTTTTAGTACAGCTATCATCTTTTTGTCGAATTCTTCTCTGGGGAGATGGAGAAACTGATTAGATTCAATTAATTCACAAGGTATGTTATGATTTTTCGCTCGTTCCATGCAAAATGCTCCAGTTTTGTTGCAAATAAGTACTTTTACATCCGCCTTATTTTTCAAAATCCCTTCCTCGCATGCTTTAATTATTGCTTCGAAGTTACTCCCAGAACCAGAGGCGATCGCACCTATTTTTAATTTTTTCATAGTTCGTTCTAATTTTCTCTTTTAAAAAAAGTTTATCATTAAAGCAAAAGAAAAACCCCCTCCTACTAGTTTTGGATAAAATCCATAATGACAATATTTTTATTCTATTAACTCATATATTATTTAGAAATTAGAATTAATTCGTTGTTAAATATAATCTCTAGTATTAGTATTAATATCTAAGAATTGTTCTATTTGTTTAAAACATTGTTTAAAACACCAGATTAATTGTATATATAATTTTGAAGGAGATTATAAATAGGTTATAAAAAATAATTCAATTTAAAGAAAAGACTATTCTAAGTAATAAGAGAATCAATAACTTTTACATTTTTAAAACCAGATAAGAATTACATAAAAAGAATTGAGTATATATGAGTTTCGAAGGAGAACTACAAAGAATTAAGGATCAAATCATTTCACATTTACCTCCCGGTATCAAGGTTAAAAAAATAGAATTTGAGGGTCCTGAAATAGCCGTTTATTCTGAAAATGATAATTTGGATCTTATTGAAAGTTCAGATATTTTAAAAGAGTTAGCGAAAACTATGCGCAAAAGGGTAGTTTTTCGCTGGAACGCTGAGAAGCGAAAGGATCCATCTGAAACAGAAGATTACATAAGGAATTTAATAGTTGAAAACGCTGAAATCACCAATATTGAATTTGATCATACTCGTGGAGAAGTTATTATAGAATCGGTAAAACCAGGGTTGGTTATTGGAAAAAAAGGCGTAAATTTAAAGGAAATTCGAATGAACACTTTCTGGCAACCAAAAACGATAAGAACGCCACCGTTGGAATCGAGAACCCTTAAATTAATTAGAGGGATGTTGAGTAAAGAAAGACAAAACCAAAAAGATATACTCTTGAATATTGGAAAGAGAATTCACCGCCCTACCATTTTTAGAGATTTAGATATTCGCCTAACTGCCTTAGGTGGTTTTAGAGAGGTTGGTAGATCGTGTATCTTAATGCAAACAAGAGATAGTAATATTCTTCTTGATGTAGGGTTAAATGTCGGCAACAAAAGCGATCCATTTCCAAACTTTGATATTCCAGAGTTTTCAATAAGGGATTTAGACGCCGTAATAGTCTCTCATGCCCACTTAGATCATTGTGGAATGGTACCTTTTTTATTTAAGTATGGATATAAAGGTCCCGTATATTCTACGCTCCCTACACGAAACCTATCGACCATGTTGCAATTAGACTTCGTTCAGATTTGCGAAAAAGAAGGTATACCGGGTCCTTATTCTAAAAGGGATGTAAAAAGCGCCGTACTCCATACGATTCCCCTTTCATGGGGGAAAGTTACGGATATCGCTCCCGATATTAAGTTAACACTTCACAATTCTGGGCACATATTAGGCTCTTCAATAATTCATTTACATTTCGGAAAAGGTGGATTCAATTTTATATACACGGGAGATTTTAAATATCAAAAAACTAGACTTCTAGAAAAGGCGGCTGTAAAATTTCCTAGAGTTGAAGCCCTACTTATTGAATCAACTTATGGAGGTCCTCAAGATCGCATCCCAAGTAGACAAGATTCTGAAAGAGACCTTAGACAAATTTTAAATTCGACGATCAAGAGAGGCGGCAAAATTTTGATTCCTGTATTAGCAGTAGGACGAGCCCAAGAGCTAATAATCGTGTTAGAAGAGTTCATATCAAAGGGTATTATTGATCATGTCCCAATCTTTTTAGACGGATTAATCTCAGAAGCAACAGCTATACATACAGCAAACCCCGATTTTCTTAGTTCTGACTTAAGAGAAAAAATATTACATCAGGGCAAAAACCCATTTTTAAGCGATTTTTTCACGACTATTTCTGGTCATGAGGAAAGGAACGATGTAATTATGGGTGGACCTTGTATTATCTTAGCTACGAGCGGTATGTTAATCGGAGGACCTTCAGTTCAATATTTAAGAAGGTTAGCCGAAGATAAGAAAAATTCTCTTGTATTCGTATCTTACCAAGTAAATGGAACTTTGGGAAGCAGAGTTCAGCGTGGTTTCCGCGAAATTCAATACACCAATGAGAAAGGAAGGACACAGCTTATCCGCCTGAACATTAACATATTCACACTTGAGGGTTTTTCCGGTCATTCGAGTCGAAGCCAAATTTCGCAATTCTTGCGTAGAATTCAGCCCAGACCAAAATTAGTTATAATAAACCACGGCGAAGAAAGCAAATGTGTAAGCTTGTCGACGATGATACATAAAAAACTAAGAAAAGCCACCAAAGCTCCAAGAAACAGAGAGTCTCTTTCGCTCAGGTAATCCATTCATCTCTTTGTTTTATTATTTTGAAGATTTCAGCTACAGCTAAATGTTTTATTGTAATTTTTTAAAAAATTATAATTAGTAATTATTAATTTACTAAAGAAATATATTTTAAAGGAGTTGATATTTTGCCAACAGTAGAAAAAAAAATAGAAATTAAAGCTTCCGTAGAAAAAGTTTACGATGTATTAAACGACTACATGATTTTACCAAAATGGAATATCGTTGTAACTGAAATCGAACAGCTCGAATCCAAAAAATATTTCTTAAAAACTAATGTAGGAGACGTGACAAATATAGAAATAGAGAATATACCTCACGAGAAGATGACATCAATCCAAGAGGGAAGCCCTATGAAGAAAATTGGTTATATTTTCGAACCGAAAGGGGATGCAACTAAAGTGACGCTTTGGGCTGAATTTGAATTAGAAGACCAAAGAATGATCATGGAAATGGCTGGAGATTTATTTTTAAAAAGTTTAAAAGTTTATATGGATTACCTGGTAGCGGGTGGAGATCCAGAAGAGTATAAAAAGTCCTTCAGTAAAATTAAAAAAGCTTAAAAAAATTGCTTTTTCTATTTTTTCAATCCTAAAGACTAATTTTTTTAACCAGCAATTATTTATTAATTTAAAATTTAACTAGTGATATCTTTGAGATTTAAAAGGTTAAAAGTAAGGGAAAACTTAATTACAATCACTCGAAGAATAATTCAGATTTTAGCGTTTTTAATGATAAATTATGTAATTATTGAAGCAATTCTTCCTATTAACCTATTAAGTTTAGAAGGAATTCTTAAGGCACTACCTATTTTAAACTCGCCAAGAAATCCTCTTTCTAATGGAGCTGGAATGATAGAATATATTTTCTTCTCCATGGCTGAAGGCGTATTCCCATTTTTTCTTATCGCTTTGTTAATATTAATATTATTATTTTCAAATCGGTTTTTTTGTGGATGGATATGCCCGATTGGGGCGATCCAAGATGTATGTGCTGCGATACCTACTAAAAAAAAGAAGATAAATCTTGGAACCCATAAGAGTCTTCTCAACATAAAGTATGTTTTTATAATTATTATCACAATAATCATTTTCCCATTAGGAATTACAAAAAATACGAATGTTCTGTTTTATCTTGATTTAAAAACCCAGTTAGGTGTTTTTGCTCAACGACCAATAGGATTTTTTTCTTTGTCTGAATTTATTTTTGTTTTTCTTCCAGATATAATTCAGAATATCTTTTTACCAGTAAAATTCGAAACTTTAGAACCTGGAGGATACATTATATTAGGTCTCTACACTTTAATCCTGGTTCTTTCGGTGTGGTATCCACGAATATATTGTAGGTATATTTGCCCTTTTGCAGCAGTTTCCTCAGCCATAACTGATTATTCCTTTCTAAAATTGGCCAGAAACCCCGTTAAATGTGTAGGTCGATCTGAATGTGGGATCTGTGAAGATATTTGCCCAAAACAAATTAGAATATTAGATGAACCGTTTGAATTTTTCACGGGTAAAGGTGAGTGTAACTTTTGTTTGGAGTGTAAAGAGAAGTGTCCTCATGATGCGATATTAATAAAATTTATAAACATTTAGGCCGAATTGATAAAAATTTTGATAAGAGACCTACAATAAGCAGCAATGGATCCTAAAAACCTTAAAATTTACCGATTACATATGCGTAGAGATTCTGATATTGGATTTAAGGCCGTATCCGATTCTCAAGCGGTACGCTTGCACGAAGAAGACGATGAGTCTAAAATCGATATTAGACCCTCCTTTTTCAGAGATGTTGACCGTATCGTTCATAGCAAAGCATATGCGCGTTATATAGACAAAACACAAGTCTTTTTTGGTGTTAACAACGCAAATATCACACATCGTTCGTTACATGTTTTATTAGTCTCAAGAATTGCTCGTCAGATCGGGCGAATATTAAAACTAAATACTGATTTAATGGAAGCTATAAGTTTAGCACACGACATAGGTCATAGCCCAAGGGGACACCTAGGCGAAAAAATACTGAATGACATAAGTAACAAGTATAATATGGGTACATTTAATCACAATGCTCAAGGCTGTCGTTGGTTGTCTTACTTAGAAAAAAGGTTTCCAAATAAACCTGCGAAAGGATTAAATTTAACGCTACAAGTATTAGACGGAATTCTTTGTCACGACGGTGAAGTTTACGAACAAGGATTAAAACCAATTGAAGTGAATGGAAAAACTTGGGAAGCCCATTTAAATGAATACAACGACGCATTTCACGAAAACAAAATAAAAAGAATCCCAATGTCTTATGAGGGCGTAGGAGTTAGGTTGGCAGACACAATAGCATACATCGGAAGAGATATCGAAGATGCGATTTTAATTAAATTCATTAAAAGGTCTGACTTACCTAAAAGTTGCACAAATGTGCTTGGAGATACAAACCGAAAAATAATGAAAACTCTTATTATGGACCTTTTAAATAATAGCCTTGATAGCGATATAATTGGTTATAGCGAAGAAATTTTTGAAGCGTTAAAAAGATTGAAGGAATTTAATTATAAACAAATATACACTCGAAGAGATCTTTACAAAAGTAAAAGTTCAAAAATATCTTACATAGAAAACTTAACTAATCAGTTTGAATTAATATTTGAAAAATCTCTGAAGGATTTGGAGGAAAATAACTTCAACGCTCCGATTTTTAAAGATCACATAGAATATATCGACGATGAAAACTATTCTACTTACTTTAAACCTCTTAAAGCTCAAAATAAGTTAACTTTGATAGTACGAGATTATATTGCTGGAATGAGTGATAAGTATTTCAACGAGATATTTAGAAAATACAATCTTAAGCACTAATAATTGCTTGACTATTCAGAAGTTTCAAGTCATCTTAATTTTAACCTTACAAAATTTATCAAGATATCATATTTTGAGAGTTAATATAATAAAAACAAAACTTACAATTGTTTTTTAAAGTAATCAGTATTAATATCTTGAAAACATGAATCGATTGATTCGATTTCTTCAAGTTCCTGCAATGCAATTCTTTCCTTCTCGTTAAAATTTTTTGCTGCCCATAAAAGTTTGTTAAAGCGTTGATGGTGATGGTGAAACCTTTGATTTGCGTATTCTTTCGCTTGTTTTGTATAAAGAAGAAACGGCCAATCACTTCCTTCCATTAATAATAACTCCCGAGTGGCTTGTTTTAATATTCTCTGTTCCCAATCATTTGGATTTGGATTCACTTCTAATATTTTTTCAAGTTCTTTAATTGATGATTTTATATAGGGCCAAATCCATCCATGATCTGGATTCTTCCACACTTGAAAATGCCCTCCTTCACCCCAACTACTCTCTCCCATTCTTATTATTGAAAATTCATCTCTATATTTTGAAATGTACTCAGATATAGTCATCATTTCTATATTTTCATGGGTATGTATTAATTCAAATATCTTTTTTAACCAATTAATTCCCTCCATCCACCAGTGACCATATAGTTCAAAATCGTAAGGAGATATAATTATCCCCTTTGTATTGAACTTACTTTTAAAAACTTTCAATTCGTTATGTAAAACTGAAATAAAATGATTTGCATGCTCCTCAACTCTTTCTTGTGCTATTGCAATTTCATAGAGCTTTTTGTTTTCTTTTTCTGTGGTTTTATCAGTAATTCTCCAATAATGTAAGCCTGATTCGTGATCTTTCCTATGAAATTCGCGATAATATTCATTACCTGGATATCCTATTTTGGAATCCCATACTTGTTTACTTGTGTCTTTATTTCGACCAAATACAGAAACCCCCGTTTCTAAAGTATACCCAAAGTTTGTGTTTAAACCAATATCATTATTTTGTTCGATCAATACAGCGTCCAATATTCCATGAGAATCTACAAAGAAATATTGAATATCAGAATTATTCAACCAATAATCAATACTCTCTCTTACTTTTCCTTCCTTAAACTCCTTAGGTCGATAAGCACATTCAGGAAGCCAGATTCCTTTTGGTTCTCGACCAAAATATTTTTTATGAGTGTCTACAGCTAATTGGATTTGCGAAAATATCGCGGAATCACTTTCAAATAAGGGTAAAAAGCCATGAGTTGCTCCACAAGTTATTAATTCGATCATATTTACGTCTTGAAGCCACTTGAAACTTCCTAATATATCTCTATAATAATTTTGGTAAAATGTATCTAAGACATATTCAAAATTTTGCAAGTGAAATTCAGCAATGTCTTTTCTTTTGCGATCACTTTCAAATCGTTTAATATCATTTTTAGCTCTTGAAATTAAACTATCCATATATTCTGTAAATCGTTGTTTCATATAATCATCTGCAAGGAGCTCAGCTAGAATCGGGGTTATATTTATAGTTAAAGCCGTTTTAATATTTCTTTCCTTTAAATCCCTTAAGAGATTCAACACGGGAATATATGTTTCCAACATGGCTTCAAAAACCCACTCTTCACCGGCAGGCCAAGTTCCAGATCTTTTACACCACGGGATATGTCCGTGTAAAACCAAGCCAAAATACCCAAAACTCATTTTTATAGTAAGTAATTAATATTGGTAAATTTAGTTATTTCGAATATATTAAAAAATTTAGTAAAATTCAAGTTCTAAAACAAAATATAGAGACTTTTAATTATTCAAAGGTTAATTATTTCTCTAAAAATACTAGTAAAATTAATCGTTTACTTTTTCGAGAAAGTGGATTACACATGGAGGAGCAATTTTTTTTTTTAGTTTATACGGGGTTTTGTTTTTTTTCAGTCACGGGTTTAATACTCTATTTAGAAGAGTATTAAGAAAAACAAGTTTTTTTTTTAGCAACCTCCAATTAAGAACTGTGTAATCCAATAAATTATAAGGTTAAAAAACTATAAAAATCTATCTTTATTCAGAATAATAAAATTTTTTACAGAAAATATATTATTATTTATCAAATCTTTATTTTATTAAAGCCCAGTGGTGTAGAGGTCAAGCATTTGGGGCCCTGAACCCTGCGACCACGGTTCGAAAAATTAACGAAGTTCTCGTGTATCGGAATTCCGTGCTGGGCTATTTATTCTTTTTTAACCCGTTCTTTTTATTATATGATAACCATATTTAGTTTTAACTGGCTGAGAAATTTCACCAATTTTTAGCTTCGTACACGCGTTCCAGAACTCTGGAACCATATCACCCTTAGAGAAATCTCCTAGATTGCCGCTTTTTTTTTTACTTGGACAAGTAGAAAATTTTTGTGCCAGACTTTCAAATTTCTCTCCTGCTTGTATGTCCTCCCGTAATTCTTGGGCTCTACTAAATTTGTCAACCAAAATATGACTTGCCTTGATCTTTCCTCCGCGAATTGGTGCTCCTCCAGCAGATTTTCCTGAACCTTTAGAACTTTGACCTTTGTTTTGATATCCTTTTCCATACTTACCTTTTCCCATTATTTTTTACCTCCATTAATTATTTTATGTGGTGCCTTTTTCTGCGCGCCTTAATTCTGCTTTTTTAACCATCATTTTTATATATAAATCTTTTGTAGTTTTGGGTGGTAGCGTCTCCTTATCTTTTCTTTTTAGCGTTATTGCTTGTTCAGGGCAAGTTGTTACGCAATTACCACACCCTATACATAATTTTTGTTCAACAACAGCTATGCTTTCAACCATCGAAATAGCATTCATCTGACATCGATTTAAACAAGTTTCGCAGCCGATACATGAGTCTGAATCAACAATAGCGTAATAATTAGAATAAAACATTTCCCAAGGACGCTCAAGTTTCTTTAAATTTGTTATAAGATCGCAACAACATCCACAACAACAACAAATGAAATTAGGATCTTGAGCGTTTCCAGGTTGAAGGATTAAACCTTCCTCTTGCGCTTTTTTCAGTATATTTAAAGCTTCATCCTTTGTTATAAATCTTCCGTTATTTATGTCTACGACATGTTGAGCCGAATTATTTAGTGCGAAACAGTGCTCGCGCATATTAGTCTGTTTACACGACTCGCCTATTAGATCTTTCCCTTTTTGGCATATGCAATTCATTATAGCAATCTTCTCGGTACTTTCAATGATTGTTCTCAGTTCGTCGTATGTTGCAATATTGTGTTCTGGTGTGATGCTTTCTTCAACTGGAATAGTTCGCAATTGATTGATTTTAGTGCTTACGATTTCATCTCGGTATTCCTCTTCAAAGTATTGCTCGATGTCTTCATAAAATTCTTTTGTAATCGATTTTACTTGATATTCATACATGCCTACTGCTAAAAAGGCGAGATGATATCTTATCTCCTCCTCGTCTTCAACCATCTCTCTCTTTAAATTGATAGCACCCTTGTGATACATTCTGTCTAAGATGAGCTCAAGTTCCTCAATGGATTTTACTTTTTTCTTAACCCTACGATAAATCTTTTCCACAGGTTCGGGAATAAATCGCATATTAATAGCAATTTCTGCTTCTTCAGGAGTAAAGAAAAATTTTAACAATCGAATTTCTACGCCTGATTTAGTCGCAGGATAGCCTATGGGTAAAGTATCTAGTTGCTGTTGCAGTTTTCGGTATATATTGTCTTCTTTTTCAATCATTTTTC
>JABCSY010000086.1 GCA_018238625.1 Promethearchaeota archaeon
ACGTTCTAATCGAACAATTTGCCATTCCAATAATGGCTTTTTGTTCCTCATCAAAAGCTACAAATACTTCAGAATTTGAATCTTTTTTCATATGTTCTATTATACTATTTCTCCATCTCTCTTCATCAAATTCCTGACCATTTAAAATGCAAATCTTCTTCATTAATAATGTAATTTCCTCTGTATCTCTTTCTGAAAATTCCCTAATTAACATTTTTAAAAATTTTTAAATTACATCCATCTAATTATGATAAATTAAATTTTTTTTAATTATTTGTTGATTATTCTTTTTAAATTAATTACAAACCTCATCGATAAAATTTATGAGTGTGGATACAATCTCGTCGTGATCTGGACTACAAAGAATTGGATGGTCATTATGGTCCAGCCATATTTTTTTCCTGACTTTAGAATTAACAATTTCATAAATAAAATCCATACTATTCTTTTTAATTACTGAGTCTAGGCGTCCTTGAAAAAATAAAGCAGGACAATTAATTGCTCCTGATGTATTTCTCATTTCCTCCATTAGCTTATTAAATTTTCCAATAACATTAAGGGGAATTTTATCATAACCTACCCATTTTCCATTTGTCTCTTGCTTAAACTCTTTTAACGGAATTGAATAATATTTAATGAATAATTTTAACAATGGAACTAATTTGGGAGCAAAACCTCGAATTCCAATGGGAGCGCTTATAGTAAAGACTCCATCGATGTTATTATTACTTGCTAATATTAGAGAGAAAACACCCCCCATAGAATGACCTCCAACTATAATTTTTTCACATTTTTCTCTAATTAATATTGTTTCTTTTTCTAAAGCTCTTTTCCACGCACTTAAAGGAGTAACTCGTAAATCTTCAGGTGAGGTTCCAAATCCGGGTAATAATGGTATATGAACGGTATACCCCTTTTTTTTGTGTAAATCCTCACCTAAAGGCTTTAGGTCCGCGCAGGTTCCACCCCCTCCACCATGAATAATTATAATCCCAATATCATTTCCATCGAAATAAAAAGGTCCAGCACCAGGTAAAGTAACTTTAGATTGATTATTCATATCAGATCGCAAATTAAATCGGATTTTTGATAAAAAATTTGGTTTTAAATTTCTTCATTTTTTTATTGCTTTATAACAAGGAATGCATATATTTCTATCTTGATATCCCATGATACGGCTGTCCATTGTAAGTTCACCGCACATTTCACAAGGAACCGATTCTTCTATTTGAGCCAATATTGGAGGATCAAATTCAATTTCTCTTATATCAAAGAGTTCTTCAGGTTCAAGATCTAATATCTTTTGAATTTTTTCATCCCTTGATAATTTTTTACTATCCAAAACTGAAGCTTTTAAAGCTAAATTAACCGCTTTTTGGCTCTTTCTACTGTATATCTTATAATTATTCTTACCATAATCATTATGAATTAAATTGCCTTTACCATACGTGGTACCTAATAACGTCTGAAGCGCGTCAACGCTACAATTATCCGTCTCGACAACAGCTACTAGCTCCTCGTCAGAGGAACGCTCAAAACCGTGTTCCAAAACGTATTTAGCAACTAATACGCCTATAGCGATACCTGGACATATATGACCGTGAAAAATCGTAGCTTTTTTCATCAATTCTCTAGTTTCCATTCAAAATCAGCTAATAATTTTAGATTTATTAAAAATATCAAATATATTAATTTATTTTATGACTTAAATATAATTGTAATAGGTATGAAATTTCTTGCAGATGCAATGTTAGGAAAACTCGCGCGATTCTTAAGAATTTTTGGTTACGATACAATTTATGCTAACGATTTAATCGATTATTATCATGTTGATCCCGTTCCGGACGAAAAATTAAAACTATATGCCGAAGAGCATAATAGAATTGTTATAACTAAAGATTTGCCGTTCTATCAAAAAATAAGGGAAAAAGCAATATTTCTAGAAGGAAAAGGTGTGTATAACTATTTAAACCAACTTAAGGTAAAGCTAAAATTATCTTATAAATTTAACATCCAAAATGCGAGATGTTCGACTTGTAATTCACCTCTTCAAGAAGTTCCTGATAAGATTTTGATAAAAAACTTAGTGAAACATGAAACTTTTTTGACCTACAATGAATTTTTTCAATGTGCTAATCCAACATGTAGAAAAGTATTTTGGGATGGACCACATATAGCGGATATTAATAGAAAAATACAAAATATGACCAAAAACTAAGTCTTAGTGCTTGAGAAGAAGTTCTTTTTTATGTCGTTAAATCTTGCTTTAACATCTTCTGCTTCTGCTTTTGCTCCTCCCTTTTCAAACATTGTATGCGCTTGAGAGAGTAATTCAAGGGATTTTTTATATTCTCTATTTTTAAAATGGTTATCTGCTAACTCAACTAAATATTTTCCTTTTTTAACGAAAAACTCGATAAACTGCGCAGAAGTATCAATTTTTCTACTCATCCTAAACAATTCTTTTTTTTTTTGGACTATATGTATCTTATAAAGTTAAATTAATTAAAATTAACTAAAAATTAGTTATATTCTATTTTTGTGCTTTTATACGGAACTCTTGCATCTCAATAACTTTTCCTTTTAAACGAGATTCATCCGCAGCAAAAGCCATGAGATGACTTTCTAAAGTTTCGTTTGCGTTTGTTAAAGGTTGGGATTTGCTCTTACCAGCTAAAGTTTCTAAAAACGCATCGATTAACGAGAAATCGCCTCCACCATGACCAGAATAATCAAGTGAGAGCTGTTGAGAAAAAATTACTTTTTCAGTACCTGAAAAATGATCGAATAAAGTAATTTTCTGCCCCGCATCGGAGAATTGTCCAATTAGCGTAGCTTTAGTTCCGTCAATCCTTAAAGTACGCCCCTCCCTTTCACTAAATCCATGCATAGTTAAATTAGCTGTCACATTATTTTCAAATTCGATATTAACGACTTGATGGTCAACTACATCGTTATCGCATTTATAGACGCACCTACCGTAAGGACTCGTTTTTAGAATTCTCATTTTCGTTTCATCAGAGTAATCTTCGATACTTTCTTCAGGAAGACCGGAATAAAGAGGTTCCACAGGCCAATCCCTCCAATATCTCAATCGCTGTAAAAGTTTAATTAATTTACTCAATCCAGTTAATAATTTTATGTGTTTTTTTCTCAGATTAGCGAGAAATCTAAATCCTTTTTTATCGCTTTTTTCTAATATTTGAATTATCGGAATTATATCGATATATATTCTTGGAGCGAAATACAAGCAAGTATCTTCTATAGGACATCCCTCTACGCAATATTCTGGAACATCCTTAGGAGAATTGGCTGAATTGAAATGTATTAAACTTCCAAACGAACTTATTTTTTTTGGTAAAGCACCAACCATCCAAAATAACAAATCAAGATCGTGACAGCATTTTGCTAGTATCATAGGGGATGATGCTCTAACATTCCTCCAGTTTCCTCTAACAAAACTGTGCGCCATATGATACCAACTTACATTTTCTCGATGTGAAATGTTTACAAGATTTCCCAATAACCCTTTTTGAATAGTATTTTTAATAGTCGAAAAGAAACTTGTATATCTTAAAACATGGCTAATTCCTAGTATTCTACCAGTTTCCTCAACTTTTTTGACAATTCTGATACAACCTTCTAAAGTGTGAGCCATAGGTTTTTCTAATAGGACGTTGTACCCTATATCTAACGCCTTAATTGTAGGTTCAATATGCATTTGATCTTGCGTGCAAATAAAAACAGTTTCGGCTAACTTTTCTTCTTGTAATAAATCCTCCCAACTTTTAAAGCACTTATTAGGGGGAATTTCATGAAGTTGAGCAAATTTTTCTCTTCTGATCTTAATAGGTTCAGCAACTGCTAAAAATTTCAACTTTTCTGGATATTTTAATGCGTATTCACCATAAACAGTCATTCCTCTATTACCGGCACCAAGCAAAATTGCTGTTATAGTTTCTTTTGCTTCCTTCATTATTTTTTCTCTCCCTTTTTTATTTTAAATTGTTTGAATAGATATAGCATTAATTAATAATACAAGATATTTTTAGAAAATTAAGAACATTTTTAATTATTACTCGATAATTATAGTGTCTAAAAATATTTAGGTTTTTAACACTGAAGGGATTTTTCCTTCAATTAAAAGATAATCTAATAGAACTATAGCCGCCATAGACTCAACAACTACAACGGCTCTTGGGACAATACAAGGGTCATGACGCCCTTCTATTTTAATTTCCTCTCCTTTCATTGTTTTAACATTCACTGTTTTTTGAGTCAATCCTATAGAAGGCGTTGGTTTGACTGCAACAGTGAATTTAATTGGCATACCTGTAGATATTCCCCCTATAATCCCACCAGAATCGTTTTTCACGGTTCTAATTTTCCCCTCTTTTATAGTCCATGGGTCGTTATGCTCAGACCCTTTCATTTTTGCAGCCTTAAACCCAGCCCCAAACTCAATTCCTTTTATTCCGGGTATAGAAAAAATAGCCTTGCTAATATTGGATTCAAGACTATTGAATATAGGTCCGCCAATTCCAACGGGAAAGTTATTGATTATACAACTAATAGTTCCTCCGATCGAATCGTTAGCTTTTTTAACTTCTTCAATTTCGTGTTCCATTTTTTTTGATAAATCCGTATTTAATGCTCTTACAGGTGAAACTTCTCTTTTCTTGATAAAAGTGTTGATATCTTTAATGTAATAATTTGTTGAATCTTCAATTTTCCCAATACTTTTTGTGTACGCAAAGACTGAAATATTTACCTTATTTAAGATTTGTTTAGCTAGTGTTCCCGCCATTACGAATCCTACTGTAATTCTTCCTGAAAATCTTCCAGATCCGCGATGATCGGCGAAGCCTCCAAACTTCTGCGAAATAACGTAATCCACTTGAGACGGTCTAAGCACTTCTTTAAATCGGTCGTATTTTGACGAATCTACGTCCTCATTTTTGACTATCAGACAAATTGGAGCTCCTGTCGTTTTATTATTAAAAATTCCCGCTAAAATTTCGACTTTGTCTAATTCTGCTCGAGATGTCGTTAAATGAGATTGTCCAGGTCTTCTTTTATCTAATTCTCTTTGAATAAGATCTAAATCAAATTCTAACCCAGCAGGCGCTCCATCAATAATAACACCTACTAACATACCATGACTTTCTCCAAACGAAGTGATTTTAAAAATTTTTCCAAACGTGTTATCTCCCAATTTTATCAACCCAGCTATAAATAATCAAGGATACAATCAATTATACGATATAATTAATATATTAAGATATAAATAATGTAAATAATATTCTTATTTTCAGTATATTTATGATTTACTAATGTATTTTTTATTACATTTTATTAATAAAATATGAATGTTCTAAATCTTGATATCCTTAGTCACTTAGTGGAAGATAATAAAACTAACCGAACTGTAAAGAATAATAGAAGAAGTACAAAATCTAAGAACAAATTAAAGGTCAACAGAAATTGGTGATAATGTGTATTTTTTTCTATTCTTTTTTCAAGCCTTTCATTTCAAATAAAACTTAGAAGTATTTTTAGGTTTTATTAGATTTTTTATTCTATGTCACTTTTATCAATGCTAACTTTAATCTTTTTTTTAATTGCTTCAATTTCAGATATATTTATTCCCTTTATTATTAGTACCAAATATCCTAATTATAGTCATTTAAAATTAACAATTAGTGAGTTAGGATCTCATGTTAGTCCAGTAAAAAGAAAAGAATCCATTAATTTAATTTTTGTTGGATTTATGTTTATTATAGGAGGAATTCTACAAGAATTACTTTTCTTATCGATTAATGTTCTAAGTATTTTTAAAAATCTTTATGTTATTGGAATTATTATTTTTGGTTTGGGTTGTATTATTGCTGGTAAATATCCTGAAGACCCTAAAGGGGAAGAAGAATCTAAAGATGGAAAAATTCATGGAATAGGTTCGGGAATTGGTTTTCTTTTTTTATTAATGAATCCCTTTTATGCTTTATTTATTGAGGAATTTGTAATTATCTTAAATATAATTTTATTCATTTTAGGTATTTTGACTTTTTCATTATTTATTGTTTCAGAAAAGAAAAATGGAATATTGGGACTTACGGGACTTTGGCAAAGATTGAATTTAATTGTGTTATATTCGTGTTTAATCATTAATTTATTATTTTTATTTAACAACTAATAATTTTAAATGTTGAAAAATTCCAAATGAAACTTCGAATATCCCCTACAACGAGACTTCAAGGAGAAATTATTGCACCACCTTCTAAAAGTTATTCTCATCGCGTTTTTATAGCTGCGAGCCTCGCCGAAGGAGTATCAATAATTAAAAACCCTTTAACCTCTGGTGATGTTAAGGTTACTATAGACTTCTTAAAGTCTTTGGGCCATAGAATTACGAAAGCATCAAACGATACATACATAGTTAAGAGGTATGAAGGTTTAATTAAACAAATTAATCCATTATTCAACTGCAAAAATTCAGGTACATCTATTAGGATATTTAGCGCGTTAGCTATGGTGATTAAAGGGGGTCTTTCTTTTTCGGGCGAGTTTATTAAAAGAAGGAGACCAATTCTTCCATTATTAAACGCTTTGAAAAGTATTGGCGGTAGCTATGACTTAACCGAAGAATCGTTAATTATCAAGCGAAAAAGTAAAAAATGTAGTACTGTAGAAATTCAAGGGGATGTTAGCTCTCAGTTTGTTTCAGCTCTATTGATGGTGTGCCCATTGTTAATTTGTAAAAAAACCAATCATATTACAGTTGAAATTACAACTCCTCTTATTTCCTATCCATATGTAAATATAACTTTAGATGTTTTAAACTCATTTGGAATTAACATTCAAGAAAGTTTAGACGAACAAAAAGTTGGTAAATACATAATCTCATGTGGGCAGAAATATAGAGCCCAAACTTACGAAATCCCTGGTGACTTTTCTTCAATATCTTTTATTATAGCTGCGGCTATACTATCTCCCGAAGATTCTAGGATAATTATAACCAATCTTAATTTTGACAAACCTCAAGGGGATCAAAAAATAATTAAGATTTTACAAGAGATGGGAGCAAATATCGAAGTTAATCGAGATAAAAATTCTATTACTGTTAATGGTAATCTAAAGAAACATCCGTTAATTGGTTTGGATATTGATATCCGCGAAAATCCCGACTTATTTCCCATATTATCCATTATTGGCGCATTTGCTGAAGGTAAGACTGAATTATATAATGCTTCAAGTCTAAGAGATAAAGAAAGCGATAGAATATTAATAATTGCTAGAGAATTAGGTAAAATGGGAGTTGTAGTAGAAGAAAAAGAAGATAAACTTACTATATATCATTGTGATAACTTAAAAAGTGCTAATATTAATCACGAAAACGATCACAGGGTTGCTATGGCGTTTACCGTTGCGTGTTTGTATGCTGAAGGCTTTTCTCAGATAGTGAATATCGAAATTGTGAAGGATTCTTATCCAAATTTTATTGAAGATATTGTAAAATTAGGAGCAAAAACAGAATTAACATGAAAATATAAGAAATTTGCAAAAGTGTATTTTATATTAATCCTTGATATCACAACCACAATGAGGACAGATTATAATGTTTGAGTCGATTTTCTTACCGCACTTTTTGCATGTTGGAATTATCACAGCTTTCTTTTTCGAAGAAGAGTTTTTTAAGTTCAATAGGAAGCTATTCTTTTGGTCCATCAAATCTTCTCTTTTTTTAGCACCATGAATTATGCTGAAGATAAACGCAATAATTAAAACTATAATAAATGGTATTAAAAAAATTGGCATCGGATTATTATAACCTACAGAATCAAAGGCAACATTTGTAATTATTAGAAAAATTATAAGCACGATTATAAATGCAAAATAACTTATTGGAGTTTTATAAACTGCTAAAGACATGTGATTAAAGTAACAAACTTGACAATATTCGTGCCTAGTAGAATACGATCTTTCAGATGCTTTATGTGTTTTGTTAAAAGCCTTTTTGCATTCTAAACAAATTAGCTTCCCACATTTTTCACATTTACTTTGTGCCTCTCTTTCTGGATGGTAATAACATTTTAAGCTCATTTTAATCCAATTTTGTTTATGTTAGTAACTATAAAAAATTTCGTTTTACTTATTTCTTAGTATCCCTTTCATTGTACTATAACTTCGATTTATGCCATAATAGGTTGAAATGTGGGATAGTATATTTAAAAGTTTTTTTTATTTCAACCTTGGGAAATGAATCGTGTGAAATATTATAGATATGACCATAACGCTTGGCTCTATTCTGTAGTAAAGGGAGATTTTCATTATTCGGCTAAGATCACATCTCGTGAAAGGACTTGTAAATGGCGATTTCAACGAGGGATATGATATGATTTTTCAAAATTTTATTGTTAAAAAAAAGAGATAGTACCAACTAGTTGCCTGTAATGAAAGATGTTTTGTATAAGAATTAAGGAAAAATTGTAAATTATCTGAATGATTTTTGCCTTCGAGCTCGAGCTTTTTTTCCACCGAAGTGTTTGGGCTCCGTTCTCCTTGAATCCCCCGAAAGCAACGACTCGTCATATTCTCTAAAAGTTTTTTCAATAGTTTTTGTTCCAATAAACTTGTTTATGGATTTAGCAATAGCAATACGGACGGCATCTGTTTGACCCATTGTTCCGCCACCTTTTACATGTACAGTGATATCACATTTTTCTAGCTTGGGATGATCGACAACTTCGAAAACTTCTTGGATTCTCATTCTAGCAATATCCGGTTCATAATTTTTTAAAGGGACATTGTTAATTTTAATCTGCCCTTTCGCAGGGTATTTTAATACTGCTCGAGCAATCGCTGTTTTTCTTTTACCCGAAGATTGAATTATTTTTGTTCTTTCAGACATAATATTTAAGCCTCAATTTGTGTATTTTTCCATCCAATTCGAGAGCAAAGGTTTTCTAATGTAATAAATTTGTTATAGTACGAGAGTCTTTGCTTACCTGCATTAGGTATTTCTATAGGAATTAACTTTTGATACCTGTTCTGGTAGCGGTGTGGAATAGCTCCGATATATACATGAACCCTTTTAAGAGCGTCTTTACCTCGGATTTTCTTTGTTGGGAGCATTTTTTTAATTACATTTCTCATGAAAGTATCAGGTCGCCTTGGCCAGAAGGGTCCTCTTCTAGGATTTGTAGCAGTGCTAATGTTGAGCTTAGATAAATATTTTTCATGAATATTTCGTTTAGTACCACTAATTATTGCTTCTTTAGCATTAATTATAACAATTTTCTCACCTAATAGCGCTTTCTTAGCTACTTGACTACAAAACCTTCCTAAAATCTTGTTTGTAGCGTCTATTAACAGATATTCTTGCATTTATCTCTCTCTCGTTTTTAATTATCAGTAAAATATCTTTACTTCTTTTCCTTCAGGATTTTGTTCAAGCAATTCTTCAATTGACAAAAGCTTACTCCCTGAAATTTCAATTTTTTTTCGAGCAGGTTTAGAACAATCTAAACAAGCAATAGTTAATTTATGGTCTAAATCACCAAGTGACAATACCTTACCTGGAACCACTATAACATCATTTTCTTTAGTTTTCTTATTGATTCGGTAGAGATTTGCTTCTACTCGATTATTCCTAGGTCCTGATAGTTTTTTTGAAACCATTTTCCAAATTCGTCTTTTTGTCTTCCATAAATCACGAATTAACTTTCTATTATAATAATTTGAAGGACCGCTTATACGATGACTCATTTTGTGCTCAATTATTGAAATTTTAGAATAATAATCTTGAAAATTGCTCAAAACTTAAATATTTTATCGATTTGTTTGAAAGTCTTTTCTAATAGTGTTTAGATAATGATGATTAAGTTTTCTAATTTTTCAAAGGCGTGATTTGAATGCAATTTGATGGCAAAATTCACACCATTCTTTGAAATCAAATATTTTTTTTTTAATCCAAAATAGGATGGAATATTTTAAAAATAAATCTTCAAAATAAGATATTTAAATAAATTCTTGATTGACTATGATTCTATTTCAAGTTCCTCTAATTTTATAACAAATTCATCAATCTTTTCGTTAAAAATCTCGAAAACCTTTCTGATTATTACATTAAAAGGTAAAACACCATCGCTCTCTATTGAAAAGATATAAACACCTTTCTTTGGAACTACTTTAATCTTACCATTACTATTTTTCTCACAAGACATACATAAAGTGCAAGATTTCCAATAATCCTCTTTTATTTTTAAAGAATCATTGTTAGCCATTTCAAATAGTTTTTTGGGGCACATTTTAACAATTAATTTTTTCTCCTCTGGGTCTTTAAAATCGTTTGCGTTGAACTCAACTATAGGATAAAGTCTGAAAGCCACATTTGATACTGCTTGCCACTTTGCGTGATTTTTAGCAAAACCTAAGATTGCGTAAGCTTCAATAATGATTTTGGCGTTCTTATCAATTTTAACTATTGGGATGTATGGATCAACTGGTACGATCTTAGGGTCGTTTGAACTTAAATCACCCGAGTAAATATCTAAAGGCGCACTAGTAGTGTTTGCAATTTCGCATGTTAAAGAAACTTGGCATAAGGGACATCCATATCCTAAACAATCGCACTCGTGAGGTAACTTGTATACATCTAAATCTGTTTTCAGAGGAATTAAGCCCATCCTATGAGAAATTATCTCGTCGTAAAGCGGGCTGTCATTTTTTAGGATTATTATTTCATCAATTGCCATAACAGGAATCTCAGTTAGGATTATTCGCCGCATAGCATTAATCATTTCAATAGAAATACCTTCTATTACAAATACTATTTTATTTTCGCTTTTTTTAAGGACATCGAGGTTTAGAGGGCTCATAGTATTCATATCACATACTTTTGTTAATATAGTATAGATACTTGTAGAAATATGTAATTGAAGATAAATTTTACTATTTAAGCTAAAAAAAGTAAAAAAAAAGAATTAAAAAAATTTCATGTATTCATGCGCTTTATTTGGAGATTGAAAACAATACTTAATTTCTTGGAAACCCTTTCTAAATTCCAATACATCTTGTTTAATTTTCTTAGGATCCTTTTTATCAATCAACAATGCTTTGAAAAATTCTGCAATTTCAACCATTTCACTTTTGCCCATTCCAAGACGAGTGATCTCAGAAGTTCCCAATCTTAAACCTCCTGGATCTTTATAGTGTCTCCCCTCTGAAATATCCCAAGGTAGTAAGTTTCTATTCACTATAATGTTAGTAGATTCAAGTAATGCTTCTATCGCACCCCCGAGCCCGATGGTTTTCTCAAAATTAGTTATATCAATAACTATTTGATGAGATTCCGTGAAACCTTTATGTTCCATAAGCACATTTATACCCCTTTCATATAAAGCTTGACCTAAAGCTTTTGCGTTGTTAATAACATTTTTATGATATTCTTTACCAAACTCTAACATCTCTGCTAATGCTACAGCTAATCCCGCAACGTTATGTAAGTGATGGTTAGATAATAAAGCCGGAAAGGTACACGATCGTAATGTATCGATTAAATCCTCTCGATTTGATAGAAGAGCGCCATGCTGAGGCCCTGGAAGCGTCTTGTGCGTGCTTAACGTCATTGCGTCCGCTCCTTCCTTTAAGGGGTCTTGAAAGTAACCTGAACCAATCAAACCCGCCACGTGAGCAGCGTCATAACCTACATTAGCGCCAATCTCTTTCGCAACATCACTAAGCTCCTTGACAGGATGGGGGAAAAGAAACACTGAACCGCCAAATAAAACCATTTCGGGTTTAACTTCCCTTATAATTTTTGAAGTTGCATCAGGATCTATGTTCATCTCGTTGTTATCAAAAGCCATGTATTCGATATTCAACCCTCGTACGGTTCCCGCAGTGCCATAAATCGCCATCCCACTCTTTGTGAATTTGGGCGCGTGAGAGATGTGCCCCCCCTTTGGTATAGGCATTATTAACATTTTACCATTATTTTCTGATGTAAATGCGTTATACATCGCTAAGTTAGCAACAACTCCAGATATGGGCCTTACATCGGCATGAACGCATTTAAAATATTCCTTAGCAAGTTCCATACAGATGTCCTCAATCTCATCGATATATTTACAACCTGCGTAAACACGCTGTCCACTCCACCCCTCTGCGTACCTATGAGAAAAATCAGAATTACAAGCTTCGTCTACTGCGTGACTAGTGATATTTTCGGAAGCTATGAGTGGGATTGCCTTTTGGAAGAAATCACCATGTTTAATTAATATATTTCTAATTTCTTCGACTTTATTTTTCAAATTTTATCAAATCTTTTTTTTTAGAATTTTAAAGTTCTTATTGCATTATAATAAAATGCAAATAATTTTAAATCTTACGACAAATTTCTAAGAATTTTAGTTATATGTTTGAAATTTGGATAACATTACAATCAGATTTACCAAAAATATATTAAGAAAAATAAGATAAACAAAGAGAAAAAATAAATCTATTTATATTCTGTTACTCGTTTAGAAGGGAACTTTGCGAGATTTTTTAACCAATAATAACGACAAAAGCCACAATACAATATCCATAGAGGTGCTAATGAATCGCATTTCAAATTCTCCTTGTTAAATCTGAATTTATTCTATAATCAAATAAAAGTAATCATAACAAGGAGTTTTTTCTAACCTAAATCTTAACTTACTCTTTCGGTTGTTCGAGGATTAATCGAGCTTCAAATAGATTTAGCTTTTTACCCGCCTTTTGTTTCTCCAACGCAACGGCTAATTTTTCTCGCTTCATCTTTTCAAGTTCATCGTTTCTTCTTGAATTCTTTCTATACGGCGTTTTTGACCTACTATGAGGGCCGTTATATGGTCGTTTTCCTTTTGATATTTTTTTTCTTTTGTTCATAACTTGTAAAAATTGTTCGTGGTATGAATCTGCTGCTTTTTTATTTTCGATCAACTCTTCTTCGAGAGTTTTCTTTTTCTCTCTTAATCCGTTTATTAATTCGTATGTTTCATGCATTTTGGCATGGTAATTTTGAGATTTATTGGACCATTTACTTAGTTGTTCATAAATCTTATTTAAATTAATTTTAACAATTTGGATTTTGCGCTCAATTCTAAAGTAATCGTTGTTCTGTTGCTCATCCAAGAAATCATGTTTAATTTTAGCTAATTCTCTAATTTTGTCAACAATTGCATTTTCTTCAACAATCTCTAAATTTTCTATTTCTATTCTTCTTTCTAGATTGTCTATCTTCTTATCGATTTGTTTAATAGAGACAAATTTCTTTGTATTTTTTCCCTTTTTGCTTGCTTTCAGAATTGTTTTTCCTTCATCAATGAATTTATCTAGTAATTGCTTATATTCTATTTTTTTGTCTTTTAATTTCTTTACCTTATCGTTCCAGTGATCTCTTCGCTTTTTGTAATCGTTTTTCACAAGTTTTAAATAATCCTCGATTTCACGGTCAATTGCTTGTAAATCGGTAATAAAATTTTTAGTTTTTTTGTTTAAATCATCTCGTTTTTGTCTAAATTCTTCAATTTGAATTTGAAGTTCTTTAAAAGAGATTTTTGAAATTTGAGCTGTATTCTTGTTGGCACTACTCATAGGATTAAATCATTAACGAGTATTTATAAAAAAGGTTGCATAAACAATGATAGATTATTTCAATTTAACATATATTTTATATTTTTTGCAAAAACTCATTTAAATTATTAAAAACGTTATCAAAAAGTTACAATTTTGTAAAATTAATGACAGCGAAATTATTAGAACAATTTAGATATTATTGGAAAAATTCGATTTTTGGAAAAGAGTTTAATTATGACCGAAGAGATAATAAAAGAAAACGATTTGATTTACCTAATTCTTGATCAACGAAGAAAATGGTTGGTTAGGGTAGAATCAGGGGGAGAATTTCATACACATAAAGGGATCATAAAGTTTGATGATCTAATAGGAAAACCATTTGGTTCTGTAATTTTTTCTCGACCCTATGACACTCAAGGATATAAATTCTACGTTTTTAAACCTTTACCTTCTGATTATGTAACTTACATGAGCCGTAAAACTCAAATAATTTATCCAGAAGACGCAGGATTAATTTTAATATACACAGGAATTGGCCCTGGCAGCAAAGTTATCGAAGCAGGGTGTGGTTCGGGAGCATTAACATGTATTTTAGGAAATTATGTGAGGCCCGAGGGGCATATATTTTCGTACGATATCAGAGAAAAGAGTCTAAAACGGGCTCAAAGGAATGTTATTAACGCAAAATTACAAAATTTTGTCTCAATTCAATTTGGAGATATTTTAAACGATGACTTAGGACATAACGATGTAGACTCAGTTGTTTTAGATATGCCACAACCCTGGAAGGCTGTTGAAAAAGTTAGAGGCTATCTTAAATTTAGTGGAACATTTGTATCGTTTTCGCCAGCGATAGAACAAGTAAAAAAAACAACTTTTGCTCTACAAGAAAACGGATTTTATGAAATAAATACATACGAATTGAGTAAAAGAAAACTTCAAGTGAAAAAAAATGCAACTCATCCCGAAGTTCGAATGATCGGGCATACGGGCTACATGACCTTTGCCAGAAAAATCAAAGATGTTAGAAATCCATATCGAGAAAAGAAACCAAAACAAGACGAGTTTGTCGAATTGAATGGAATGCCCTTACGAAGTTGATAAATAATGGTAATAAAATAATTAAAATCCTTTTAACTTAACGCCAGTTTGCATCTCTTTCTTTTTCTTATATCTCTGCGTTTTAAAGTAATGTTTCTTTTTCTCAGGTAAAATATCAATGTATTTCCTTAAAATATCTTCAACATAAGCTTTAGTTGCTTTATTTGATATTTTGTTTGGATTAGATAAATGTGATAGAATCTCTTTATTTTTAGAGTCAGCCGAAAGGCTTAAATTTTTTATCGGAATATGAAATGAATGAGTAAACCAGCCTGTACTTTTTTCTTCGTGAGCAATTACTTTTAAAATGTTCACTTCTTCTTTTTTAATTTTAAAATCTAGTATATTCTTGCCGGGACGTACAATTATTGTGGCGTAAACTGGAAGCTTATTCTTCGGATCGTGTATTTTTTTTAAAAATTCCTTTAGCTTGTCATTCATTTTGATTCGATACGATATTTTGATTCAATACAATAAAAAGTGCTCAGTTATAAATAGCTTAAATTAAGATAATTAATTAAATTTATTATTAAAAAGAAAGAAAAAGGAGAAGAAATCGTGCCGGTTGTATTAGAAACGTTTGAAATTAAAACGAAAGCTTATTGCGATGTAATAAATATTACACCTCAAGTTCAAAGTGCGGTTGAGAGAAGTGGATTGAAAGATGGCATCGTAAACGTACATGTTGCCGGATCTACTGGAGCTATTTCTACAACGGAATACGAACCCGGAATAGTTAAGCATGATATTAAGGATCTACTTGAAAAACTAATTCCATATGATAAAAATTATGCACATCATAATACGTGGCACGATCATAACGGAGCAGGTCATTTAAGGAGTTTTCTTCTTAAAACATCTCAAACTTTTCCATTCAAAAACAAGGAATTAATCCTAGGGACGTGGCAAAATATCATTTTCGTTGAAAACGACGAAAAATTTCGAGTTCGTGAAATTTTTGTGACAGCTATAGGAGAGTAGTTGAAATAATAAAAGTAAAAAATAATTAATTTATTTGATTCATGTTATTAAATTCGTGCACTAGCTTGTCATATACTTCTCGACGGCGAATGTTTTCGAATTTATCTATCATCTTTAAGATAGTTTTATGACCATCTTGTATCATGCTTTTAAACATGGGAATCTTTCGTACTACGTTCTCAAATCTATTTTTCTGATTTATTTGGTAATGTAAAAATTCCAAAAATTGGTTTTCCTCTTCGTTCAATTCAATCCACTTTTATAAATTACTGTTTAACGAAATTAAAATAGTTCTCATTATAAAATGGCGATATCATGTATGTATTTTTTAAGTAATATTAGAAATTTGAGATATTGGGAAGTAAAACAGAAAAAGACCATAAGATTAAAAATAATGAATTTCACTTAATATTAAAAAATTTCATTATAATCTTCGTTTAAAAAAGGTTTTATCGTTATTTTTTTTAACAAGTGTTTATAAAAAATATAAATATTGGTTCACGATAATGGAACGATTTATCAAGGTAATTATAGCTGGTTTAGATAACGCGGGTAAAACATCGATATTACTTGCGTTAAATAAGAAATATGACTTTCATAAAGATATAATTTCCCTTACACCAACGATTCGAGTTGAATATCAAGCAACTGAATTTCTAAAAAACAAAATTGTATTTTGGGATATGGGCGGGCAAGAACAATATAGAAAATTATACCAAGAAAAGCAAGAGCTTTATTTTGCGGATACTGATTTGCTAGTATATATCATTGACATTCAAGATCCAGAAAGAATAGGAACTTCTCTCGCTTATTTAGATATGATTTTGCATAATTTCAAGAAGCATAAGATAGATGTTCCTGTAATAATTAGCTTCCATAAATTCGATCCCGAATTTCGTGGAAACGATGAAATGGTTGATCAGATCGAAGAATTAAGAGAAAAGACTTTAGAAAAATATCCTTCATTTAAATTCCTATTCCAACAAACATCAATTTACGATATTATTTCAATAGTTCAACTTATTTCTTATGGGTTGTCTGTATTTGATGAAAAATTCTTTGAACTTTCTGAGCTTTTAGAAAAGTACATCAAGGAATTTGACAGTAAATCGTTAATAGTATTCGATAAAAACGGCATTATTATGAGCGAGTTCTACAACGACGTTATAGAACCCGAAATTTACATTGAACTTCTCGAGTCGATTAAGGAGCACCTCTTTTTACTTAAAAGAATGCAAGAAGAATCATATGAGACTGATTCTACCTTTTCAACAATTGGAAACGAATTAACATCATATCTACATCGAATAAAACTCAAAGAAGAATCTTTATTTGTCTCGGTTGTTATGAAAGAAAAATTAAAAGAAAAGTTTTTAGAAAAAGTTTCAGATTTCATTTCTGATTTAACAGAGATTTTGAAAACTTTAATATAAAAATTGAGTGAATTTTAACTTTTAAATTCTCTATTTTTTTTACTTATTCTTGTATTAATTACATCCTTTATAATAGTTCTATAACTATTAGATTTATGTCGTAAGATTTGAGACCTCCCTTACAAGAGAAGCGAGCGCAAGATTTAAGCCTCAAGATTAAGTTCCCTAGGGTTCTATTAACATAGAATTGTATTTAAGAGAGGAAAGTTATAAACAATTAATTATAGATTTGAATCTTAACCAAAAAGAATAAATAGGCGATTATCTAATAGTTTATTATAGATCTTAAAACTGACTCGTTATGATAATAATCCTATATAGAATTAAATCCAGTATTTATCAAACTCAATTGACAGACTTTATTGGATTAAGATCCATCGAAAAATACGACATGAGCGTTCCAAAAGATTACAGAAACGCCCGAAAAAAATTTCGATGGATTTCCATACATCCCACATGGGGTAAAAGGAGAGCTCCAACCACGAGCTCCACACCCAACTCCCAGAAGAGGATACAGGATTTTATAGATTGGGCGCCCCGACTAAAAGATAAGTATTTATATAGGTTCTCTCGCGTTAAGATCCCTTGTTTTAAAGAGTTTGGAATAGGAGTGATCTCTAAAAAGGAATGGGATATGCATCGATATCTTAAAGGGTTTAACGGGGTATTTGAAAACTTGTTTGAACTTAACGATTTTAGCTTTTTCCAAGAATTACAAGGAAGGCTTGAAAATAGCGGCGTCTCTTTTAAAGACATGTTTATTGAAGATGTGCTTGCTTACGAAATGTTGCGGATCAATCTGGGCTTCAAGAATTACTCCGGTATAGAAAGAATGGGTAAGTTTCTCCCTTATCCTCCCTTATTCAACATTACTCACGACCCCAATTTCTTTCCAAAAGCACAGGATATCAGTTATGTATTGACTAAAATCCCTCCTGAAGCGTTATTCGAGTTTTTTCAACTATTAGTGAAGGAATGTGTTGATTGCGGGATAATTATCCCAAGAATCCTCATCTGGGACGGACAATTCATACGCTCCAATTG
>JABCSY010000016.1 GCA_018238625.1 Promethearchaeota archaeon
CATCTGAGAAGCAATGTAATTAAATTTAAGTTAATCTTTCTCTTGCCCATTTATTATAATGATGTGTTGCATTAAAATAAAATCAAGAATTAATGCTGTAAATTTATTCTTTTAAATATACTCTCTGAAAAACGTTATGAACAAAAGAATATTAACTCGTTTTTTTATTTCAAAATCGGTTTTAATTTGCTAATCCAAATTTATTGACACATATAGCCTTTTATTCTATCTTGGTAGGAAATATTTAAATTAAGTTTCAAAGGGGGGCTAAATGAATTGGAGATATATTACATTACTAATACTCGTTTCATTTATAAACGTAACCAATGTCTCGGCACAAGCGCCATCGGCAACTCTCGTCGATCCACCCGACAGTTCGTTTACCGCGTGCCGAACGCAGACAATATTAATCGCAGTTGATCACATCGATCCTATTGTTCCAGAGAGTCTGGTTTTAACTGTGGGAAGTGATATTTTCGCCTGGGGTAGTCCGGAACTCATGTATGCAAACGATACTATAAGGCTTCATCCACCAGTGAATTATTTCTCGTCTGGTTCTGTGCCACTGGTTCTATCGCCAGTATTCGATAACAGAGGATTGAGCAGTCCATCCTACTCATGGGAATTTTACGTCGATACCGAAATACCTATCATAGAAAACATACGACCAAGTCCCGGTTCGTCTGTTGCAGGTAGCTTATTCTTCGATGCTTATGATTGCAACTTAGGTTCGCCGCACTCTTCAGGCGTTGCATATGAATCGATACAGGTTTTTGTCGATAATCGAACAGGAACTTATGATTTATCCTCTGACATTAACCGAAATGGCGTAACACTGAGCGTGGACCTTCTCGACCCCACAATTGTATACACTCCCAACGAGGATTTCACTGTGCGGATATCGATTCAAGATAGAGTGGATTCCGACCATTGTGGACCAAATTCTATAGATACAATGATGGCATAAAATATCCGACAAAAAATTATTACTTGTTTATTTAAAGTATTTTGAGAGCGAGTATTGATCTTGCGAGATGTGTTTGGTATTTCCAAAGAGAAAATTGTTTGATTAAATGTAAAATTATTTAATTAATAATCAAAAACTACTACTCTGTATTTTATTATATACAATAATTCTCTAACTTTTAATATAATTTTATCGGGTGTTCTTTATAACAATAGATTACTTTGAAGATTTATTAAAAAAACCTTCATTATTCAAAAACGAGAGTAAACTTGATATTAATTTCATTCCAGAGAAGTTAATACATCGAGAAAAGGAATTGGTGTTATTATCTCAACTTTTTTTAGTGTTAATTACAAATCCAAATGCTTTATCGCGTAAAATTTTAATTATAGGAAAAACGGGAATAGGGAAAACAGCAGCAATTAAATTGTTTGGAGAGATGATAACAAATGCCGCAGAAAAAAGATCTGTATTAATTAAATATGTACATATTAATTGTCGGAAAGAAAGAACTAGTTACAAAGTTCTAATCAAAATTGTTCGTGCACTTAATAAAAATTTTCCAAAAAGAGGATATTCGCCCCAAGATTTACTAGATATTATTGTAGACTCAGTTAATAACCAAAATTTGCAACTTTTAATAGCTTTGGATGAGTTAGGTTATTTAATAAATAAAGGTGGAGATTTGATGTATTCTCTTACGAGAATTAACGACGATTCTTTTAACGCTCGACAATGCATTTCTATTATAGGGATAGCGAGAGATATTTCATGTTTAAGCAACTTGGATGTTAGTACTATGAGTACGCTTCAAAGGAACATAGTCAAATTTAAAGATTACACAAAAGAACAATTGTATGATATTTTGAAGTACAGAGCAGAGATAAGTTTAAAAGAAAATGTTATTTCTAATAAATTAATCAAAACTATTTCAGATTTGGTTTATCATAGTGGAGATATTAGATATGGGTTAAATCTTTTATGGAAATCAAGTAAAATTGCTGAAAGTCAGGATTTAAAATATATCACTATGGAATGCGTACGTCTTGGAAATCACGATATAGTTCCATTTTCTACTCTAGATGTTTTAAAATATATGACATTACAGAAAGTAATTTTTTTATTAGCAATTATCAAAGCTTTACAGAAAAGTGGAAAGATTCAAATTTCTTCATCAGTAATTACAAATTCATATTTGATTTTATGCGAGAATTTAGGAATTCAACCTCGGTCGTATTCACAATTATGGAATTATCTTCAAGATTTTAAAAGAGAAAATTTAATAACTGTGGAGATCAAAAGTGAGGCTATAAAGGGTCGAAAGGCTTTAGTTGCAGTTCAAGAGATTTCACTTTCAAAATTTGAAGAGATAATCATAAACATTTTACAATCTAAGGGAATTAAGATTTGATAGTTAAAGAAAATTTTAACATAGAGAATATATTAGGTTCAAAAGCGAGAATAAAAATATTAAAATTACTTGCTATAAACCAAGAATTATCAATATCTCAAATTATAAAAAAAACAAGGTTGAATCACGCAAGCGTTAAATCTCATCTAAATCATTTAAAATCATTAAATCTAGTTCAAGAAAAAATATTTGGACGGATTAAAATATATCGATATAAAACTGAAAACATTCGCGCTAAGAGTTTAAAGAAATTTATTGAAATTTGGGAAGGAGAATTATGAATAAATGATTTTAAATGATTTCTTTTTTTTTTTCTATTCAAATATAGTATTATTTTATTGTATGTATCGAGATATCAAGTTTAGAATCATACCCAATAAAGTTCTTTCGGTGTTGTTATTAATAGGTAGCTTCTTATTTTTTATTGAACTTTTGCATTTTTATAATAACGTATTAATTTTTATAATAGTAAAGATATGGTTTCTTTTTTTTGCGTTTTTTTTATCGTTTTTATTATTTTGTTTAAAGATAATCGGAGGGAGTGATGGTAAGTTATTAACAATGCTATTTCTTTTTAATCCAATATATTATTTGAATTTTCAGTGGTTATTTTTATTTTTTTCAGTTTTATTATTATTATATTTAATATTGGGAATAATTAGCTACCTGATTACACACAATTTAACAAATAAGAATGTTTATGAGATGTTTTTTAGTGAAAATGAAAATTTCTCAAAAATGCATAAAATTTTTATTGAAATATTTTATAAATTTAGAGATTTTTCACAACTCAATAAATTCAATGACGAAAAATATCTCTTAAAATCATTAATTCTATTTTATAATAATAAAACAGAAAAGATTCAATTTTTAACCCAATATAGACCTCCAATTGTTATCCTTATTTTTTTTACTTACAATTTTTTAATATTCAATTATCTTTGTTGAAAAAAGTGAGTTTACTTTTTTAGAGTTATTAGGTAAAAATGAAATAAAAATTATAAAGAAAATTTTAAATTAGTTAATTTTTATTAAATTATTGAATTTTAATTATCTTAAGGTGTAATTTAAAGAATGGAAATTGAAAAAACTAGAGAAACATCATGGAAAATTCAGCTAAAAAATAAAAATGAAAGTATAGAATTAACTTCAGTAGAAATTAGTGGTGAAGTTCGAATAATTAAACTTACTTTATTAAAAAATAGCGAGTCTATAATCGTAGAAATGGCTAAAGAAGAGTTTTTTAATTTTCTATCCTTAATTACTGCTTTTAAAGATGTTGTAATTGGCGAAGATCAAATTATTCTAACAGAAAGTTTAATTTCGAGCGAGATTGAAGCTCAAAATCAGGTAGTTGAGGAAGATAATGATTATCTTGAATTTCAAGCTAAACCAACTGAGGAAAATGTTGGAAATAATGAAAGTGAAGAACTTAACCCTGAAGAATGGGATCCTTGGTAAAATAAGTCTTTAAATGCTTTTCTCAATTCTAAATTCACATGAGCCAAAACTAGGGTTTTCTATACAACAATTATTTTCTATAACATTTACTCTGTATAGAGCATATTCGCCAAAGCCAGCTAATAATCCTGTTATATAATAGCAGATATATTTTGATTTGCTATCTAAATCATTAGAAATGTTATGATGGAGCTCAATTACAATTAAATTATCAGAAATCTTTTTTGGAGTAAAACTACCCCAACCATGATTGCTTAATATACTAGTAAATTGATTGACTAGATCATTTAATGTTTTGGATTTTAAACTATCATCCCATTTTTGAATTATCGCCCAACCTACTTTTTTACCTAGCCACACTAATAAAGATTTTACACCTTCCCCATAAATTGATGATAAAATGTTAATGATTTGTGGAGGGAAAAATACAAACCGTTCATTAAATAAATCATATTTCCCGTTGCTATACTTTAATCCCTTCAATTTTAAATTTCGCATAATTTTATTCAACTCATTTCCATATAATTCTATGATAATTCGTAATTATATATTAGCTATTGCAATCGTTTTTATAAAAATATAATTTTAAAATAATTATTAACATTATAATATATTATAAAATTCTTCCTAATTCTCTATTTTTATTTATAATACTTTTTATAATCTTAGAAATTTAAATAGTTTTTTCTTTAATAAATAATGTACATGTCAGAGTTAAATTTTATTCTATTTGAATTCTATTCGTTATTGGTATTTTTTATTTTTATTTTTGCGTTTTCTGTTATATCTGCTGAGCCAATTGCAATTTTTATTTCTATAGTTTTGTTTTTTATTTTTTTGATGCCATTTTTTCAAATTTTAAATAAAATAGAGGTTTTTGTTTTTATTGAAGGATTTGAAACTGTGTTCTTTAAAACCGTGGTTTCTTATTCTAAATTACTAGTCCTTTTTATTGGAATTTTTTTGTTTGTAGAATTAATTTATGTTTTTTTATTTAACTAGGAATTCTTCAACTCTTTCTTAAATGTAATTTAATATATTTATACATGAGAAGAAAAATGCTAATCCATATAATGCATTAGAAACAACCAATAAGATTTTTCTTCTCTCATAGTTTATTATTCTCAAAAAATAATAGGAGGATATAAAAACACAATATAAGAGGGAGAAAAATATAATAATAAAATCGTAAGTAAATATTAAATCGAAGAACGAGGTTAAGTTGAAACCAGGATTAAAAGTAACATTGTTAATCACATAATTAAATAGGGGAACTAAGCCTCCAATTCCTCCAATAATTATAGGTAATAAAAATAAAAACAATAAAACTTTAAATCTTTCTCCCCGAATTATTATTTCTAACCGATTTTCAAGTTTTTGGTGATTTGATATTACATTTAAGATATCTGTTATCTTTTCATGAGAGAGAAAAGCATTCTCAGCAATAATCTTCCCTATAACATCCAAAATTAATTTGAATCGTATCGATTTCAATTCAAAATGTAGGTTTTCTAGTATTTCGTCAAATGAGCAAGAGAAGTTTAAAAGTTGTGAAATTTGTGTTTTTAATGGCTTTTCTAATATTTTAAATTGTTGTTTATTCTGGGAATATGATTTAAGAAATGCTATTTCAGGAGATATATTTCTTTTTAAATTCATGGTAAACCCACTAAGGAAAGAAATAAATTCATCAAACTTTTTTTTCTCCTTCTTTGAGTAATTGTTTATTAATCCCAATAAAAAAAAGTCATTTTTTAAAAATTTTTTATTTAGAAATTTTAATGAGAGGAAAAAAAGCGGTAAAATAGAAATTAATAAAAAATAATTAATTCTTTGAAATAAAATTAAAAAACATAAACCCAATGGGAAAAATAAGCCAATAAAGAATAAAACGGTTAATTTAGATTCAATTTCTCTCAGATACGTTCTAAATTGTTTTTCTAATGAATTTTCACTTAAATCATTCCTAATATTATTATAACTGAAATTTGATAAGAGCAGGCTCTTTAAATATGAATTAAAATCTTCTGAGGGTGTAATAATCCCAGACAACAAGGCTTCTGGATTTTGACCCAGTTGAATTTTACTTAATATTTCTCCAAAATCTTTTGATATTGGAAGTTTATACTCTTTAATTAGCTTAATAAAATTGATGGAATAATCTGCATTTTCTCCCAGTGATTTCTGAATTAAGGAAAAATAAATTTTAACAAGATACAATAAGGCATTTATTTGTTTCTCTTTCTTTTTAATCTCTTTATAAAACCCAATATTAAAAGTGTAAGAAAAAAATAATGCTAAGATAAAAGAATAAGTTACTACTATTATTAGACTAAAATTTGTGATAAGTATTGAACTAATAAAGAGGACTATAAAAGATATTAGAAAGATTATAAAACTAGCTTTATTAATATCATTTTCTTCGATTTTAAATTCTTTTTTGTATGTTAATTTATACCTATCATCCAATTCTTTGAACTTTATACAAGGGAGGTTATAAGGATGGATTTTCTGACAGAAACGGATTAAATTATCGCTTAACACCATAGAATCAGTCATGTTATAAATTTAATTAAAAATTACAGCAATAAAATTTTGAAAACATGAAACATTTAATATAAAAGTTGTTGAAGGTAAATTTCTGTAAAAATGATTGATGAAAGGTTTATTATATTCGTAAATTTTATAGTTTAATTTATTTTCAATTAAAAAATCGTATTTAACATAAAAATCACTAAATGTAACATTCAAATTTTTAGGGTAATTAATTTCACTTAAATAATTCGCACCTGGATTCTTAATGATGAACTTGACGGCCAAATCTACCTCATTAATGAAATCTTCATAGGCTATTATGTCGTTTTCTATCGTTCCATTAAATTCAGAAATTTGCGTAATAAATGGATTAATCATTGATAGAAATATAGTTAAAACAAAAATTCCAAAACCCGTTAATAGTGCCTTTTCTAACAGATTTGTCATATATGATTTTAACAATCTACAAATTTAAACTACATGAGTTTTTCCAATTTTCCCAAAATAAACAGAGGTTCTCTAGATTATCGGAAGAATGAAAAGAAACTTGATCAAAAAACTTAATTAATTCATTTATTGATAATTTATCAATTTTTTGAAGAGTACTAAATATGTTTTTATAAAGATTAAATAATACTTGAAATTTTTCTTTACTAATATCTTCGTATCTTCTTAGCTTAAAGATAATGTTTGAATTAAATAAATTTATTAGGTTCGCCCAGTTCTTTTTTTGAGGATTGAATTTGAAAAGGGTTTGATAAATATCTTTATTATCTACAAAATTATCATTTATTTCCGAAATTGAATCAATAAATCTTTTTTCTCGATTTTTTTTCATGAAAACTATAAGCCCTAAATCTCTTAAACATGAAATATGAATTTTGAAATGATGAATTATTCTATTTATAAAAGAACCAATGTCGTTAGAATGAATCGTTTGAAACCCTTTTAACCCTGCGGCTAAACAGTGAAACATTGCCTCCGCTTCCTCTTTAGTTAGAATTTCCCCTAAATAAATAATATCAGGTGTACGATGTAATAAATTCCTAATTTGATTTTGTTTTGAAAGTTTATGGTTTAATCCTACTTGGAGGGAATCAACTTTATATTTTAATTGATGTTTTTCGTATTTTGATTGGTTTAATGATTCAATTACATTTTCTACATATATTTTTCGAAATTCTTTTGGTGTTAGTAAATCTAATGCGTTTATTAATGTTGTTTTTCCAGTATCAGTCTCACCAGTAACCGTGATATTCACTCTTCTTATAAGCGATAAATATAAAAATGCGGCTATTGCGGGATTAAGAGTTCCGTTTTTCAGTAAATCCTGAACAGTTAATATGTTTTTATTTAACTTTCTTATATCTAATGCGAAAGTATTTAGCTGAATTGGTCCAACATCGATCGCAAACCTGCAATAAAAATATTTATTCTTTATTACTACTTTAATACTTGGATTGGAATAGTCAAGTCTCTTTCCACTATATATTCTTAGAAATGTTTTTAATCGCTCAATTTCCTTTAAAGTAAATTTAATATCTGTTCTGCAACGTCCAAATTTTTGATGATTTATGTAGATCTTATCATTTGGGGAATCTAAAAAAATTTCTTCAATAAAATCGTCAATTAAAAGAGGAAAAATCTTTTCTAAGTTTAATTTACATAATGCTGCGATATACCCAATTCTTTCCCTTTCGAATAATGGAAACTTATATTTTGAATCTAAATAATTTAAAGCTTCTTTATTGTATATACTTACTAAAGTTTCTAACGGAGCTATTTTATTAATATCGAGGAGTTTTAAATTGTTTTTGACATCTAGTACAACCTTTTTAAAATAGTTTTCATCAATTACGGATTCAAATGAATATTGTACAGTATATTTTTTTTCATATTCATTAGCAATATCATAAATATAAATTTGAAATATTTGATTATCTCCCGTTTTGTATTTTTCAAATAAATCACCTGTAGAAACTATTACAGCTTTGTCAAAACTCTTTTTTTCCTCAAAAAATAACGATTTTTTGAAAAAGAATTCTTTGTAAAATTTGTTAAAATCTTTGGAATTGCTATTACTTTTAAGAAACCTTTTATAACTTTGAACGATTTTCAGTTCATTTAGGGCATTTAAGAGAGTTTCTAGTAAAACTAATACTTTTCTAGAGCAATTTTGACACTCTATATTAGTATATTCGTGATCTTTTAGTTCATTAATTTTTTCAGAAATAAAATTAAAAACATAAAGTGGATTTAAGATAAGATCGTTACTAGAAGAGAGAAATTTATCATGTAAAGCTGTGACTTTACAATTAAATTCTTGATAAATGCATTTTTTTTTTCCTATACTCTCAATTTTTCTCCAAGTTTTTTTAATATAACTTATTTTTTTAAAATAATTCAAAAATAATGAAATTTGATAGTGTTCGATTAATGGATCATGGATTTTTGTTGTTAAATTTTTAAAAACTTTTTTTCTATTTAAATATAAATTTTTTAAAACACATGATATACATTCTCCATTTTGAAATAAATCCTCTATTGCCCTTGAACACTCAGAACAATCAATAACTAAAATTTTCTCTTCTTTGTTGCTTAAAGTCTCTCTTACTTGTATATGGCATAAATTTTCAAATTTTACTGTCATCTATCTATTTTTTTTATAACGTAAATTTAAAAAGTCCATTTTTTTTATTTTAGGGATTTAAATGTTATTATTTAATGCAAAACTTTTTTTATTTTAAATAATTTAGAATTTTAAAGTCATAAGTGATTACATATGGGTCACCGTAAAAAACATGCTCCAAGACGCGGTTCATTAGCGTTTCTTCCTAGGAAAAGAGCCACATCTGCTAAAGGTAGAGTAAGACACTGGTTAGATACATCTGAAAATGTTATCTTTTTAGGGTTTGCTGGTTTCAAAGCAGGTATGACTCATATCACATATATAGAAGATCAAAAAAATAGCCCTTATTATGGAAAAGAATTGATGAAACCAGTTACTGTTATTGAAGTTCCTCCTTTAATCCTCATTGGAATCAGAATTTATAATGAAGATGAGTATGGAAAATATATAGAGGGAGATATTTTTTCTACTGAATTAAATAATTATCTTAATCGCAAAATTAACATTCCAAATTTCGAGAAATACAATTTTGATGGAATTAAAGAAAAACTCTCTAAAGCCTTAAATGCTACAAGTGATATTAGGGGGATTTTTCAAACTCAACCACATCTTACATCTATACCAAGAAAAAAGCCCGATATTATTGAAATTAAGTTGAACTCTATAGGATCCCCAATAGATGAATTTAATTTTGCTTTAGAACATTTAGGTAAAGAAATTAAGGCACGGGATGTTTTAATTGAAGGCGAATTAATTGATATATTAGCGGTAACAAAAGGAAAAGGATTTCAAGGACCCGTAAAAAGATATGGAGTGAAAATCCTAACCCGAAAAAATAGTAAAGCTAGAAGAGTTGTAGCGTGTATAGGTCCTTGGCATCCGGCGAGAGTGCTTTATACAGTTCCGCGCCCTGGGCAAATGGGATATCATCAAAGGACTGAATATCATAAAAGAATTATGGTTATTGGAGAAAATGAAGAAGAAATAAACCCTAAGGGTGGTTTTATTAGATATGGGAAAGTTAACGGAGATTATCTTCTTGTGTTAGGATCCATACCGGGTCCAAAAAATCGGTTAATTAGAATAAGAAAAACAATTAGACCAGTAAAGTCTTTTATGGTCAAATCACCAGAAATAACATTTATAAGTAGAGAAAGTCAACAAAGAAAATAGTGATTTTATGGAGAAAATTAATGTTTATGATTTAGATGGTAAAAAAAAAAATTTAGTTGACATGCCAAGAATATTTAATATAAAACCTAGAAAAGATCTAATTCGTAAAGCAAGTGAAATTTCTTTCAGTAAAAATAAACAAGTTCAAGGGAGAAATAAGAGAGCAGGATTAAGAAATACGGCTAAGGGATGGGGCACGGGGCATGGGATCTCAAGGGCACCACGAATAAAGGGTTCAGGGTTCCCCACAGCTCGGAATGTCGGGAGGGTTCCTTTTGCAAAAGGCGGAAGGAGGGCGCATCCGATTAAAAGTGAGAAAGTCGTAAATAAAAAAATTAATAAAAAGGTAAACAAATTATCAATAATTTCTGCGATTTCTGCTTCTGGCGATTTAGATTGGGTTAAAAATCGAGGTCATCTCATTGATAAAGTCCCAGAAATACCATTAGTAATTGATGATAAAATTCAAACTGTTAAAAAAACGAAATTAATGTATTCAATCCTCTCTGAATTAGGTTTGGAAGATGAACTAGTTAAAGTAAAAGTAGGTAAAAAAATTAGAGGCGGAAAAGGGAAAAGAAGAGGTCGTAAATACAAAAACAAAAAAAGTATTTTAATTGTTATAAAAGACGACTTTGGAATAGTAAAAGCTTCAAGAAATATTCCGGGAGTGGATGTTGTTAAGTTTGAAAATTTGTCAATCGCCAACCTAGCACCAGGAGGGTTGTCTGGACGATTAATTCTATGGGCTCAATCTGCTTTCAATGATTTAAAGAATTATGAGGCGATAATTTAAAATGGAAAGGTATTATAAAATTATTCAAAGACCTTTAATAACAGAAAAAACATTTGATCTAATTGAGAGAGAAAATAAATTGGTTTTTATTGTTCACAAAAGAGCTAATAAAAGTCAAATTAAACAAGCTATAGAAAAAATTCATAATGTAAAAGTTATGAAGGTTAATACAATAATAACTCCTCGAGGAGAAAAAAAAGCCTTAATTAAACTACGCTCAGATTATTCTGCTCAAGATATTGCTATTGATTTAGGAATTTTTTAATACATATTCATTTTTCATAACTGATAAATTAAGTTTCATAAAATCCATATAGTTCAAAGTTTTTATATTTTCCAAGAACTTTATTTTATTAAAATCTAATAACTTTTTATACTCATCCTGATTTAAAATTAAAATAATTATGAAGTATCTTGAATAGAATTTTTCTATAAGTCTTAAAATATCTTCGTGATGAAAATCTTTAAAAATTAAAAATAGAATCTTATCTTCAATCATTAAGAGATTTCGGTTCAATCTATGAAAATTAATTTGATTCAATTTCAAAGCCTTTTCAAACTGAGTATTGAACTTTGATAACTTTTGAAAATTAAATTGACCTAAAGATAGAAATAGATTAACTCCGTTTTCTAAATTGTAATAAATCTCAGAAATGTTAACCCTCCATAAAATAGAATAAAGGAGTTTCGAATTTAATTCTATATTTTTAAATAGTTCACAATTAAACAGAGAATTAACTTCTTTTTTGATGTCTAGTGAATTATTATTTTGTTCATATTTGATGTCGATAAAATAAGCGTGGTATTTGAGCTCTTCCTTATTATTAACTTTTATATTAAAGATTAAAAACCCTTTCCGGTTAAAATTATTGAGTAATTTTAGTAAGTTATGCAAAGAAACGCTTTTATTTTCGAAAAAAAGGCAATTTATTTGATAAAAATGTAAAAACTTCAAATCCTCATCATGTTTTAATATTAAAGAATCTCCTAATTTCATGGTGTTAATATCTACATTAATCTTATTTGAAATAATATGTAAAAACTGTCTTTTTAAATAACGATTTTTTAAAAACTTAGCATCTTTATCGCAGTCACTTATTTGTTGATGAATTAAACTAAAAAACTTTACAATTCTATTTTTATCATTACCAATAAAATTTAACAAAACTAATTTTCTTCTTTTTTTAGGGATATTAATCTGAATTGAATAATAAAGCAGAAACCTTTTTTTAAGTAACTCATTAAGAACTGGAATTATTTTTAGTAGATTATTAGTCTCTATAATTGAAAAAGCTACTAATTTTTTATTTTTGTTTAAACTTTTATAATAAACTAATTGATTCTCAACTAAAAAGGAGAGTAATTTGAACTTGCCTTTTTTAACCATATCACAAAATTTATGTGTTGAAATTATAAAAACTTAGCATTTTTTTACAGATTCCAATTTAAAGAGAAATTTTAATAACTTTAAAGTTTTAAAAAAGCTAAAAAAAATTATTGGTATTATTACATAAAATTTCTTTATATGATTAAAAATTCTATATAATAAGACTAGTTTAAAACAATATTTCTAAAAAAACCAATTAAACATCAAGAAGCGTTATTTAAATGTTAGAACAAATCTTAAATTTTATTAACAACCTAAATCCTGAGGTTGTTATTCAAGCACCATCAAGGATTAATTTAATAAATCCCTTAGATGCTGTAGAGGGGGATTTCTGGATGCCCTCTGTAGCAATTAATGGCGTAAATAATCCATTATCAGTATTTGTTTATATAAAAAGTAGGGTAGAATCTAGCTTTGTAAGATTGTATTCAATTAAAAATATATCAGATAATATTATTGTTCAAATTGAGAAAGAAGAAGTAATTTCAAAACAGGTTTTAGAGTTTAAAAACAAATTTAATGAAGATTTTAAACTTTTTTATGCTAGCGTCTATAGATTTATTAGAACCTCCTCTATGTTTTTGGAGAAATTTAAGAATAATAATTTTGAAATTGGTATATTAACTACTATACCTCGCCAAAGTGGGCTAGGTGGGAGTGCAGCAATAATAGTCGCTATTTTATATGGTTTTGCAAAATATTTTGGGTTATATAAAAATTTAACATGCATAAATAAAGAGGATTTTCCAATAAATAGAGACATCATTGCAGAAATGGCAACTAAAGTTGAAGATGACGATTTAAAAATAACTGCGGGATATGGAGATCGCTATGTAATAGCTAGGGGAGGGTTAAGTTTTTGTTCTTATTATGGAAAATTGCATCATAAGGAACTTTCAATGGAACCTTTAGCAATTTATGATAGGATTGATTTAACATACGATATTAAAAGTCTACCAATTATTATTTGTTTTTCCGGCGTATCGCATGAAAGCGGAAGCGTTCACGAGAAATTAAGAAATCTATATTTACATAAAGACCCAAAAATTTTAATTTGTTATAGAAAACTTGCAGAAATTTCCTGGAAATCCCGTTTTGCGATAATGAAACAAGATTGGAAACTGTTAGGAAAATATTTTAGAGAAAATACAGCCATCATGAATGACGTAATGAGAGATGTTGGGTTTATCCATGGAATTGGATTAGTTAATAATATTTTAATAAATTTAATTGAAGATCATCCCGATGTTTATGCTGCAAAATTAACAGGTGCGGGAGGGGGAGGATCTGTATTTGCTTTAGTAAACCCAGAGAAAATCAATAAAGTCCTACATGATTGGAAGTATAATTTAAATGATGTAATAGATAATGAAGAAATCTTCCGCTCACATTTCCCCTTGCATCCTTTAAAAATAAGACAAAAGTTAAAGAAAGCTCAATTTTTTAGAATAAAAATAGTTTCTGGAGTGAAAAAGTTATAATTTATCACTTACATAAATTAAATAATACTTGTTTGGAGAATTAAATTGAGTAAATACGAAAGATACAAAAAGAAGTCAGAAGAATACATTTTCCCACATAAGCATTGTAAAAAGTGCGACCAAATTATTGAAGAGGGTATTACTTATTGTTCTGATTGCTATAAGAAAACACAAGAAAAAAAAAAATGGTATAAGTGGAAAAGAAAGAAAAAAACTAAGGAATCTGATTAGATTAAAATTATTTTTTCCTTATCTATTATTTTCATCGAGTATTTGATTTAATCTCTTTAAAAACCAAGTTTTATCTAGCATCAATAAAAAAGATCCTAATCGGGGTCCAAACTTTTTTCCTAGTAAGATTAAGTAAAATGCTTCAAACATTTTTCTTGCTGGAATCATTTGTTCTTCTTTAGCTATTGTAAAAATCCTATTTTGAATTGAATCAGCATCAAGATCATTATTTTGCATATAATAAGATCTAAACAAGATTAAGCCTCCTAATTGTTTTTCACTTAAGGTTTTAATGAGGTCGTTATCTACTGTTTCGGGAATCGTAAAAATTTCAATTTTGCTTAAAATATTTTTTTTAACCTTTTCATCTTTTATACTCTCAATTAATATTTTAACTTCACTAATCCAATTTTCCGTTCTTTTTAAAAGGATTTTAAATTCATCTATCGAAATAGCGTTTTGACTTTTCTTATCTCTTAAAGTTGTTATTCCCTTTTCATATAATTTTTCTAAACTCAATATATTTTGCATTTGGGAAAGAAAGATTAAGAGTTTTAATGGTGTTCTTAATGGTTTTGTATCGAGAATATCATTAACTTTGGTTAATGGATAGAGATATTTATAAAAATTAAATTCTTTCTTAGATTCGGGTTGTTCGAGAGAATAAAATATATTTTCCATTTTTTCGTAATAATCATAATATTGAGGTATCTCTTCAATTCTTAAAGATATATGTTTCATAGGGTTTGTTCTTAAGATTAACATTCTATAAAGTTCTGGATCTGCTAATTCTAAATATTTTTGTGGAGTAAAAACTATACCCTTTGACGTTTTCATATCTCGTTTCCCTAATCTTAACCATTCATAGGGAAGTTTTATTGGTCCCTCATATTTAAAAATTTTTTGCGATATTTCTAACCCAGTATCGTATGCGCCTCCTTTTACGCTATGATCTTTTCCCGCGGGTTCACAAGTAACTTTTAATAATGCCCATTTAGCTGGCCAATCGACACGCCAATTTAATTTTAGCTTCCCACTATAAATGGACACTCTTCCCTCATAACCACATGCAGGACATTTATATATGACCTCTTGTTCTTTATTTAAATATTTTATTACCCTATTAGGGAGTATTGTGCCATCTTTGGCACGACCTTGTATTTTTTCACATTTATCGCAAATCACCATTGCAGGTATCCATGTTTTTTGCGTTTCTTTGAATAATTTTTTCCGCTCATCATCTAAAGTAGGTAGAATATATTTCTTTAAAATCTCCTTAATTTGGTTTGTATTATCTAGAGAAATCTTTATTTTTTCTTGCATTTCTTTTTTTTGATACAACCCATAAGCCCATATAATTTCATTCTTTATGCCAAAATCCTTAAATGTGGAAATTAACTCATTTCCAAAATGTGTTCCATAACTCTCACATCCACAATCTTCAAAAGGACAGGGTATTAAAGCAAAAGGTTTTCCTAAATACTCTTTCTGAAACGCCTTATCGATATAATATGGGAACCTTTTAGCTGCATCAAAATCATCCATAAAGAGAAAAGAATTGATTTTTGAGCCCGTTCCCTCAAAAACTCTTCTTAAAGCGTCGCAAATAATTATTTCTCTCAAAATTCCGATATGAACATGTCCTGAAGGGGTTTTTCCAGTAGAAAATGTTAATTCTGTTAAATTCCTTTCAGAAATTTTGTCCACTGTTTCTTCTAGCCAATGTACTAATAATTTATTTACCAAATTATTTCACTAATTAATTAAACCTAAGCCGAGTAAATGATAAAAATTATTTATCATTTATTATTTTAAAAAGTGGTGAAAAAGTTTTGAGAATCGCTGTACTTAATAAAGATCGCTGTAAACCTGATAAATGTAGCCCTTTTGGGGAAAAACCATGTATTAAATATTGTCCAAAGGTAAGAACTGGAGAGAAAACAATAGAATTGAGCTCGGACGGGAAAAATGTACTAATAACAGAGAGTCTATGTACTGGGTGTGGAATTTGTATAAAAAAATGTCCTTTTAATGCAATAAACATTGTTAATTTACCAGATCCATTAAAAAACCAAATGACTTATCGATATGGTCCAGATCAATTTACCTTATTTAGAATGGCCATTCCTAAGAAAGGGAAGGTACTGGGGTTAATAGGTCAAAATGGGATAGGGAAAAGTACTATGTTAAATATATTATCGGGAGAATTAAAAATGAATCTTGGAAGGTTTAACGATGAAGTTCCAAGTGATGATAACATAATTAACTTCTTTAAAGGCTCAGAATTGCAGCAGTATTTTATTGAGTTGTTTACTAATAAATCCAAGGTTGTTCAAAAACCTCAAAATATTACTCTTATACCTAAATATGTTACCGGAAAAGTTTATAATTTATTAAAAAAAAACGACCTTAATGATCGTTTAGATACAATTGTTAAACAACTCAACCTTAATGAAATCTTAGATAGAAGCGTATCTGTTTTATCGGGTGGTGAGTTGCAAAGGGTTGCCATTGCTGCTGCTTATCTCAAAGATGCAGATGTATATCTTATTGACGAACCTAGTTCTTATTTAGATGTTAGTGAAAGAATTAACATGGCTAAATTGATTAGATCCCTTACGGATAACAATAAAACCGTTGTAGTTGTTGAACACGACTTAGCAATATTAGACTACTTAAGCGATTATATATCCCTACTATATGGAGTTCCCGGATCGTATGGAATTATATCACACCCTCAAGGCGTAAGAGTAGGCATCAATATTTATTTAAACGGGTATATTAAAGATGAAAATGTGAGAATTCGAAATGAACCAATTCGATTTCATGAAAGACCACCTATAAATTCCTCATTTGATTCTGGAGCTATTGTACTCTCCTATGAAGACTTAGAAAAAACATTAGGTGATTTCCATCTAACCGTAGATGGGAGCGAGATCCATGCTGGCGAAATTATAGGTATTCTTGGTGCTAATGGAATTGGTAAATCTACATTTATCGATTTGTTAGCAAATCAAATCAAATCTAATATTGAAAACGCTGAGAGTAAAAAGTTAAAAGTCTCAATTAAACCTCAATATATTAAAATAATAGAATCAAAAATTGTTTCTGAAATCATCAATCAGATTAGACTGGCTCCGTATTTAAGCCAACCATATAAAAAGAGATTAATAAATGGATTAAAACTAGAGGAAATTAAAAATCGAAGGATTTCTGAATTAAGTGGCGGCGAATTACAAAGAGTTGCTATAGCTAATTGTTTATCAACTGAAGCTGATATTTACTTGTTAGACGAACCATCTGCTTTTTTAGATGTTGAAATGAGATTACAAGTAGCTCAACTATTAAGAAAATCCATTGAAGAATTAAAGAAATCAGCATTTGTAGTCGAACATGATATTATAACCCAAGATTTTATAGCAGATTCAATTTTAGTATTTGAAGGCATACCTGGATTAGAAGGTAAGGCTTTTGCCCCTTTAGATTTAAGAGAAGGATTTAATTTATTTTTGAAATTGATGGGAATCACTTTTAGAAGAGAAGAATTGACGAAACGACCTCGAATTAATAAAGTTGGTAGTACTAAAGACGCCTATCAAAAAAGAATTAATGAATATTATTATATTCCTAAATAGTAGTTAAAAATTCATAAAATTAGTCTAAATATAATAAAATTAGTGTACTCCTATTTTTCCACTGCAAAATCTTTAGCTTTGATGATCATTTATTTTAATAAATTAATTCTTTAATAGGATAATTTAAATATCAATGAGTAATTAAAAACTGGGGCTGCTTCATAATATACACACACAATTTTTTTACTGTTTAATAATTAAAATTTGCAATGGAAATTTTGGAGCTTTTAATAATATTATTAAACTTTTAATAAATAATTAAAAAAATAATTTTAATAATCTAATTCTTTAGTTTCCAAAAAACTAAGGGTCTACCTCTCATTCCATTATTCCTTGAAAACTTTTCGATAAACTTCCTTTTTTGCAATTTAAGTAAGTTGTCATATATGGTCGTTCTTGGAGTATTTAGCTCTTTAACTAAAGCTTTACGTGTATGTGGTCCACCATTTTGTAATGTTTTAATCAAATTATTTTGAATTGGTGTTAAATAATCTTTAGATCCAAAATTTAATTCTGTTTTATTAGCCATAATTTATTCCTCCAATAATTTATTTTTGAACATTGGTACTAACTGACAATTTATCGACAATTTATCGACATTTTAACCTAAATACCAATGCCTAGTTCTATGATATATTATAGTATCGAGTTTTATATAAAGATGCTTATTTATGCGTTATTATCATCAATTAACATAAATTTAAAAACGACAAAAATAATGTAATAATTGTAAATTAAAATCTTTAAATTACTAAAATGACTGAAACAACGAGAACAACGGTTACTTTAAGTAAAATTAGCATGAACCAAGTAAAAGAATTAGTTGGTGTTTTTGGAAGTACTCCTGCTTCAGTAATCAGCAGGATCGTAGAACATTTTTTTGACTATGGTAAATTTGATGATGTTATAGAAAAAATGAAAGCAAAGAAGAGAGAGCTATTTCCTCCTGATGATATTACCATTAATAATAAAATTAAGAATTTATTTAAAGGAGTAAATAAAATACCCTTTGAAGATTTTGTTGATTTTTTACAAGTAGATAGAAAATATGTATTAGAAAGTATTCATATTTGGACAGAAAGATACAATATTAAAATTATTGAAAATTTAGTTATTAAAAATTCTGATTGAAATTTTCATATCTTCTTTTATTAGATTGAAATTTGATCCAAACTGAATGCAATTTTAAGGCTATATTTTATGTAATAACAGCACCAAATTCTTCCCAAAAATTTCTAGATAGATCTAATGGCCACTCTAATAAAGAAGTCATAACTCCAACAATAATAAAAAAAATGAATAAAGCTAACCCAATTAATAAAGCGTATTCTAGAAGATTTCCACCATACTCGTCTAAAAAGTATTCCTTTAATTTGTTTTTTAAGATTTTATGAAATTTCTTAATGAAAACTCTTTTTTTCATGGTTTAAAACTAATTATTTTTATAAAAGAGTGATAAAATATCTTTTTAAACTAAACTAATTATTTATCTATACTACTTATCCATTAATAACTCTTAATATTTGATTGAGTTCATCTTCTTTAGCTTGGCTTTTTGGGATAAATATTTTAAGTTTTCCATCTTCATTGCTTCTAGGAATAATATGAACATGAAAATGGTTAACAACTTGACCAGCTGCCCTAAAATTATTTTGGAGAATATTATAACCATCAACTTGTAATTTTTTACGGATTAATATAGATACTTTTTTAACTATTTCGAATAATTCTGACAATTCATTATCAGGAATATCTTCTAAATTTTTATAGTGGTTTTTAGGAATAACAATTGTGTGACCTTTTGAAATAGGAAAAATGTCTAAAAAAGCCAAATTCTTATCATTTTCAAATAAAACTTTCGAGGGAATACTTTTATCAACAATTTTGCAAAAAACGCATTTATCGTCTTTTATCATTCCATTCACTCTGTATTTTCGATCCACACGAATAAATTTTTTTATTAATTTTTAAAAAACCTCCACAGACTTTTAATTTTTGTAGTTTTCAAAAGTTTCAATTAATGCCTTAAAGGTTGGTGGTTAATATGATTTTTGATGAGATTAAAAGCATAATAGAAAAACATTTATCTCCAAGATTATATAGGATAAATTCCGAAAATTATGGGTTACATTACGGTCAAGTCAGTAAAAAAAAGTTCATTAAAAGAATAATGTTTTCAGTTGATTTAAGTTTAGAATCAATTCATTATGCAATCAAAAATAAAGTCAATCTAATTATTTCACTTTACGGCCTTACTAGTGAACCAATTAAAAATTTTAACCAATTATTGATAAATAAATTAACTTTGCTTTCTAAATATCCAACATTAGTATTTGTACTAAGTTCATCTTTTATTGCTGCAGAAGGTGGAATTTCAGAAACTATTATGGAAGCCCTATATTTAAAATTGGATAGCCCCTTTAATGTTGAGAATGATAAAGGCGAGATCGTTCCTATCGGGAGGATTTGTTTACCAAACTTATACACAAAAACAAAAAAAGCATTAAACTTAGACAATTTACTAAATAGGATCAAATCAAATCTACAAATAGAACAGGTTTCATTTGTAGGCGATTCAAGTGCAGAAGTCAATAGAATTTGTATTGTAGGCGGGGAAATAACGGATTTAAATTACTTAAGAAGAGCTTTAAAGCATGGGTGTGATTGCTATCTTTCAGGAAATATAAATCATAATTTTGCAGATTTCGCTAGAGAATCAGGCCTAAAATTAATTCAGATCCCTCTTTACAATTGTCAAACGATAGCATTGAGAAAAATGTATAATTTTTTGAGTTTAGAATTTCCACACGATGAGTTCTATTTTTATGACTCAAAAAATCCTGTTAAAATTCATAACTAAACGAGATTTCTAGTTTTTTTCTTAATATTTAGGATGAAATAATTCCAATATTAATAAAAAGAATCCATTAGAAATTAATAAATAAATTAAATTTAAATGGTTAAAATTTTACATTCTTTTTAGTTTTAACATAAAATGAAATTATTTAAAAAGATGAAAAATAATGGTATTACTTGAATATAATGGAAGAAGTCCTAATATCAGCAGCAAAAGTTATGTATCTCCACTTGCTACTTTAATAGGTGATGTCACTGTAAATGATAATGCTATTATATGGCCGGGCTCTATTATACGCGCTGAAAACTCTAAAATTAACATTGGAGAGTACACTACGGTATTTAATGGTGTTATGATGTTTACAAGATCCCAAAAAAGCTCAATTCATATAGGGCGATACTGCATTATTGAGTCGGGAGTTACCATTTTAGGGTGTTTTATGGAAGATTATGTTCAAATTATGGAAGGTACTCTTATTTACGAAGAAAGTTCAATTGGTGAAGGTTCAATAATTATCAACAAAAGCCAAATTCCCCCAGGTTTAATAATTCCGGCTAGATCTGTATTACGTGGGATTCCTGTTGAGCCAATACGAGAACAATCGCGCAACGAAGTTCTAAAACAAAAGGATAAGGCAGAACATTATTCTCAACTATTTATAAAGATCAAAGAACAGCTTCCTAATGCTCAAAGCTACTTAATAACACTTCCAGATTTTATTAAACTCCTTCTGAAAAAAGAATTTTAAAAGAAAAAAAAATTATATTTTAATGTTTAATTTATTTATCAATTCTTTATACCTAGAACGAAGAGTCACTTCTGTGACTCCTACAACGTTAGCAATTTCTTTCTGAGAAATCCTTTTGTCTTTCTTTTTACATACTAAATACAATGCTCCTGCGCACAAACCTTTTGGATCTTTACCACTTGTCGAATATCTTGAAATAAAAGAACGTAAAAGTTTTATTGCAATTTTTTCAGTTTCAGCGTCTAATCCCAATTCAGCAACATACCTTGGTATAAGAGATATGGGATCTGTTGAAGGTACTTTCAAATTTAATTCTCTTATTAATGTTCTGTAACATCTTCTTACATTTTTTGCATTAATAGAAGTTTCATCTAAAATTTCTTGAAGAGTTCTTGGAATTCTTCTTTCTCGACAAGCGAAGTATAAGCAAGCGGCAACCATCCCATTTATAGATCTGCCGCGTAATAATTTTCTCTTAAATGCTTCAATATATAACCTAATCGCTGCTTTTTTTATATGAATGGGTAAATTTAAATTACTTCCAATTCTTTTTAATTCAGTTGTGGCGATTAGCATATTCCTTTTATCCCAAGTCATACGAGAATTCCATTTTGCAGCTCTTTTTAAATCCGGATTTGTTATATTATTTTTATCAATAATAGTACTTAAACCCATATCGGGCAACAAAATTGAGATTGGAGATCCCGTCCTTTCCCTTCTTTCTTTTTCTTGTTTTGTAAAAGCTCTTTTGCCACTATGAGCAGTATCCAAAATCCTTTCGCTTATAACTAACCCACATTGACGACATACGATTTCGCCCTTTTCTTGAATTGAAATTGTCTTTCCTTCACATTCTGGACATAAATTTGATAAATTTCTAACTATAGATTTTATTTCCATATAGAAAACCTCTTTGTAAAAAAATTCTCAAACTAAATATTAAAACTACTAAATTCCCGTGTAAACTGACTGAAAAATGCATTATTTGAAAATCTAAATTTCTTGTGACTGAAAATCGATTTCTTCCTTGAATGCAAATTATTTATATCCACCTTAGATATATAAATCTTTCGATCAAAATTACATGCTGTCTACAATATCCTACAGCATTAATGGCAAAAATGTTGTAAACCCAAATAAGATACTTCCTGGAACGGCTTCAAATAAACGAATCATAGTATCTCTAGGATTTTTTACTTTAGCTAAAAAATACCAGATTGAGAGCGTTAAATGAATTGTATGGCCAAATGAAAGCATCGCGATTCCATAATAAATTGTTTTTTCATGCGGAAAAATTGCGGAGTGAATATCAGTGATTCTATTTATAGCGTAAGGATCTATATCAATAAGGCTTACCATACTAAAAATTAAGCGATCCGGTAAGGGATCCAAAAACCATATTAAAAAGTATGTTAGATAATTGAAAAGAATCCCAAAACCTAATACAATATAAACGCATCCTAGGATTAACTTCGGTTTAGTAAGTAAATCTGCCTTATCCACATCTTTATCTGAAGATATCAATCTTGATTTGAAATAAATTCCTCTTAACTTTAACAGAGTTAAAATTCCACACATCAGCAAGATCAGAACAAAAATAAATTTAATCGATTTAAAATATATTATTGCGTATTTATTAAATTCTATACACCACGCTTCTAAAGTATTTGCGATATCTCCAAATAAATCCTCTAAACGAAGAGAAAAGTCCGAAACTGCCATCTAATAATAATTTAATCTATTTATAAAAAAACTACACATATAAGATATAAAATTTTCAAATTGTAGGGTTGATCTACAGGATTTTTTCACACTCTCGATTTATTTCTTTCATTGTGGTGACAAAGTCTTGCCACCAGTCTTGACCCTGTTGGGCAACAAGCATAGAATCTGTTTTTCTCGAATCTAGACACCTAATTTCTTCTTTTTGAGCTTTGATTTTTTCTTTCCATATTTGACTAAAAATGTTTTGCATGTTTATCTTCACTTTCTTAATTAGCTCTTCATAAGTGACAGAAACATCCTCTTTTTTTTGAAGTTTCTGAAGCTGGTCAAATTTAATTTTTTCTTTTGCCCTATTTAAATCGCCACAGTTTATCGTTATCGAAAAAGACTCTGTTTTTCCATATTTACAAAACTTTTGGTTTTCACATGGTGAACAATAACTTTCAAAACTTATTAGATAATCCTCTAACCCAATAATAGAATAATTTAGAATATTAGACATTAAATTCACTTTTTAAGATTATTATAAAAAAGTATGCTCTTTATTCTATTAAAATTTGAGGCTTCAGAACCCAAAAATTTTTTAAATATCTAATCTTTAGGTAAATATTAAATAACCAAATTTTATGAGGTTCATGGAATTTGGCGAAATAAGCGGATTTGCATCGGGAGAGTGGCTTAGCCTGGTATAGCGCACGGCTGATAACCGTGAGGTCGGGGGTTCGAAGCCCCCCTTTCCCATTTAAGCTTTTCATTAATCGTGCTGAACTTTATTTTAGTTAACTTGAAGCAATTGAGTGATAATTTTATTTCTATTTACAGAATATTATTTTTATATTTGATGGTTGATTTACTTATTTAAACATGAAAATTTTAGTGATCTCTGGCACACCCGGAACGGGAAAAACTACTGTTTCAAATAACATCGCAAATTACCTCAAAGTTCAAGTTATTAGTTTAAATGAACTAGCAATTTCAGAAAATTTAATAATAGATTACGACGCTAAAAGAGAAACATCTATTATAAATAAAAGTAAATTAATTCCCTTTTTGATTAATTTAATAGAAAAATATAGAAAAGAAAATTTTGAGTTTTTAATAATTGAAAGTCATTTTTCAGACATTGTTCCCGAACGATTTATCGATTGGGTTATAATATTGAGATGTGATCCAGACGAATTATTTATTAGGTTAAAAAAAAGAGGATATAAAATAGAAAAAATTAGAGAAAATGTTCAATCAGAAATTTTAGGAAACTGCGTAAATTATTTTATAAATAAACAATTAGAGACGCCCATATTAGAAATTGATACCACAAAAATAAATATTAAGTCATTAACTAAAATGATAATAGATGATATTCTAAAAGAAGAAGATTTAGAAGGGTATTACGCAGGGAAAGTGGACTGGTTAGAAAAAATATTTCAAGAAAACCGTTTACAAGAATTTTTTGATTGATAAATTCTGATTTAGAAGTGATTGAATATGAAATTTGAAATAAATGATATTGATGCATTAGCGCGTTTAGGCAGTATTAAATTAAACAATAAAGAGATGCTTACCCCTAACTTATTTCCTGTGGTACATCCTTACAAAAACATTGTTTCCCCTCTTGAATTAAAGAAAATTGGTGCGCAATGTCTTTTTACTAATGCATACATTATTTATAAAAAGGAAAGCTTAAGAACTCAAGTTTTACAGAAAGGACTTCACGAATATTTCAATTATGATGGAATAATCGCAACCGATAGTGGTGCGTTTCAACAATATATGTATAATGACGATTCTTTAGATATTGATGCGAAAAGTATCGAGAAATTTCAAGAAAGTATCGGAGCAGATTTTTCTGTCATATTAGATATACCAGTGCAATTAGAAGATCACTACGATATTGCAAAGGAAAAAGTGTTAACTACTATTCAAAGGGCAAAAAGTAATATTTCAAGGAGATCACGCTCAGATTGTTATTGGTTTGGTCCAATACACGGCGGAAAACATTTAGACTTGCTGAAAGAAAGCTCACTCGAAATGAGTAAATTAGATTTTGATGTCTATGCTATCGGTGGAATAGTAAAAGCGTTTTTAAATTACAGGTTTGAATTAACGACACAAATATTATTGACTGTAAAAAAGTATATTGCTCCCAACAAACCAATTCACATGTTTGGTTTAGGATTACCGCAATACTTTTCTTTGGCGGTCGCATGCGGTTGTGATTTAATGGATTCGGCAGCGTATGTATTATTTGCAAAGCAGAATCGTTATTTTACCCTATCAACAGGTACTAAAAGGCTTGAAGAATTAGAAGAATTCCCCTGTCATTGCCCAATATGTTCGAAATTTTCCCCAAAAGAGGTTAAAAATTTTGAAGATAATTTAAGGATTGAACTACTCGCAAAACATAACTTATACTTATCTTTCTCTGAATTAAGAACGATAAGACAGACAATAAGAGAAGGAAATCTATGGGAGTTAGTCGAACAAAGAATTCGAGCTCATCCTTATTTAGTGAAAGCTGCCAGTCTAATAAAAAAGAATAAACCTTTTTTTGAGATTTACGAGAAAGCATATAAAAATCATGGAAGGCTTTATGCTTGTACCGAAAGCGTAGATAGACCTTTAATTTATCGATACGAACAAAAAATAATAAACGATTACCGCCCCCCTAAAGAAGCTAAATATCTAATAATTTTACCCGAATTGGATGTAAAAGGCAAAACCTCCCCTACCACGAGTATATGGTTAGATATGATAAATAACAATCAACTTCTTCAAAGAAAGGACATCCATTTGGTTTTTTATTCTATAATTTACGGGATTATTCCATATGAATTAATTGATACGTTTCCAATGGGGCAATACGAATCACTCGATTCCTCTTCTATTAATGATGTTTTCTATCAAAATTCCATAAAAAATTCAGAAGCGTTTTTAAAAATTAACTCGAATAATTACAAGAAATGCGTCCTTTTAATTCCAGAATTTTACATTAACCAATTTAACGAATCTACACGATTTCCAAACAAACATCCAATTAACGGGCTTAAAAACATCTTAAATAAAATATATGAATCAAATTCGTGTGTGATTAAACAAATAGATGAACTTTTTCAATTTTTAAAGGAAGAATAATAAATGATTTTATTAGACTCAATCAATGCAATTGGCCACCCTTTTATTCAATGTACTCATGGTACAACTATAGAGTTAACCAAGGACGATTACCTTACTAAAGAGGGAACCTGTATTTTGGGTATTAAGGCGTCAAAAGCTTGTTATGATTTAAATCCGGGATTGAAAAAAAAAATTAAGAACGGGGAAAGGATCGATGTTATAATAAAAGTAGATGATATAGTCGATTCTTTTTATGGCTATGGTAGTAGTAACTTAACTTTGCTAAGCAAAAAAGACTTAGTTTTTCGAAAAAGCAATTTTATATGCGATAGAACCATTTTAATAAACTGTACAAAATCCTCAAGGGAATTGAACAGGAATATTATTAACAAATTAACTAATTCCAAGAAAAATATTTCAATACTTTTCAAATTTAATGATGTATATGAGTAAAATTGGAAAAGAGGACACTCAATTTTTAAAAATTAAAAAGGATTCTGCTGAAAAACTTCTAAAATTAATTAAAACAAAATTATCAGACGAATCCATTGTAGACAAAAGGAAAAAAGTTATACATAGTGGAGTCTATGTGCTCTTTCCTATAGTAAAGAACGAAAAAAAAGTTAACAATTTGATTGAATGCATAGGAAACGAATTAAATTTTGAAATTATTAACGCTAAGGGGAAAATTGATCCAAATCATAAATATCGCTCTCTTGAAGAAGCTTTAGTAGGCGAATTACCCGAAGATATTATAGATTTAATACCAAAATCCTATGATGTTATTGGAAAGATTGCGATAACCGAATTTGATCGATTTAACTCATTAAGTGTGGACAAAACCTCAATATATAAGAAAAAAGTAGCTGAAGCGATAGTAAAAGTGAATAAGATGGTAGAAACAGTCTACGAGAAAAAGAGCGAAGTAAAAGGAAAATATAGGCTAAAAGAATTACGACCTATTTTTGGCGTAGATAACCCCGAAACCTTTCATAAAGAAAATCATTGTATATTTAAATTAGATGTAAAAAACACGTATTTTACTCCAAGATTAGTTTTTGAGCGAAATCGGCTAAGTTTACTCAAATTTGCAAAAAATGAATTAATCGTAGACATGTTTGCGGGTGTTGGCCCAATCTCTATTCAAATAGCAAGAAACAACGATGTAAAAATTTATTCTTTTGATATTAATCCAGCAGCACATAAATATCTCATTGAAAATGTAAATTTAAATAAACTGAAAGGACAAATTCTTGCTTATAACATAGATGTTGTGAATCTTATAAAATCATCCAATGAATTAGGAATTAATTTAAAAAACCGCGTAGATAGAACAATAATGAATTTACCGGAACAATCTATTAATTATATAGATATAGCATGCTTCCTGACGAAAAAAACGGGCGGAATTATACATTTATATCAATTCTGTGAAAAACCAAATCCAATTGAAAAAGGAATTAAAAATTTAAGAAACCAGTTAAATAGGATGGGATGGCACATAGAGGAAATAATTAACTCTAAAATCGTTAAACCGTTTTCTCCTAAATCCGATTTGATAGTAGTAGATGTAAAGATTAAGTACATTATGTAAAGTTTTAATAACCAATGAAAACATTGATATTTAGTATAACTTACTGTTGACGAAATTTCTTTGTTTGATTAAATATGAAAAAAATAACTAAGTTTGGGATAGAATTCTTACTATTAGCGCTCCGAATTGACAAACATATCAGGGGATATATTGATTTTTATTTTGGACCTGAAGAGCTTCGTCAAATTGTTGACAATGAATCTATAACCTCGCCAAGCAAGCTATTAATTGATTGTAAAGCTTTAATAAGGCAACTAGGCTCACAAGGTTACGATAAGAAGCGTGAGCGATACCTAGAAAAAATGCTTACGGCAATGAGGACTTCAATAGAATTATTAAATGGAGTCGAAATGTCAATAAAAGATCAGTTTTTAAAACTTTACGATGTAGATTTAAAACCAGTTAATGAATCTGAATTGGATAATTTAAAAGAAGAATATAATGACGCTTATAGCGGTCCTGGAAGTTTAGAAGAACGAATTGAAAATTTAAGGTTAAAACGAAGAGTGCCTGAGGAAAAAGTTTTCGAATTTTTTAAAAGAGCACTTAAAATCACAGAGAAACGAACAAAGGAGTTGTTTATAAATCTCTTACCTGAAAATGAGCATATTTTATTAGATTTAACACAAGAAAAAAACAATAACAAGATAAAATGGACTTGCTACGAATGGTATTTAGGTAATTACAATAGCCGAATAGAAGTTAATCCGAAATTTAATATGTATTGGAATGCTTTACTGATGTATTCTGCTCATGAAGGCTATCCGGGACATCACACAGAATTTTCTATAAAAGAATGGGTACTATATCGCAAGTTAAATCAATTTGAACACTCAATTTTGCTCATGAACTCTCCTAAATTAATAATCAGTGAAGGTATAGCAGATCTTGCTATTAATATACTTTTTTCCTATCGAGATCAAGTAGAAATTGGATTAAACGAGTTTTGTCCAGATGTTTCAAAAGAAGCATCCATAGAAGTCATGATTGCGCAATATAAAGCAAGAAGTAAGCTTATGCTTTTTTGGTATAATTTTGCTTATCATGCTCTTATTGACAATTACACTGATGAGGAATTATTTAGTTATGGCAAAAATTTTGAGCTTTTTGGCGAAGATGACCTAAGAAATCAAATAAAAAGACTCAATGATCCAGTATACTCAAAAAATGCTTTTACCTATAACCTCGGAAAGAATATTATAAAAAAGAAATATGGGGAATTCCCTTCAGTTAAAGATTTTCGAAATCTTTTAATTAATCCGATCTTACCTTCTGACTTGTTATAAAATTACTTATTTAAAATTCAAAAATAATAGATTAGCCGCAAAAATGATTACAAATTCTCTACCATACCCACTACCTACTATCATATACTTTATTATAAAATTATAAAAATTTGAGTTTTAAATTGTTTTTATTCAACTTTATTTATTTAAAAATCTCTTGCTACTTTTTCGTAGTTTAAATAATCAATTTGAATCAAATTAATAAGTGAAGAAAAAACGAGAAAGTGCATAAGAATTCATATAAAAGAGAAAAAAATGTACATTATTTTTCAATATTTGAAAGGAGTGATTAAAATGCCTGGTCAAGTTGGTACTACGCCTTAAATTGGTGTTTATTATAGAGAGTGCTTTACATTGATACTCTTTATAAGAACACTATTTATTTTTCTTTTTTTTTTAATTAAAAATTCCTCCATTCTAAGGAATGTTTAAATTAAAACTATAACCAACTTCAATATTTATCAAGAAATGAGTAAATATGGAAGTTTAAATAAATAATTAGAAAATGAATTGGGACAAAGAAAAAAATGTTTTCATTGGATACTCAAAATTATAAAAAACAACTCAATAATAAATAAGGTGAATTATATGCCTGGTAGAGGGACTGTAACTCCTTAATTTGGTGGTGCTTATAGGAGCGTCTTACTTCAAAGCTCTATTGAATGATTTGTTAAAGCCGATTATAAAAACAGGAGTTAATTCTTTGATTTATTGAAGTGGACCTGGCAGGAGTCGAACCTGCGATCTTCGGATTAGAAGTCCGACGCCATATCCAGGCTTGGCTACAGGTCCTATTCAATTTTAGTTATAATAATAAATATAAAATCGTCTTTAAATTTTTTGTTTGGAGATGTTTTAATAAATACTTAGGCTTTATTTTCAAATTCGTAATAATCTAAACAAGATTAATAGCAATCGATTCGTAACTGAAAATATCTTACACGCTAACAATAAATTAATAATTTGTTAATATAAATTTCTTTTAAATTTGGAACGCTATTAATATTAAATGTTAATACAATTTGCAATTCCGCTAAAAATACGATTCTATATTAATGAGGGGTAAATTTGCTTAAGAAAAAGGTATATGTACATCAGAACATCCCTTATGCTTTTAATTGGAATCTTGCTCATCATAAGGAAAAGATTTTGCAAAAAACCCCTAATCGAGAAGAATTCATTAAGTTAGGTTCCTATTTTAAGAGAATATACAAAGGAGAGATTCCCAATGACTTGTTCAATTTACAAGGACTTTCTCGCGTCTCACAATTTAAAATGAGAGGGTTAAAACCGGCTTTTATCGCAAGTTTTAGTAAAAAATTAATTCGAGAAGGAAAAATACGGTACCTCGGTTCCGATTCTAAATTACCAAATTACACGCAAAATGTATTTGAAAGTTTTAAAATCAATAAAATTGGAAAAGTTCCCGGTCACGATCCTGTTTTAAAGAACATTTTAATCAAAGATAAGAATTCAGTCGCAATTGAAGTTCCAATCTGGAAAGAGGTTAACAATAGCTACATTACAGGACACATAGATCTTATTCAAATTGAAGACAACACAGTAAAAGTGATTGATTATAAACCAGAAGGAAACTTTATGAATTCATTACCACAAGTTGCTACTTATGGGCTTTTAATAAAGTCAAAATTTGAATTGCAACAAATTAAATGCCTCTCTTTCAATAAAACGGAAGCCTGGGAATATGACCCCTTAATTTTGTTAACAGAGGTAAAGGATTATTTGGTTTCTCATCGAATTAATAAAAGGAAATGGGAAGACTTCGTAAATTAATTCTAATTTACTTAAATGATTTCTTCCCTTTTTGCACTACTTCATCTTCTTCTGGCGTAAAATGCTTTTGTAAAAATAAGTAGCTCAGAAATAAGCCAATTGCTTCTATAACTATTCCGGTAAAAGCAATTATTGTCCCATTATATCCTAGATGCCTTAATAATAAAGCACATCCTAAACCCGAAGTTGCGCAAACAAAAAGAATAAACCCTTTAATTATTTGAGAAAACGAATCTTTTATATAACCCAATTCTTTTTTAAGCCACGACATGGTTTAATCATACGCGTTTAATGGTGTTTTAAATTAAAATTTGTAAATAAATTAAATTATGATGATTTTAATATTTTTGTTATTTTATTTTGACGCGTTTAATTATTTCTTCGGTTTTTTCTTGAATTTTAAATAAACTGCGGCGTCTAAAAGTACCCCAATCTTTTTTGCAATTTCTTTAGCTATTTCGTATCTCTCTCCATCAAGCATTTTATCAATTTCAACAGAATTTGGAGCATGACCCAATCTTTTAGATAAAAATCTATCTATAATAGCAGAGACATCAGATTTAATTCTGTCATAATTAGATAAATCCATATTTACCATGTGAAATTTAATTTTTTCTACAGCAAAATGAAAAAATTCACAAAATCTATTAAAGCAGCCACCTTCTAATCTGCTATGTATTATAATTTGTTCAATTGCGATTTTATTATCCTTTTTTTGCCAATAAAATTGATTGGGGTTCAAACCAGGACGATTTATACCCATTAAAGTAGACGTTATTTTCCGTTCAATCCAATTAAGAGTGTTTTCTTCTTGTATTTTACGAATTTCTATTTTTTTTTCTTTCTCTATTTTTTTTTCAGCTTCTGTGGCAATATCAACTTTTTCTTTCTCCCCTTCTTTAAAGCTCTCAAATCTTTTGATTAAGTCATAGGCGATACAATATGAAATGGGGGATATTAAATCGGCCTCTAATTTTAAAGGTAAAATTTCTTTGTAGATATAGCTATCTTCATTTTTCAATTCAAAAATGCTTTCCTTTAATGATGTGTTAGTTAAACGCGACAATATAAAACCATTTACAAGAAAAACTTGATTATTAGCGTTAAAAACAACAACCAATTCGTTTTGCCTTTTTATCAAACGCTCGATGCTTAATTCTTCTAATTTTATTTGAACCCAATCTTCAATATCTATAGTTTTTCCTGTTTGTTTTAACGCTGAAGTAAATAACGCTTTATCGTTTGAAACTAGGCCATATAATTCAATGATCCGACTTAGTTGTCTTAAAAATTTAGATAAAAGAAAGTAAAATAGATCTTTCACTAAATTATTCAAAATCTTATCAAAATCATTAAGAAGAATTATTTGGGAATAATTGCTCAAACCTAAATCTTGGAAAAAGATTTTGTCGATAATTTGCTTTTTTCTTACGAATTCTCTTAAGTCATTAATTGAGAAATTCAACTTCTCTTCTAGAATCTTCCATAACTCTTCAAGTTCAACATCGTTTCTATAAAGAATTTTTATCAGGCTAAATTCTGTAAAATTCCCAAATTTTGTAATTATGTTTTCAAGAAAGGGAAATTTAAGATTGCACAATGTTTTTTTTGCTAAATTAATTAAATTTTTCTTTTTATCGTTTAAAGCAATTAAATCTTGTTCTTTAATGTTATATCTAATCATATTTTTCTTTACATTTTCAACTAACTCATAATCGACATTAATTAAATGTAAAGTGTCCTTAATTCCCCTTTTGTTAATTAAAAAAATAATATCTTCAAAACTAGATTCATATAAACTTTGAAGAAAATAAATAAAATCGTTTGGATTTGTCTTAAATTGCTTTATTAATTCAAATTTTAATTCTGATAGGATTTTCTCCTCAAATTGTTCATAATTTATATTTTCTTTGAAGGCACCCTCAATAGATCCTATTATTCTCTTTTTTAAATTATTTCCTTCTAAATAATTTCTTAATCCTGGAACTGAAATTGGAAACTTATTAAATTCATGCTCTAAGATTTTTTTTTTTATCATTCTTATAGGCATTGTCTGAACTTGTAACTCCTTGTATGATTTGAACTGAAATTGCTTTTGCATTTTTTCGATTAAGCGATTCAACGTGGATACTTCAATGTATTTATCCTCTTTATCCTCACTTTCTAATTTTTTTTCCATTTCAATCGATGTTGCTTTAAGTCCCGCGCTTTCCGCTAAGATTTCTCTTTTTGTAATATCATTAAGCCCAATTAAATCTCCAATAAAATCATAAAAATAAAATGATGGGAATTTAGAGATAATATTTAACAATTCGCGTTCAATTTGGGTTTCAATATCGTTTATTTTTTTTTCTCTCTGAGTTTGTTGAAGATTACCCGTTCTTTCTTCAATTAATAGCGTCAAAAACAAATTCTCTAAATCTATTATATTGTTAAATATGCTTCCTTCCAATTCAAATGATGTTTTTAAAAAAGAATCAACTTCCTCTATCAAAATTTTTTTCTCTTTTAATTCTAGCTCTTTAGTTGAATCGAAAGTAAATTTATTTGACTCCAACGATTCTTGCACTTTAATACCCATATAATGGTACAAATGTACTGCCGCCGTAGCAACAAGCAGTGAGCGTAATGTAGGATTTGTGTGAATCAATGCAAAAATTATCTTTTTATCGGCATCTCGCTTCAAGTGCGAAATTATCAGGTCAATCGTCTGAAAGAATCTATAGGTGCTTTCTACAGCAGTTGTTTTTCGTTTTACTCCACTTATCATAAATCTTTTATCCACTCTCTATATACTTCCTTAAAATTATCTGCGATATCATATTTGGCTTTTTTATGCCAATATTTAAAATTAAAAGTGTGATATAAATCAGCATTAAACAATTCTTTTTCTTCATTTGTTAATTCATGCTTTAAAATCAAGGATACAGGCCTAGGTATTAACTTCGAGAAGTACTTCAGTTTTCTCTCTTTTATGTAATTATAGAACGTTTCTGCCCCATTTATACTGAAATATTTAACGGGAATTATATTTTCTCGATTAATGTTTAATAAATTAATTTCCTTTTCAATACTATTTTGAATGTATTTTGGAAATTCTGTCTTTATATCAATGCAAAATTCATAATGCTTATAAAAATCTATTAGATGATCTTTCTCCCTTACATCTGAGACGGTTAGGATATATTTATCTAACAACTTGAGGAAACTTTCTGGTTCTTGCTCTTTTGATTCCCTTTCTTCAAGATATCTTACGAAATCAAATACGGTCTCATCTAAAGACCAATTTCTTTTTTCTTCTATTTTGAAGAATTTCTTAGCATAATCCTTTATCCATTCTAATACATAAGTTTTCCAGGCTAAATCAATCCCACCAACTCTCTTTTCTAAGAATCGATGAAATCTATTCGTAAAAGTTACTGGGTCTGTTATTTCAACATCTGGCTCTTCTTTTAAAAACCGATTTATCGTAGTATATCTCAGAATATAATTCAATAAATATTTTAATTCGTTAGAATATCTTTCAAATTTAATTATATGTGATTTTATTACGTTCGAGTCTTTTTCCATTTGAATTTCTGCAAAAGCAATTAAATCACTAATATTTAACTTAATCCCTTCAAAGAACGGTTTAATATTCCTATTTACTATTTTTTTAAATTCTTTTGTTAAAGAATCTTCATTGAATTTAACTAATTTTGACAATACACTTGGGCTTATTTCTATTTGACTTATTAAATATTGCTCAAACTTAGTCAATATGTTTTGGCCTAAAGTTTTCGAAGGTTTTTGTTCTTTATCGAATTTTTCGTTTAAATTACCAATAAAATAACAAGTCAAGGTTTTTAGTCTGCGTCTCGAAAGATATTGAGGAAACGACTCTATTATTAGCTTAAAACTATTCTTAATAACTTCAGCAAAATAATTGATTACAGAGCTTAATTCTATAGCTCTAAATTTTTCTCCACTACTAATTGATAGCTTTATAGATTCAGTAGCAAATTGACAAAGTTCTTTAAAAATAGTAAGGTTGTTTCCAGCAATACCAATAATGTATTTGTTATATTTATCCAAAAGTTCGAGCAAATCTCCAGTCTCCCCCGTAGTTAGAAATTTTTTAGAGTATTTTAAAAAATTGTCAGCAATTTGCTCTAATTCTTTTATTATACTTTCAATATTAGAAATTACCCAATCTCCAGAATGTAATTCTTTAACATTCTCAAGTTTTTCTTTGATTTTTACGATAAGAAAAGAGATTAACTTATCTTGTATTTCATCTATCGTCCCCGTATTTGCTAATTTAAGGAGATTCGTCCCTAAGTTTAAGGTTTTTTCTATTATAAAATTAGCACTAGGCTCAGATATTGTGTATTTAAGATGATCAATTGTCGCTTTACCCGTATATGGAGATTTATGGCGCTCATATTTATGATTTGAAAATAAGATTTCAATAGGTCTTTTATTCCATAGAAATTTGGTGTCAGATTTTATCGCTGCATAAGTAATTAACATCTCTTTCTCGGTTGGAAGAGAAACATTTAAACCAATTAATTTTTTATTCCATTTATCTTCAATTAAATCTCCATAGAGTTTTTTGCTAAAACGCATCGCAAATTTTTTAAGAACTTGATTTTTATCATTAGTTCCCAATTCAGGACGATTCGTAAACTCTTCCACTTCAAAAAACAGTCTACTAATGTGATTAACAGATTTCCTCGATTTATGAGGATTTAAATAGCCTGTTTCCGGTTTCAAAGCAAGAAGTAAACTTTCACAGTCTTTAAACTTACCCGGGATTAACAACATAGATTTTGGATAAATATTAACCATCGCATCTTTTTCGTCAAAATTATACAACTCAAATTCAATACTAAAAACTTCTGAACCTGAATAATCTCTTAGAATAGAGTTATACATCCGCAAGAACTTAATTACTTCTTGCGTTAGTTCGTTAACTTTTTCTTTAGTTAACTTACCCGGCCCAATTACATCACCAACTATTAAATCTGTTGGACTAGAGTAACCAAAAATTAAAGAAAATTGATAATTTATTGATTCTCTTGTAGTTATCATAATTTCGTTGTTTTTTCAAATTTATTTTTATATAGAATAATAATGATCTATTTTAACTTTTAGCAATAGAAATTATTTTTTTAGAGGATTTTGTTTTCTTCAGATAAAAGATTTAAATAGTAACTCTATTAAAAGTAGGAGGAACAAAAAATAAAAAAATAAAAAGTATCAACATTATATTAATAATAATTAGAATATTGAAAAATCTTTAAATTCAAATAATAAAAAATTACCCCCGAATGTGATGTATTATCGAATTTGGAAGCGATTTAGGAATAGGACCTGAAGAAATTGAAAAAATTAGCCCTCAAATTACATTTATTACTTCAAACGCAGACATAGAAGCGATTGCTCTCGTAAGCGTAGAGGGGTACCAGATCGCATTTTCAGCGCTTCCGCAATATAAAGTTGACGGGGATCAATTCTGTGGGCTAGCGAGCGCATTGCTGATGACCGGAAGCTCAACAATCAAAACATTATTTCAAGAAGAGCTAAGTGAAATAATTGTGAGGGCAGAAAACGGCTACATTATCGTCAGTAATGCCGGACGCCTAGTAATTGTATGTGCGGGAACTCTTATTGACACTCTAATGAAGACCGTTAAGGTAATGAGGGTAGCAGCTAAAAATTTAGCAAATATTTTTGAAGGGAAATAACAAACACATTTCTAACGCAGAGGATTAACTTTATAAGTTTCTGATAATAATATCACTATACAAAAGCATGGTTTATATCTATGATTACTGAATATATTCTTTTTTGTTGGCAGTGGTCTTGGCGTTCATGAAAACGCTTTTTCAATGGTTAAACCATACTTCGTGCTCTTTTTATTTCTAAACATCGAATTTTAAATTTTAATTGCATTTGCAATTGGGCATTATTATAATTGAGCTCCAATCTTAAAATGAGACATCATATAAAATAGATGATGAAATAATATTAAAAAGGAATTTGAAATGATAGATTTTAATAAAACAAGAATTTTACTCGAACCAAACGAAATACCAAAGGAATGGGTTAATATTTTACCCGATTTACCTGTCCCTATGACGCCCTTAATAAATCCAATGGATGGAAAACCTGCACCTCCAGAACTTGCTTTTGCAATATTTCCAAAAGAGTGTGTACTTCAAGAAATTTCTCAAGATCCATTAATCCCCATCCCGAAAGAATTAAGGGAGATTTTTGCAAAATCATACCGCCCCACCCCTCTTCATAGAGCTTATGGATTAGAAAAAGAACTTGGAATAGTAGGCGATGACATAAAAGTTTTTTTTAAAAACGAATCAGTCTCTCCAACAGGTTCACACAAACCAAATACAGCTTTAGTTCAAGCCTATTATTCTAAAAGAGATGGGGTGAGTGAGTTGATCACTGAAACTGGAGCGGGCCAATGGGGTTCAGCTTTGTCCTACGGGTGCAATTTATTCGATATAAATTGCACGGTTTACATGGTACGAGCCAGTTTTTTGCAAAAACCCGGAAGAAATATATTAATGAGGGCTTTTAATGCACAAGTTCATGCAAGCCCCTCCAACCTTACGGATTCTGGAAAATATTACTATGAAAAAGATCCAGATCACCCCGGAAGTCTAGGAATAGCTATATCTGAAGCAGTAGAACATAGTATGAGGAGTGATAAAGCAAGATATTCATTGGGTAGCGTTGTAAATTTTGTCCTATTACATCAAACGATAATAGGACAAGAGGTGAAAGCTCAACTTAAAAAAATTGATATTCAACCTGATATATTAATAGGATGTATGGGTGGGGGATCTAATCTAGGAGGATTAATAATACCTTTCGTTAGAGACAAACTGCAAGGCATAAACCCTGATATAGAGATCATTGGAGTAGAACCAAAAGCTTGTCCAAGCGTTAATAAAGGAGAGTACAGATGGGATTACGGAGATTCAGCGAAAAAAGCTCCAATTTTAAAAATGTACACGCTTGGACACAATTTCATTCCTAGCCCAATTCACTCAGGTGGTTTACGTTACCATGGAATGGCACCGATAATTTCAATTTTATCAAGCAAAAAGATTATCTCGTCTGTTATGCACCATCAAACTGAAGTTATTGCGTCAGGATTAATGTTTGCTAAAACAGAGGGCATATTACCCGCACCTGAAGCTGCTCACGCTATAAAAGAAACAGTAGATCAAGCCTTATTAGCTAAAGAGAACAACGAAAAAAAGAATATTGTGTTCTGTCTAAGTGGTCATGGGTTTTTTGACTTGTTAGCATACAAAGAATATATGATTGGCAATTTAGTAGATTACGAGCTACCGTACAGAGAAATTCAAAAAGCTTTAAACGCACCTGATATGCCCGATGTTGACGAAACCCGTTTTTAAGTCAAATCTTCAATTTTTTTATTATTTAATTGTTTATTAATTCACTTTTAATAAAGATTTTAATATTTCACATATAATATCTATAAGAAAACACAAGGAGATTGTCAATTTTTGAATATTTTATCGTTTATTATTACAAACACCTTATACCTTTATGGGCTAATCTCATTATATATTGCCCTTTCAGCGAAGAAAAGAGGCGATAGAGGTGCGTTTATTAATAACTTGGTAAACTCTCTAATACTAATAATTAGCATAACAATCAATTTAATTACAATCAACTTTTTACACATTTCAAATATTGATTTTATTGTTTTTCCATTTGATATTTTTATGACAATCTTTATCATAGTTTTTCTTCCTCTTTTTTATTATTCGATTTATAGAGAAAAGCGGATTGTTAAAAGAGATTTAAAAGAGAAACCTTGGAAAGAAGACTACTCCTTATTCTCGGATGTGCTTCCATTTAAATACGAACTCTATAGAAAATTAACCCATTTAGTTGTTTTAGGGATTGTTTTTTTTTACTTCACTTTAGGATTTCTAGTTCAAAACATATTTGTATATGTTTTAGAGTTTTTTCCTGATATCATTTCAGAGATCTTCTTTTCTATCTATAACATAGAGGCTAACAAAATGATTTTTACTCAATATTTAGTAGTTTTTTTGGTTGGGATGTCTTTAATTGGTATGTTATCTGCCGATTTTATTAGAATTTTAAGGCCAGACATCTACCCTTTGAAGCCAGTTAATCGAATTTTGAGAAAAAAAGAGAGACACATGAGGTTGGGCCCACATATATCTATGGGAATTGGTTGTTTTTCAATAATAATTTTATATGGAATGTTTCAACCTGTAGGACCTTTGGTAATTTGCACTTCAATGACGATGTCAATTTTTGCTGATATGACTGCAAATTTAGTCGGAAAAAAATTTGGGCGCAAGAAAATTCGAAATACAAAAAAAACTTATGAGGGGTTATTTGCGGGTATGATCGTTGCCTTTGTCTCTGGAGTTATCACTTTATTGCTTTTAAGACAAATATATATGTTAAAACCCGTAAGTTTAATTTTAATTCCCTTTATTGGAGCTATAATTATTGGACTTATAGATTTTTTGGATTTGGAGGTTGACGATAACTTGTCTTATAATTTTACTGTATCAACAATTTTATTTTTTATATCGATATTAATATTAATTTAAGAAATTGAAGTAATAATTAGTAAAATTTTTCAATTAAATAATTTTTAATAATTAAGAAAATGTTGGAAGAAAAACTAAAAATAGCCAGATTAAAGAAGGGAACCGTTATTGACCATATTGACGCCGGATACGCGCTAACTATTATGAGTTTAACGGGACTTGATGAATCTCCCAATCTTATTACAATTGGTGTTAATGTTTCGTCTAAGAAATACCAAAGAAAAGATATTATAAAAATTGAAGGGGTTTTTCTTAACAAAAAACAAATGCAACAAATTTCTATACTTTCTCCAAATGCGAACATCTCTTTAATTGAAGAATATAGGGTTATTGAAAAGAAAAAGGTAAACCTCCCTGTAGTAATTAAAAAATTAATTTTATGCCGAAATAAAACATGCATTTCTAATTCTAATGAACCAATTGAAACAGAATTCATGGTTCTAGAAGAAAAACCACTGAAAATTCAATGCATATATTGCAACAGGATATATAAATTGGACGAAATAGTCTTTAGTTCTAAGGGGAAGATTGAGAAGAAAATAAAACAAACAATACAATTATAGTTTGATTCAGAGAAAAGCTAAAAATGTATGTGTAATAACACTAACAATCATAAATAATAAGAAAAATATTCCTATACCCGGTTTTATAATATTCTTCCAGCTCCATTCCTCTTTATCGTATTCGTATTTATACACAACAAAACTAACGAAAAATGGCGTAATAAACCAAAAACATAACATCCAAATTAACAACCACCAGCCAATCAAACCAAAAAACAATCTTCCGATTAAACCGCTTAAAGCGCCCGAAATCGCTCTTACCCAATATAATCTTGTCTCTTTTTCTAATCGAATATCAATCTTTTTGGTCGCTTTTTTATCCACTTGAAGATCTTGCTTTGGAAGCAGTTTTTTTTTCTCTTTTATAAGCCTTTGCCGCTCTTTTTTAATATTAACCCTTTTCGGCCGTTTTTCTTTTTTTCCCATAGTTAGTATTATTAATATTATTTTTTTTATTAAAATTTTGTAAAGTTCAATTTATTTTTGATTTTTTAATAAAAGAAAAAAAAAGAGAATCATTATAGTATACAATGAAAAAAAATATTAAATTTTCAAATTTTGATGTATTTGCTATTACAAAAGAATTAGATTTCGTTCTAACTCAGAGTAAAATTACTAATGTCTACGAAATTGAGGATATATTAATTTTAAAAATTAAGACTAAACTAAATGAAAAAAAAATACTAATCGTTAAAAACGATTCGCGTATCAATTTTACTAGTTACGATTACCCAATACCAAAATATCCAAGTCAGTACATCGTATCTCTGAGAAAACTTCTAAAAAATAGAAAAATTTTAGCAATCAATCAACATAATTTTGATAGAATTGTTATATTCGAATTAAGCAATATAGAGGGAAAACCCTGGAAATTCATAATTGAACTATTTAATAAGGGAAACTATATAGTATTAGACGATAAGAATCTTGTTAAAATAGCAAGACGCTATAGTAAATATAGAGATAGGGATATTTTAGCCAATAGAGAATACATGTTTCCAAAATCTAGGGGGATAGATTTTCTAACTATTAATCAAAATGATTTTAACGAAATTATACATAATTTTGAGGGTGAAATAGTAAGAGTTTTAGCACGAAATATAAACATATCTGGATTGTATGGGGAAGAAATATGCCATATAGCAAAGATTGATAAATTTAAAAACAGCAACGATTTAAATCAAGAAGAATTGAATTTACTATTTCACGCTTTCAAAAATTTAAGAAATAAATTACTTTTTGGCGAAATAAATGCTCATATTGTTTATAACGAGAACGGAGAAGAGATCTGCGTTATCCCTTTTGAATTGGAACTTTTTAAAAACAATAAGAATAAAAATGTAAATTCTTTTAACGATGCTGTAGATGAATACTTTTCAAAACTAGATTCCCTTAATTTAATAACGCCACAAGACCAATCAATCAATCAAAAAATAAAATCTCAAGAAAAAATATTAAGAAATCAACAAGAATACCTTGTAGAACTCAAAATTAGAAAAGACATGTATTACGAGTATGGTGATTTTATATACGCTAATTTTAATGCCATACATAAGTTATTTAACGGAATTTTAGACGCTAAAGCTAAAGGCTACGGTTGGGAAGGAATTAATGCTAAACTACAAAGTGCCAAAAGCGAAAACTTAGAAGAGTTAGCATTTTTTGTTAAAATAATCCCTGCAACCAAACAAGTTGTAATTAATATTAACGAAAACGAAGTATATTTAAATTTAAATAAATCAGTTGGCGAAAACGCAAATCTAATTTATTCAAAAGGTAAAAAAGCAGAAAAAAAATTAACAGGAACATTTCCGGCAATTGAAAAAACAAAAAACAACATTGAAAAATTAAAGCTTAAAAAAGAATCAATCGAATTAGAAGTGAATTTTTTAATTAAAAAACCAACTAAAAAATGGTATGAAAAATTTAGATGGTTTATATCTTCAGATGGCTTCTTAGTAATTGGAGGAAGGGACGCGAGTTCGAACGAAACGATATTTAAAAAGTATATAACACCTAACGATTTAATTTTTCACACTAATTTTCCGGGCTCTCCTTTAGCCGTAATTAAAAATCCAGAAAATAAAGAAATTCCCGAAAGTTCAATTAAGGAGGTGGCTGACTTCGTAGCAAGTTTTTCTATAGCTTGGAAAGAAAATTGGGGCGTTGTTGATGTTTTTTATGTTTTACCGAATCAAATTTCAAAAACGCCTCCTTCTGGCGAGTATTTACCTAAAGGCTCTTTCATGATTTCTGGAAAGAAGATTGTAATTAAAGACGCTAAAACTGAGTTAGCTCTTCGATTAGAGCTCATAGAAGTCAAAGACGGCGCTAATCCGAATGTTAAAATATTATATCCGCAAATAATTTGCGAGCCCACAGGCACCATTAAAAATAAAACAAGCAATTCAATACTAATTAAACCTTCAAAATCTGGACTAACCAAAGGAAAGTTAGCAAAGGAATTGAAATCAATCTTTCTTAATAATTCTGAAGGGGATAATAAAAAGTGGGTAAAAATTTTGTCTTTAGACGATATTATCCTTATACTTCCTCCCGGAACATCTAAAATAACGAAAAAAAGTTAAGCTCTTTTTAACCACTGTTTTATAATTTTAATATTTTTATGATCATCAAATAAAATCCCATCGATTTGAAGTTTAATTAAATCTTTAATCATTTCAACAGAATTAGCATATTTAATAAAGCCCCAAGCTAGAGCTTTAATACCGTTTTCGTGACAAGTGGCTATAAAATTAGCTTCAATTAAATTTGACTTTAAACTTATCATGTCTGGTATGAAACGTAAATTCTTCTGATTCCCCAATTCTATAAATTCTTTTAAACTTAATCCGGTTCCTTTAGTAATATTATAACAAACTTGACATTTAGGAAATTCCTTTTTAGTTATCCTTAATATTTCGTAATTTCTTCCGCAAATAACGCAATCTTTTAACAACCCTTTCTTAACCACCATATTGATTACGTCATTTTTTATTTCTTCTTCTTTTAAATCAATCATGAACTTCGTTCTTTTTGCAAGTTTATCTAAAACTTTAGTTAAAAGAGGAATATCAGCAGTTCTAATTTTAGTTTTATAATTTTTAAATTCAGCGTAAGTTAAATCTTTTAGATACACTAAACCAACTATAGTCTTGTCTATGAAAGCATCATGAAAGACTAACAAATTTCCATCGTTCAATCTTCGAACATCAAATTCAATGTACTGAGCACCGGATTTAATCGCTGCTTCGAATGATTTTAATGTATTTTCATTATAATCTATTATAGTGCCTCTATGACCAATAAATAGTAAATTCCTTTTCATGTTTGAATTTAAAATGATAAATAATGACTTTCAGCTTTCTTGAATTAAATACAAGTAAAGAACAATCGCTAAAAGACCTACTAGCGTAAAGGAGAAAACCAAAGAATCTCTAAATGCCTGTATTAACGAAAAGAAAAATAACAATCCTATTATTTTAAAATCTACTGGTTTGCCCGTTAATTCTTTGTAATTTCCAAGACTAACCATGATTAAAATGTTAAATATTAGAATAACGGAAACTTTAATTGTAATATCTAAAGCTAGCAAAAATGGGTCATCGGCCAGAAATATTGTAATTATTTCTCCATTTAATAAAATTGAAATAGCTAAAAATAGCCCTCCAAATATCGCAGACAGAAAAACTGAACGGTATGCGAATTTTTCTTCTATTTTTCCCTTCTTTTTAGTTTGTTGTGATTTAACACTATTTTTATTAATTTTTGACATGTTAACTCCTTATTCTTCTGATTTCCTTCTTGAGTTGAGTTATTCGATATAAATAAAAAATATAAAGAGCGCCAATTGTGCTGAAAATAACGATTGTTGTGATAAACACTATGAGTTCTTCAATAGAAGCTGGAGTGAAAGTTGGATGTTGAAGCTTAATTGAAACAATATTTGAAATTATAATTCCATCTGGGTAAAGCGCTGTATCTCCGAACACAATTTTGAAATCATAAAACCTATTATAATTTAAATAAACATCTTGAAGTGGACCTTCAGTTTCAGTACTTTTAACTGGCATTGAAAATTCATATGTTATTTGATTTCCTTTTAGGTTAGATGCACCAATCCCATTAGAAATAATATCCTCTTCATACATTGTATCATTTATATGGTAATCTAGATATTGAAAAGTGTTCTCACTTATGTTTGAATATTGAACAATTTTAGCGTCAGTAAAATCAGAGTTAGAATTCTCGTCTGCAATTAAAATTCCTATGAACTCGTTATCGTAGTCACTAGAACCATGATCTTCCAAGTCAAATCGTACTAGTATATATAGGTTTTCACCCTCTTGTATGACCCATAAATCAATTGCTAATCCGTTTTCTGGAACTGTTATATTGGGATACAAGTATATGTTTTGCTTCTCGGCTTGGTTCCACTCGCCCGTGGTGCTATCAATGATCCCATCTATAACTGGGGCCGACCCAAAACCTACTACAATTTCAATTGGATCTCCATAACCATTTGTTATTAAAAGCATGGAGCTCAAGAATATTTGAGTTATGACAATTAGAGTTAATAATTTTGTTGTGATTTTTTTCAAAGTTCTATAGTCACTTTATGAATTGTTCAATTTAGCATTTAATTAAAAATGATAATTAAAATTGAATTTAATATTTTTTCTTTACTTAACTAATTATTAACGATATTAATCAAATATTATGATTGATTTAAATTTAATAAAAGAACTCATTTCTATAATAATATCGCAAAATCTCGATTTAAGGGAGATAATTGGGAAGTAGAACGCTACAATTAAACTTGTTTAAATACGCTATAATGTAATTTATTAATCGTTTTATATCGTGCTTCGCTTCAAGCATGTTGCTATTATTATATTCTGCGAAAGCTTTTGGACCTATCGCAATTAGTAGACCAGATAAATCCTTCTCTCTTTTAATGAAAAGCCAAAACGGTTTCTTTTTTTCGTTATCTTTGATCAAAAGCAACATCCAAGCGTTTAAAGTCCATTCTTTTGCATCCGGTCCAATAATTTTCTCAATTGCGTGTCCAGTAGTATATTTTTTAGTCATCTTTATTGCTTTTACCAACCGTATAAAGTAGGACCTTTTTAATTTTAAATACCCATTAAAATATACATTAGCATCGAATAATTCTAGCTCTTTTTCCGTACCATCAGAGAATTTCAGAAAAACTTTCCATGTTTTCATTTATTTAATTCACTTTACTTTTAGCCAAACTTATTTCTTCTATTTTAATATCTTTGAATTTATTTTTATTCTTATCCAATAGCGTTTTTAAATCTTTAGATTTTTCCTCATCTAAGGAAATATTCAAGTAGCACTCAAAAAATAATTTTCCCTCCACCAAAACCAACCCCGAAGAATGAATGATCTCGTATTCGTGAAGTTTCATAGAGAAGTTTTCTATATGTTCATCAATCGGGGTTAAACCCGTTAAGGTAACCTTTAGAACCTTTTCTTTATTTATAGGGTATATTGTTAGTTTTGCAAATCTGGTAGTTTCTGATTTGACAATTAATAAATATCCATATTTGTGTTTCTCTTTAATGTGTAATAGTGAAATGTTTATATTTAAGCTAAAAGATTCGCCAATCTCTTTGATTTGGCCAACTGTGAGGCTTGGGTTTATCATTTTCTTTTTTAATGATTGTAATATCTAATTAATTTATCCTTTATTTGTTATTAATTTTTTTAAAGTCTTTATGCTACGAATCGTTCCGGAAGTCTTAATTGGAGATAAAATTACTCTTTTACCTGATATTTCAGTAATCAGAGTTATTGCTGAAATAACTATTTCCTTCGTGTTATGAGAACACCGAATGAGGCCGAAACCTTCCTTGAAATCTATATCTAACAACCATAATCCTACTTTACTAGCTTCTCTCAATCCAAAATATTTCCAAATTGATTGCCAAATAGCGTTTAAAACCTCTCTTTGACCCAAATCGGAATTATCTTTGGTAATTACTTTGAATAGAATGTATCTATTTCTTTCTTTTTTTACCACTATAGCTCACCCTCGTTTAATAGTTTTACGCCGGATTCGACGATGTTCTTGTCTTGACGTGCATGTACGCGATGTAGTAAGGTTAAAATATTTTCAGAAAAAGCCTTCTTGGCGCTCAATAAAGGGATCCCTAACAATGTATGACAAACGCTAATTAAAGCCCTAGGATGCCTTAGATTAAAGAGCTCGTCAAAGTTTCCGCTTATAATATAGTTAGCTTTTAATCCCACTGCTAATTGGACTGCACGATATAAACTTCTCAAGTACTTCGATTGAATTGCTTGGTTTCTCGCCATTAATGGTGCTAGCGAAAATTCTATGAAAGACCTATTTTGTTTTGTTAGGGATATAATTCCTGGAGAAATTGTCTTGATTACATTTTGGTCTGAAAACGAAATTATATCCACTCGAGAATCTTTAGCAGCTTGAATTTGAATGTTTTTATCCATAGATTCAACCGAAATAATATCTGAGAAATTATTGTAAGGTTGTATTCGTTTTTTAAGGTCGTTTAGGCTATTTGGCTTCAAATTAATGCGATAATAGAGGTTCAGATTCGATATTTTACTGATTCTCTCCTTCAACTCTGAATTGAGCTTTACGATGTCATTTTTTGGTTCTAAAATTAAATTGTTTATCCGTAATTCTTGACAGAATTTTAACTTTCTCTCAATCTCTGCGAAATCGTTTACATTTAGTTTTAACCTAGATTCAAAGTAAGACAATTAGAATTTGACCTCTATTTTAAAATTGCGAATTTAATGTAGCGTTTTTAGATTTTAAAATATTTTTAAATAAAAAAAATTTTATTAAAGATAAATATTTAACATGATATATTGTTTTATATTATGAGTGGTTCTCTTGTCAAAGAAACGAAAGCTTTCTGATATAAGGAAGAAAATTATTAAAGGAACTGCTAATGTATATACTGTTCAAGATTTAATTAATCGTATAAATAATAACGAAAAAATTCAATTCGAAGATGTAGATGTTGTTACTACCGCTACTAAAGCACTTATGAGTGGGATTGCGGGAATTTTCTCTTTTAGATTATCGCCACCTAAGACTATAAGAAAATTTATGGATGTCTCTCTAAATGGAATATCCGCATTTCCTGGACCTTGCCCTAATGAGTTTCTCGGTATAGTAGATTTAATATTATATGGTACTGCACAGAGTAATACAATAAAGAATTATTCTGGTGGCATTCTTTTTAGAGATCTCGTTGAAGGCAAAGAAGTAGACATAATTGCAAAAGGAGAAGAAGGGGAAATAATCGAGAAAAAAATAACTTTACACGATATGCAATTCGCAAGAATGATGGGAACTAGACAAGCAATTAGAAACTATTTTGCAATGATAAATCCTAGTTCAGAGAAAGTAAATACTATCTTTTCAGTGCTTCCTTTAGAAGGTAATTATTCTCAAATGTCCTTTTCTGGTTGTGGGGCAATGAATCCTTTTCAAAACGATCCTAAGGCGGATGTTTTTGGAGTTGGAACACCAATATTAGTTAATGGATGTAAAGGGTATATTTTTGGACCGGGAACAAGAAATGATAAATTAAAACCTAATATGCAAACAATTGCAGACTTTAAAGGTATGAAACCAGAATATATGGGGGCTTTTCAAACATCATACGGTTTAGAAAATATTTGTAGCATTGCAATACCTATACCAATATTAAATGAAAAAATTTTTCAAAATATTATTAAATCAGATAATGATGTTCCACTTGTAATTTTAAATGTAATAGGTAGAAATAAACTCGGGAAAATCACTTATGGCGATGTATGGGATAATAATTTCCTCGTTAAATTCAATCCGAAAAAATGCAAGGATTGTGATGAATGTCCCGTTGAAGAAAAATGCCCTACAAAAGCTTTCAATATGAACACTGGAATAGACAGAAGTCGATGTTTTAATTGTGGGACTTGCTTTTTTCTATGCCCAAAAAATGCATTTGAAGCTGATCTAAAAACTGTGAAATTTGAAACTAAGGAAATACCGATTATATTAAGGCAATCTGATAGATATGGAGCGATAAAATTGGCAGAAGAATTAAAACACATGATTCTTAAGGGTGAATTTCCGTTGAAAGAACCTACTGGGAAATTAGAATTCGCTGAGAAAGTAAAATAATAATTAAAAATAATATATGATGAAAATGTCTGAATTAAAATTGGATAAATTTGATCAAATTGGAATTGTTGTTAAAGATATTGAAAAAGCAGTAAAAATATTTGGTGGGGTCATGGATTTTAAAACCAAATTAAATATTGTCGAACAGAGTTCTACGGTCTGGTATAAAGGAAAGGAAGTTACATTTCAAATGAAAAAAGTGATGCAGAACTTCGGAGGAAAGCAATTCGAAATCGTAGAAATAATAGATTCAGAAGGAGACCACCTTTATTTAGACTTTATTAACGAGGGTAACGAAGGGCTACATCACCTCGGCGCTTACACCAAAAACGCGGATGAATTAATTGAACATTTTAAAAACCAATATAACATCGAAGTTATCCAAACCGGAAAAGCTGGAAAAGTGAAATTCGATTATTTAGACACCAAAAAAACTCTTGGCTTCTATTTAGAATTAATCTCTTTTTAAAAAGCTCATATATTTTTGATAATCCTACATTAGCAATATTTAATTCTTATTTTTAATATTGTTTTTATATGTCTAAACAAAATGTAAGTCCTTTAAATGGTGGTGACTTAGTAATAAAATCCCTCCTCAAAGAAGGAGTAACAAAGATATTCGGACTTGTGGGTGGAGAATTACTGAGGATATACGATGCTGTAGAACGATATGGCCGTGAAGAAGGAATTGATACGGTGATGGTCCGCCACGAACAAGCGGGCGGACATATGGCAGATGCTTGGGCACGCGCTACGGGGGAGCTGGGGGTCTGTTTAGGAACTGCAGGTCCAGGGGTGACCCACCTGGTTCCAGCAGTGGCTGTTGCATGGGCGGATTCAATTCCACTCCTCGTTATAGGGGCACAGATTGCCCGGATGTTTGATGATACGGGGATTCTCCAAGGTGGATTAGATCAAATGAAATTGATGGAACCTATTACGAAACTACAGATATCCGTTGAAGATCCATATGAAATCCCAAGAGCAATACAAAGAGCTATCAAAGTTGCGATGTCAGGTAGAAGAGGTCCTGTTTTTCTAGAATTTAGAGAAACTGCTCTTGTAAGAAATGCTTCTGATGACGATGCTAAAAATATTTTAGATCCAGCGCAATATAGACCTATTAATAGGCCTGTCGGAAACCCGGATGCAATTAAAGCAGCAGTAGAAGTTTTAAAAACTGCAAAAAACCCGTTAATTGTAGCAGGTGGTGGAATTCACGCATCAAACGCATCTGAAGAACTAAAGAAATTATCAACAACATATAAAATTCCTGCGGGGACGAGTATAAATGGTGTTGGTTCAATAGATCTTCGCAGTGAAACTTACGTAGGTTCGTATTTAGTTGCAAACGCCTATCGAAAAGCCGTTTCTGAAGCTGATGTGGTAATCTCTCTTGGTGCTAAATGGGATTATTCAATACTATTTGGTGCTCCACCCATTTGGAACCCCAATGCCAAAATCATTCAAGTTGATATCGATCCAGAGATGATTGGACGAAATAGGGCTGTTGAAGTTTCTATTATTGGCGACGCTAAAGTCGTGATAAACCAGCTATTAACTGAAATGGAAAGTTCGCTCTCAAAAGAAAAGATCACCGAATGGGCCGAATGGAATAATTACCTTAGCGATATAAAAAAAAATGACGCCTTAATGATTCAAAAAATATTGAAATATAATAAATTACCTATGAAACCTGAAAGACTTGCATATGAAGTCTTGGATTTTATAAGTTCCGATACACAATTAGTTATTGATGGGGGAGATATAGCTGTTTTTACGTTTGGTTTACTTAGTAATTTCCCTCGCGATCCAAGAACCCTCTACTTCCCTTTAACAATGGGACACTTAGGTACGGGAATTCCACACGCGATTGGGGCGAAAATAGCGAAACCAGATAAACAAGTTGTTTGTATCAACGGAGATGGAAGCTTTATGTTTAATGTACAAGAGCTAGCAACAGTTGTACAAATGAATTTACCTATAATTATTGTTATTGCGAATAACTCCGCGTGGGGTATGATTAAGTCAAAACAGAAGGGAGAATATAAGAAGAGGTTCATTGATGTAGACCTCCCAGCTGTAGATTACGCTGAGATCGCAAAAGGATTTGGCTGCTATTCCGAGAAAATTACAAATCCCGAAGATATTAAACCTGCTTTACAACGCGCTATAGATTCAGGAAAACCTAGCATACTTGATGTTAAAATAGCCTTTGAAACGCCAATAGCAATGAAAGTAATTGGAAATCTTAAGAAAAATCGTGGATTGTATGGATAACTCGCTTGTATAATTATTTAACAAACTTTTTCTTTTATTTTTTTTAACCTTGGAATATCCTTAAAATGAATGAAAATATGCTATTAATTATAATTCTATATTTTTAAGAGGTAAAGAAAAATGTCAGAAGATAAATTTTTAACAAATAAAGTCGTCTTAATTACGGGGGCTGGGAGTGGGTTCGGAAGAGCTTTTGCAGTCGCCTTTGCAAATAAAGGGGCAAATTTAGTATTAAACGACATAAATATGAAGGGTCTTGAAGAAACGCGTGATTTGGTTTTAAAAGATAATAATGTGGAAATACTTCTCGCTCAAGCAGATATTTCAAAGTTAGAAGAAGTCGAAAGAATGAAAAAGTTAGTGTTTGAAAAGTTTGATAATGTATTTATATTGATTAATAACGCTGGAATTGATGGTGGTGCATATAAATCGCTCTCTGCATCAGAAGAAACATACGATAAAGTTATGGGGATCAATGCTAAAGGTACTTGGAATGTGACTAAGACTTTTTTTAGAAAAATGAAAAGCCAAAGACAATTCAAACCAATTCGGGCTAAAATCATCAATATTGCATCCTGTGCTGGAACAACGAATGGAATAAATCCAATGTTAGGCATATATAGCGCTTCTAAAGCCACAGTTATTGCGTTTACAAAACTTTGGGCTTTGGAACTTGGCCCAGTTGATATAACTGTCAACGCTTTATCACCGGGCGTGTTCCTTACTCCAATATACGATAACGATCCTAAAAAAATACGACAATTCCTAGAAACGAGAGGCGTTAAAATCCCTATAGACAAAATTGGAGACTCCAAATGGGTGGCAGATCTCGCCCTATTCTTAGCCTCCCCAACTGCTAACTACATAACTGGTCAAAACATAGTCTTAGACGGCGGAATGACCGTATCAATCAATAAATTATAAATTAGTCTATCAAACATCTTTAAAATCATAATTTTCTAATATTTTAATAATATTTTCTTTTGATTAATGGATTTGGAATAGATTAAACCCAAAATGAGTCTTTAAATTACAAAAAAAGTAAAAAATCAATATTAAATCGAATTTATCAATTGTAGAGATTTAAAAAATAAGATAAAATATGTGATGCTCTTATAAAAAGCATCATTTTATGGAAATACATCAGGTTGACCAGGCATTTTTTCCCACTCTATTTGTTATGTGAATTGTTTTTAACAGTTTATCTTAAGTTTTTTTGAACCAATTTATTAATTGATAAAATTTATTTAAACTCCTAAAAAAAGAGATAACCCTTTTATTTTTTAGAGTTATTTTTAATGAAAAAATTTTTGATAGAAACTTATGCTAAATCGGAGGGGAGAATTGGATTAATAAGCAGGTCTCGAAAATCTTTAACCGAAGGAAAATTCCCATGTTTGTTTATTATGAGTTTGCTTCCTATATTATATGAGAAAGCTGTAGTTGAATATACTGGATTAAATAATAATTTTATTCGATTTTTTATATTTTCTTGTCTAAAGATTTCAAAACTGGTTCCGTATCGAATTAATTTCTCTTCGTTCCACCCGTTTATAAGAGCGTGGTAGGCGAGATTATACCCGAAAAGCGATAATTTTACTTTTACTTTGCTTTGCGCTATTAATTCTTCAATAGAAGATTCTTTTAATGAGTCTAGACAAAATTCTCGCAAGTTAATTTCTGTTTGGTCTCGATAAGAAAAAAGCACATTAATTGCGACATCTGCTATTCCTTCGCAAATTATTAATTTGGGCGAGTTCAGTAGTAAGATTGAGTGTTCAAATTGATTTAACTCGCGATATAGCCTCTGTTCTTTGACAACAAATTCTGTATGATGGCCAGGATATCCTTCGTGAGCGGCAGCAGACAAAAAAGCAGTCCAATACATGTTATAATTCGGGTTAACCTCTATTCGGGAGCGAAAATTACCCTTGTACCAATTATAATAAGACCATTTTGCTTCATTATTGTTTTTCTTTTTTACTAGCTCTATATTAATATGCTCATTTTCAGGTAAGAGATCGACAAACAATTCTTTAGTTCGCTCTCTCGTGATGTCGAGAGCTTTTTTAAATAGTTCAAAAACCTTACTCTCATGAACAGTTCGTCGTACTCTTAAATCACTCATTCGTTTTTCTAAACTTCCAGGACCGCCATACGCTGCGTTAAACTCTTCTTTTAAGTTATCTAATTCAGATTCGTTAGCTGGCTGTAAGACCACATCATATAACCTTAGAAATTGTTCCTTAAAGGGTATTTCGACTCCGTTTAAGATCTCGATCGAAGTCCTCATCGCCGTTAACATTTTTTCTATGTATCGCTCGCGTTTTTTATCGTAACCTTGTTTAAACAAACCTTTTTGTAAAGCTTTGCAATCGGTTAGAAGTTTGTTTGGTGAAGTTAAAACCTCATTGTCAACGATTTTACGAATTT
>JABCSY010000087.1 GCA_018238625.1 Promethearchaeota archaeon
CCATTTTTCTTAAGTTTTTTTAACAAGGTTATGAATTCACGAGTTAATGATTCAATTTCTTGCTTTCGACCGTAATACTTAGTGTTTGTATCATTTTTGACAGGATTTGGACTGGATCGAAATCGATATCTTATCACTTCAGTCTTGTAATTGAAATAAGTTCGGAGTTGGCGTGAAAGTTCTTTTATTTTCCTTGCTCCCTCAATTTCATACCAATCATTAAAAATACCATCATATTCTGATCTAAAATCAGAATCTTCAATATAATGCGTCATAATTTATTATTTTAAATCTTTTATAAGATAGACGCACTATTTGTATTTAAACAAAAAATGTTTTTTATGCTAATCTAAAGTTGAGTGCTAAAAGGATTTTATAATCGTTCTTTTGAACCAATGGATAAAACTAATCTCTCAATCTCTTCAAAATTAATTTTTTTTTCTAAAATTTCTCCCATTTCTTGTAAATTGTTAAAACTTATACTTGAATCTGTATTATCTTTACATGTACGCAATATCTTCTCTAACTCTTCTTTTCTCTTCTGCTTAATCTGTGCCACCAATATAAATGAGATGATATTATAATTAGATAATAAATCGATAAATGTAAATCCATAATATTTCGAATTGTATTTTAGGTCAAATCGACAACCTTAAATGTGAAATATTATTTTATATTTTGAATCTTCATAATATGAAAAATTAATTTGAAAAATTTGATTGAAAATGGCTGTAGCTTTCATGCGTAAATTGGAGGAAGAACCAGAGACTTACGATTCGAAGTTTACTTCACTTACGAAAGGAGTAAATGTTAAAGTTCATAATTGGGTATTGGATCAAATTCAATCAGATCAATCAATCTTAGAAATTGGGTCTGGAACGGGCTCATTAGCTTCAAAAATGGTTTCAAAAGGAAATGTTGTTGTTGCAATTGATAATAACATTCAAATGATTAATTTTGCTAAGCAAAAATACTCAGATACTTTAGAAAATGGTGCGCTATTGTATCGATTAGCTTCATTTACGGATTTACCCGTTGAAAAAAGATCCGTAGATGTAATTGTCAGCACATTTCTATTATCAGAACTTCGACCGTTAGAGCAACAAATATTTCTTAGGAACGCTTGGAAAGCGTTAAAACCAAATGGTCGCTTGATATTAGCCGCAGAGTTTGTTCCATCAGGGTTTTGGAAGGTCAGTTTTAAAATAAAAAGGTGGTGGTTCAAAAAAAAACTGCGTCGCCTTCGTTTAAAAAGTACTTTTTTAGTTAAATGGTTTTTCAATTACATTGAACCAATAGGTTTTAGGATCGGAAACCAGAAGAAATGGAAGCACGGTTCAATTCAAGCAATTGAACTACTAAAAATTAACGATAACGGAGAAGACGAACCCGATTATTATCGTCCCAAAACAAAGAAGTTTAAAGGAATTATTTCGCAATTGAGAATATATCGATGCCTTTTTACTGGACAGATAGATAGAGTTCCAATAGAACCAGGAATATATAAATCTGGTAATCCCAATAACAACTCTCCTATTATCGTAACGGCAAATTACGAGTATACATACATAAAATTAATGCGCGATTTACAAGGTATTGATGCGTGGGTTTTATGTTTGGATTCTAATGGAATTAACGTATGGTGCGCTGCTCGCGGAGATGATTTTGGCAACAAACAGCTACTAGAAGCCATTGAAGCAACAGATATTCGAGTAATTTCAGAGAAAAAGACTTTAATTCTCCCCCAACTCTCAGCAGGAGGGGTTGCTGTACCTCAATTACCAGAAAAATTTCCTTTCAAAGTAAAATACGGTCCTGTTTGGTCAAAAGATCTAAAGCAATTTTTATCCGAGCGACCAGTCCGAAAACCAGATTCTATGAAACTTGCCAAATTTACTTTATCTCATCGAATTCGCGCTGGAATCACGCACACTACCTTTTTATTCCGAAAAATCTTTTTAATTCCAATAATCGCAATTTTACTTTCGTTTTTCGCCTTAAATAATAATGCTATCATATGGTGGCTTGGAGAATTAGTAATATGGATCGTTTTGTCAAATGTAATAATATCGATCTTCTTTCCACTCTCTAAATTTAGCCGTAAATTTATTGTTAAAGCTATATTTTTTGGCTGTCTTAGCATATTTTTTATAGGGGCAATTTCTTGGATATTTCATAGTTCGTATCTTTATTTACTCTCGAACTTAGTTATATATTTCTGGATAACATTCTTTTCTACGATGTCTTTTAGCGGATACACGATGTCAACCAGTCCGAAAGAAATTCAAGCAGAATATCCTGTTTTTAGAAAAATAAATCTTACTCTAATAATTTTAGTCGTAATTCTATTAGGAATAAACATAATATTTTTTATGTTAAATATAATAAATTAAAAAAAAAAATCATAAATTTGACGAAAATGACAGAATCAAATCAAAATTCATGTTGTAGTGATGGTACTGATGCAGTACAAAATATCTTAAATGTTCTTGGGATTAGAATTCTTATTAACGAACCGTTATGTATTGGTTGTGGACTATGTGGCGAAATATGCCCGTTTGGTTTACCCAAATCAAATGATAATGGAAAATACGAAATAAAGAATCCAGAACTCTGTACTGAATGTAGTGCTTGCCAAAGAAACTGCCCTACTCGCGCTATTATTATGCAAGAGCACGTAGGATGCGGATGTTTGTGGGACTCACGACAACGAGCAAAAAGCAAAGGAAACAGTTGTAATTGCTCATAAAAACAAATCTAAAGATCAAATTAGATTAAAATTGATGAGAACTATGAAGCAACAACACGATAGTAAATTAAAAGTAGATATATACGTTCCTTTAGACGCGTGTGCTTGTATATGGGACGATTTTATGAATCGGATGTTTGAAGTGCTTACTCCTTACATGAAAAATATTGACTACAATACAAAAAACTTAAACTCCGAAGAAGCTCGCAAATTAAAGCTATACGGAAATTGCGTTGTTGTTAATGGTAAAATAAAATTTACTAGTTCCTACTTACTCAAAGATAAATTACCAAATTTACTTAAGGAAAAAGCTCTAATGTAGATTTTTATTTTAAAATAAATTTTGTAGAGGTTAAAAAAAAATTAAAAAAATCAATTTTGAAATAAGCATACCAACTAAGGGACTACAACAAGGAAAAAAGTATACCGTTTACGTAAAAGATAACGCTTCTTTTATCGAAACCTTGGCGATGGTTGACAAATTAGAGATGGAAGTTCCTAAAGAATCAATTTTCCCTATAAATGAAGGGTACATTCACAATTATCTACAGCTGTTTGTAAATCTCGAAGAAAATTCTATATATGATGATGTCGGAATTTATGCATATGGTCCAGATGAAAATGGATTTATGCGTAGATTTAACCCAATTCGAGAAAACATAGAATTTAACCTGTATCCAGACAGTGTAATACAATTACAACCAGATGTTGGGTGCTGATGAGAAAAAGTGAAAAATAGACTCGATATCGGAAATTTTAAAACCTTCATTGGTAAAAAATACGGAAGAAATAACGAGTATTTTGCCCACTATTTTAAGAAATACGAATCTTAATAATTTGGATGAGATCTTTCGTTAAATGAGAGTGAAAGATGGACATTAGGAAGGCCTCCTAATATGAATGTGAAAATAAGCTAAATTAAGAGTGAAGAAGAGAGATGATGTAAGTTTGAACAAAACTAAATTAATTGTTCTTTGTACGGGAAATTCAGCGCGCAGTCAAATGGCAGAAGCCTTTTTAAGGAGATATGCGAGCAAGCGTTTTGATATCTATAGTGCGGGATTTGTGATTAAAGGAGTTAATCCTTACACAATTAAAGTTATGGAGGAAATTGGCTATGATATGAGTAGCCACTACTCAAAATCGTTAAATCAATATTTAGATAAAATTCATTTTAAAATTGTAATTACAGTCTGTTCAAAAGCGGAAGAAATGTGCCCAATCATTCCCGGTGTTGAAATTAAATTACATTGGCCTTTTGAAGACCCAGCTTCGTTTGAGGGCACAGAGAAAGAAAAAATGCTCAAATTCAGAGAAATTAGAGATAAAATGCATGAGCATGTTAAATCATGGTTAAAAGAAAGAGGAATTGTAAATAAATAATTTTCAAAATATGAAATTTAAAAAACTGATTTTAATTTTATAACTCGATATTAAATGGATTTCTTCTCTCATTTTTTAATTGGAATATTAATTAGCATTTTCACTCTGAATAAATTGAGTTTTAGTATTGTTTTATATGCTGGTATGATGTCTGTTTTAGCTGACTTCGACATCATTTTTGAACCATTACAATTAATAAAAAAATCAAATCTTTTTGCACATAAAGGGATTTCACATTCTTTTTTTTTCGCGGCAATTATTTCCGCGATTACAGGAAGCATATTTTCAATAATTACAGGAGAACTGTTTTTTCTAGCATGGTTAATCGGATTCTTATTTTATAGTATGCACAACATACTCGATTTTCTTACAGCTTCCAAAATTCCGATATTGTACCCTTTTTCAAAAAAAAGATATCGATTTTTTATAGATAGGGCAATAAATATTTTCTTAGCAGCTATATCTGGAAGTATTATTTTGTTTTACTTTATAATTTTCTTCCTCTGGCCAGAGTTATACTTTTCAAACTTGGTAATTTTTTTTTTAGGTTTCTACGTCGTGTATTTCACTTATCGAATTTTAACCAAAATATGGGTCCAATTCAGATTACCTAAAAATATACATTTCATTCCAGGAATTCTTCCTTTCACTTATATGGTTTACGAAAATAAGAAATCAGAGGAAACTATATCATTTAAACTTATTAAAAAATTCCAATTTCGTTCGAAGACTTCTCAATTAATAGAATCTGAAATAAAACTGTTTTCCAACGAAATGCAATTGTTTGAAAAAGCAGTTTTGTTAAGTAAGAAATATTCTTTTTTTTCCAAGTGGGAATTTATTATACCAGTCATCAAGAAAGACGAAAAAAACATCATTGTGATATTAATTTTAGCTGAAAGTTTCATGTCAGGTCATGTGTACTCTCTAAAAATTGTATTTGATTTAGTTAAAAATAAAATAGTTAATGAGGTTGAAGGTTTCAATTATAGAGTAAAATCTAATAGCTAGTTATATAGAATAAAACTTACATTTTAGCTAAATAATTATCAAAGATTCCAACATCTTAATGATTTCATTATATTTTAAAAAGTATATTAGAAAAAAAAAAAAGTTATTATTTAAATATTCTATGCATTAAAAGTCCAGCCATCCCAAGGTTCCCCAGGTAACCCATTTGGAGTCTGATACGTTCCTGTCGCAAGGGAATTTGGATAAACTCCAAGTGGAAGATCTCCAGACGGAACAACAGCCTTAGTCCCGTTAGCTTGCCACTGAACGAATAATGTATACCCGTAAGGATACCCTTCTTGAATATCATGGCTTACTGTGAAAGCGGCCATTCCACCTGCTCCTTCAAGAGGGGTTGCTGTAGTAATTGTTTCAAGTGTAGAAACAATTGTATCGGCGTTAAAAGATTGAGATCCGTTAATTGCCCACGCATAAGCATATATAGCATCGTAACTACCAACTGCCGTATACAATGGTTCGTGGTTGTACTTAGCAACAAACGCGTTCCAGAATGGAATTGACATTTCTGTTTTACTTGTATTATGTAACGCTTGTAAAGTTGTTTCGAAAGCACAATTTCCATTAGAATCGTCCCAGAACGTATCTAATTGAGCCTGAACGTCAACACCAACTACGACAAATCCTGGTTCAGCAGTAGCGTACGAATTCATCATGAGAATTCCTCCTTGCGCTGAAATTACGGGAATCAAAATCTGCGTAGCGTTACCATCAAGTTGGCTTATATATCCATCCATTTGCGTTTGGGTAACTGTAATCGGATAGGCGATCTCTGTAGCGAGAGTTAGACCGGGAACATAGTACGGTAGAGCAGCTTTCAACCCGTCTACTAAGGGGGTCGTCCAAGTTAAATCTTCGTAAAGCAGACTAAAACTGTTAATGTTTATCGAAGGATTAGTTGCATTTAAATAAGCTACTGTATATACTAAGAATTGGATTATTTCAGCTCCTAAAGAGGACGAATTTATAGGCATATTTCTAAAGAAATATTTATACCTGTCGTAGTTGTCAAGAACATTTTGGCAGAAATCATCCGTTGCGGAGCCAGTATTAATAAAGGGAATTTTGGCGTCCATAATTACTTCTTGATAAGCTAGTAAAGATTCGGATCTAAACCCTCCAGTAAGGAATTGAGCCCTCTTATAACTAACAATTCTTTCTGCAGCAGCAACTCCTTTGGTTACATCTAAATTAGGGTTAGATTCGTCAGTATCTTCGGCTGTAATTCCAATGTAATAAGTTTTTCCGCCAACGGTAACTCCGCCTGCTTGGTTAATCTCGTAGGCTGCCAATTTTGCGCCCTCTAAAGCGCCTGCTCCTTGAATATCGGTTAATCCACCAAGTACACCTACCCTGATGATCTGATCTTCTGTTAGTCCTGTTGGTGCCCCTGGGCAATCCTTAGATTCCCATTTATACGGCGAAACAAATATAAAGACCGTAATACCAACCACGCTACCAATTACGACGATGAAAACGATAGCTAAAATTCTTTTGGTTAATGGTTCCATTTTTTAATCACTTTTTTGGATAAATTTTTGTTTAACACTATCTAATTCAGATAAACGTATATTTAAAGCTTTAGGCTTTTTAAAACATTTTGGGTAAAATGTTAGCAGAAACTATTGAGATTTATCTAATTAGCATTTTGTTAAAAATTCCACAAATTCAAATCGTTCTTCGCCTAAGAAAAAGCTTTTTATATAATGAAGTAAAAATATTTTTAACTTAAATTAATTTAAATTATTAGCAATAATCAAGATCATATTTAGTAAAATAGTTATTTTAATTTATATAAATAATTTCTATTGTGTGGATATAAATGATTGATAGTTTGATAAACTTTCTAATTTTAGGCACTATTCAGGGTTCAATTTACGCGCTCCTTGCTATGGGTTTTTCGCTCGTCTATGGAGTTGGGGGTATTTTAAATCAAGGTCACGGCGCATTTTATTTAATTACATGTTATCTATTTTATTGGTTTTATAAAAATTTTGTAGGTTTTGGATTAATCGCTGGAATGGTTGTAGGATTGGTCGTTGTTACACTTGTGGGCGGTCTGGTGTATATACTTCTAGTCAAACCTCTGAAAGATAGTCATGTTGGTGTTGTAATTGTGACCTTTGCATTTGCATTTTTAATAGAACAAATTGTAAAAGTTTCAGTTGATTCGCTTTATCATGATATGCCACTCCTTATTGAAGGATCCTTTGATTTTTTTGGAGTAGATGTATTGAACCATTATATTTTGGTAGTAGTAGCTTCTTTAGTAATTGTATCTTTAATTACATTAATTATTAACAAATCTAAAATTGGCAAGTCTATACGAGCAGTTGCGCAAGATGCCGAAGCAGCCTCTCTAATGGGGATCAATGTTGATAGAATACTTGCCTATACAGTTATGATTTCCGCTTTTCTTGCGGGGATAGCCGCTATTTTGTATGTCCCAATTGATATAGTTGCACCTCATATAGGGTGGGGCATATTAATTAATTCATTTGCTATAGTGGTCTTAGGTGGTTTAGGTAGTTTGCCAGGGAGCGTATTAGGGGCATTTATTATGTCTTACGCTAACGCTTTTGTTAATTTCGTTTTATTTATGCCAGAAATTAGTGCTTTAATACCGATAGTAGTAATATTGTTTATGTTGGTTCTGAGACCAAGAGGATTATTTGGAAAAAAAGAAATTGATTAGTATAATTTGAACATCAATCGAGGATTAAAGAATATGATAATATTAAAAAAAAAAATAGCTGATTTTGCATCCAATTTTCCGAGTTATATGAGAGATTGGATTTCAACTTTCAGAGCGAAATTGACTATAGTTTGTTTGGTTGGACTTTGCCTTGTTCCTTTATTAACTCAAAACGCCTACTTCTTAGGGATTTTTACAACTTTTATGATATTTACCATCTTTGCTGCGAGTTGGGATTTTTTAGCGGGTTTTGTAGGACAAGTTAGTTTTGGGCAAGCAGTATTTTTAGGTGTTTCGGGGTATGTTACAGCCTATCTAATACGATATTTAAGTTTTCCATGGTGGATATCTCTCGTGATTGGTTCTATTAGCGCGGTTATTTTTGGATTGATTATTGGAATTCCAGCTCTAAGGTTAAAAGGTCCTTATTTGGCCTTAGGTACTCTTGCTATGAGTCTAATAATGTATCAGTTATTTCTGATGGGATCATTAGCAACTATGTGGGAAGATGCGTTTGGAACACTCCTATTTGGTGCTGAAGGCGTTTCGCAGGTTCCACCTATTTCTCCTAATAAAATTGTAGAATATTTTGCAATATTCCTAATAATGAGCGTATCTTTATTAGTTTTAACTCATATAACTAAATCTAATGTAGGTACGATTTTTAAAGCAATCAGAGATGATGAGACTGGTACAAGTGCTTCAGGAATAAATACTACCAAATACAAAATTTTGGCGTTTATGATCAGTGGATTGTTCGCAGGAATAGCCGGTGGTCTTTTTGCTATGCGTTTTAGAGCAGTAAATCCCGGGATTTTTCAACCGTTATACTCATTTTACGCTATTATCATCGCAGCTATGGGTGGTATAGCTACTATTTCTGGTTCAGCTATAGGTGCATTCATTTTTATTTTTCTTGGGGAAATTCTAAGAGAAACGCAAGACCTATCGCTATTGATTTTCAGCGTCATATTAATATTATTCATAAGATTTGCAGAACACGGACTTTTAAAACCCACATTAGAACGCATTCAAGAATTGTGGGATATTCTATTAGGAAGGTAACATAAATAAAATAATTTGTAAAAATTAAATTTTGGAGATTTTTAAAATGGGAGTGATTTTAGAAGTAAAAAATTTAACAAAAAAATTTAGTGGTTTAACAGCTGTTAACGATTTTAGTTTTGAAGTGAGACGGGGCGAATTTACAGGCTTAATAGGTCCAAATGGCGCTGGAAAAACTACATTATTTAACTTGATCTCAGGACATGAAAAACCCAGTTCTGGAACAATTAGGTTCGATGGGCGTGATATTACGGGGATGAAACCTCATCAAATTGTTAATTTGGGGATCGCTAGAACTTTTCAACTTGTAAGATCGTTTAGATTTATGACACTTTTGGATAACATTTCAGTATCTTGCCTTTCACCAAGAGGAAAAAAAGTAGCTAAAGAATATGGGATAGACGAATACGCCAGTTCTATTTTAGCTGCAGTTGGCCTCGTTGACAAAGCAAGAATACCTCCCATAATATTACCTCATGGCGATTTGAGAAAATTGCAAATAGGAAAAGCATTAGGCACTAATCCCCAATTACTTCTTTTAGATGAGCCATTTAGTGGGCTTTCTCACGAAGAACAAAAGGGTATAACAGATTTGATAATAAAATTGCATGATGATGGAGTAACTGTTTTTATGACGGGACATGTTTTACGAGAATTAATGCACCTAGTGCCTAGAGTCGTTGCTATGCACCAAGGTAAATATATAACCGAAGGCCCTCCACAAGAGGTTGCAAATAACAAAATTGTGTTAGAAGCGTATTTAGGAAAAGGAAGTGAACAACTTGCTTGAAATGAGAAAAATATATCATTATTATGGAAAAGCTAGAGCTCTCGAAGAGATTAACTTAACGATTGAAGATAGAGCTCTGGATGCCGTTATCGGTCCTAACGGAGCGGGAAAATCAACTCTTCTCAGAGTTATATCTGGATTAGAAGAACCAGATAGAGGAAAAATTGAATTTTTGGGAGAAAGAATTGACGGCTTAAAAGCTCATAAAATCGCCAAAAAAGGAATAGCTCATTGTCCCGAGCGCCGGCGCTTATTTTACGATATGAGCGTAATGGAAAACCTAGAAATGGGGGCATATACATTAAAAAATAAAAAAAAGTTTCGTGAGTTATTAGATTTTGTGTTTGAAGTTTTCCCTCGTCTTAAAGAAAGGAAAAAACAAAGAGCAGGAACGTTGAGTGGAGGCGAACAACAAATGCTCGCAATCGGTCGTGCAATTATGGCAAATCCAAAATTACTTCTATTAGATGAACCTTCGTTGGGTTTAGCTCCTAAAATAAAGGATAGAATATTTGATGCAGTAAATACGATTAAAAAAGGGGGAACTACAACCTTATTAGTTGAACAAGATGCCATATTAGCAATGGAAGTTGGTGAAAACATACATCTATTGGAAGAAGGTAAAATAGAAATGAGGGGTACAAAAGAACAGTTAGAAAAAGAACCTCGAATTAAAAAAGTCTATCTAGGAATATAGGGTGATAAAAAATGTCAGCTTCTTTAGAACAATTGTTAAGGGATGCAAGAATTGATTTGGTTTTATCAAGAATTGAAAAAGATTCATCCGTTATTGGTGAAGTGATAAAAAATATGGATAGTGAAATCCGTTCTATCAAATTTAATTCAATATTTGTGTTAGGTGAAATAGGAGAAAAATCTGGCGAAAATGCCGTACTTAAAATAACAGAATACTTAGATGATGAAGATTGGAGTATTCGCCGAGAAGCAGTTAGATCTTTAGGAAAAATTGGAAAACTCGCTGAATCCGCAATACCAAAATTATCTAATTGTTGTTCTGATAATGAAACCTCTATTAGAACTGCCGTAGTTACTTCACTTGGAAAAATTGGTAAAGCTACGAACGAATCTCTAAATTCTCTTAAAAACGCGTTAAAAGACGAAAACGAAGAGGTGCGCACTAAAGCAGCTGAGGCCTTAAGTTTATTGGGGTCTGAAGCTTTCGAGGTTATCTCCGATTTAATGAGTAGCATTAGCGATCCAAGTTGGGCTGTTAGAACCGCTTCAGCACGAGCAATGAGTGGTATTGGAAGAGGTACAATTAAAGCAATTCCTACGTTAATAAGTGCACTTGATGACAAAGATTGGAGGGTTAGGTATCATATTGTTAATACACTTTCTCAAATTGGTGAAGCTTCTGTTTCTCATCTATTAAATGCCTTAAACCATAAAAACAGAGTTGTTAGAAAATGTGTAGTCGAATGTTTAGGGGAGTTAGATATAAAGAGTCCAGAAATAATTGAAAATTTAGCGTTAATGTTAAAAGATAAGAAAGAAGAAGTCAGAGGAAAAGCAGCCGATTCTTTACGGACTTTAGGTAAAGAAGCCGTTCCTGCTTTAACTAACGCGCTTCAAAATGCTAATAAAAGTATGAAAATCGTCATAATTTCTGCAATTGGAGGGATTGGAGTAGATGCGATTAAGGCAATCCCTTATTTGATAACATCGTTAAAAGGTGAAAAATCTTTAGTGCGCGTAGAAGCAGCTCGAAATCTAGGAGCAATTGGTAAAGATTCAGAGGAAACACTAATAGCTTTAGAAGAAGCTTTGAACGATAAAAAAGCTATTGTAAGGAGAGAAGCTGCTCTTTCGTTAGGTAAAATTGGAACCATTTCGGAGAAAGCTATTCCTTCTTTATTAAGAGCGTTAGATGATAAAAAACCAGATGTTAGATGGAGAGCGTCTGAAGCCTTAGGAAAAATTAAAATAAACAAGCCCGAGGTAATTTCAGCTTTAAAAGACCTAATTCATGACGAATGCGATTATGTTTGCGAATCCGCTGATGTCGCAATAGATAACATTACAGAAAATATTTAAATTCTTACTCATTTTATTTCAAAAATAAATTAAAAAGAAAAGATGTAAAATCATAAAATCAATATATTTAAAATAGAAGGTACGAAAAATGAGTGAAAACCCTTATGCTAAAAAACCTTGGTTGGAACATTACGACGAGAATGTACCACATCATATAGATTATCCTAATATGAATATCTACGAATTTTTAGATAATTCTGCAAAGGATTTTGGCGGTCGAACTGCAATTTGGTTTATGAAAAACAAGATCACATATAAAAAGTTCAAAGATATTGCCGATAGACTCGCAACTGCTCTCGTTAGTTTAGGCGTTAAAAAAGGAGATGTCGTAGCAATTATGATTCCAAACTTCCCCCAATTTATTTTCAGTTATTACGCTATATTAAAAGCAGGCGCAATTGTTACGGCTTGTAGCGTTCTCCACACTGGACACGAGTTGGCTTACCAGCTTAATGACTCTGGAGCAGAGATCCTATTGGTTTGGGACAACCAAGTTGACAAAATTAATAAAATAAGAGATAGAACCCGGTTGAGACACGTTATAATAACAAATGTCCTCGATTATACGATGATGGCGCCAAGAAACCCACCTGAGATCGCTGGAACGATGCAGTTTATTAATTTAATTAATAACACAAAACCTAATCCCCCAAAATTCGAAACAAATGCTAAAGAAGATATTGCATGCTTACAATATACTGGAGGTACAACTGGATTACCTAAAGGCGCAATGCTTACACATAGAAATATAATCTCTAATTGTATAGCAACTCACAAGTGGTTAGGTGCGGAAGTTAAAAGAGGTAAAGATACGGGGCTTACTAATTTACCACTATTCCATATATACGGTCAAACGGTATGTATGAATATCTTGATTTACAATGGCTCAACTATTGCATTAAATCCAGACCCCCGCGATCAAAAGTCTTTATTCGAAATAATTAAAGCTACTTCTCCAAGAATGTTTCCAGGGGTACCAACAATGTACATGCGTTTGTTAGAACGAGACGACTTAGAAGATTATGCAAAAGATCTTAAATCTATAAGAATTTGTAATACTGGAGCAGCACCAATGCCCCCAGAGGTTCTTAAGGAATTTGAAGCGAGGACAGGCGGTAAAATTATCGAGGGTTACGGGCTGACAGAGACGTCACCGGTAGCTACTACTAATCCTGTTCAAGGAGAAAGGAAGATAGGTTCTGTTGGAATGCCAATTTCTGATACGGAACTAAAAATCGTAGATGTAGACGATTATACCCAAATTATGCCTCTTGGCGAATCGGGCGAAGTTATGATAAAAGGACCTCAAGTTATGAAAGGTTATTGGAACAAGCCTGAAGAAACTGCTGGTCAAATAAAGGGTGACTGGCTTTTAACAGGAGATATCGCGATAATGGACGAAGATGGCTATTTCTTTATAGTTGATAGGAAGAAGGACATGATAAATGTTAGTGGTTTTAAAGTCTACCCAAGAGAAATGGAAGATGTATTGTTTGAACACGAAGCTATTGAAAGTGCTGCCGTAATTGGGCTTCCTAATCCGGATATACCCGGTAGTGAAAAAGTAAAGGCGTTTATCGTTCTTAAGGATGGATATAAAGAAAGCGAAGAAATGGAAGCTGAAATAAAGGAATTTTGTAGACAAACTGTCGCTCCTTATAAAGTTCCTAAATTTATAGAATTTCGAAAAGAACTTCCCGAAACCCTCGTTGGTAAAGTTTTAAGAAAGGATTTGAAAGAAATTGAAGCCAGAAGGCGTGGAGAAGAAGTCTAATCTATAATATTATCCAACTCTTACTTTTTATAACTATATTACTATTTTTATTATAGCAAACTTATTTCTTAATTAAATCAATTTTTTCCTTTTATATTAATAATGAATATTATGAATGACGACGAAATGCTTTCAGCTGTAAGAACATTCGCATATAATAATTCTGAAAAAGACGATCTCCATGGCTTTAAACATGTTGGGCGAGTACTTAATTTATGTGTACAAATTGGGACTGCTTTAAATGCGAATTTATTGATAATTAAAATAGCTGCCTTACTTCACGATGTTGGTAGAATTCATGAGAAAAAAAATGATGCAAAGAATCACGCTGAAATATCCGCTGAAATGGCTGAAAAATTTTTACAAAAAACTAACTTCAACATTACTCTTGACAATATTGAAAATATCCTTCACAGCATTCGAGCACATTCTTTTTCGAATAACATAAAACCTAAAACTCTTGAAGCAAAAATATTATCGGACGCAGATAAACTGGATGCGCTTGGAGCAATAGGTTTATACAGAACAATTATATATTCATTTAAATTGAAAAATGGTGGAATAGAGAAAGTAATTGAACATTTAGAAAACAAAATCTTGAAATTAAAGGATGGATTGTACTTAGAAGGCTCTAAACAAATCGCAGAAGAGAGAAGTAAAATAATTGTAGATTTTTATGATAAAATAAGAGAAGAAATAATGTAGATAATGACGATTTACTTGAGTTTCAATATCATGCTCAAAAGAATTGGAAATTTCTCTTCTGTGCCCCAGATGACGTAAATTTTGTCGTCAATAGGAATCGCGACGTGCTTAGCAAGAGTAATCCAACCACTTCCAACATTCTTAGCCGCATCGCTTCCCGCTTTAAATCTCAAATACATAATGGCTCCTAAGTAATCTTGGATTTCTATGTCTTCAACTTTGATATCTTCTAAATCTTGAATAATATATTCTTTATTTTCTTTATCAGGTTGTAAACTATTCCAAATTTTCTCGTACGACAATTGTAAAGCTGCCCGAATCACAATCTTATTTTCTATAAGCCTATCGTATTCCAAAATTATAAGACCGCAATCTTTATCTACACCTCTTATTCCAAGCGTGTTAAAGTCGTACGATTTTTCGCCATAGGCCTGAAAGTCTTTTTTAGCTTCAACAATATCAATCCATCCATTTTCAAGATCCTCACCCATTATATACCGAAAACTTTTTAATATATTTAATTCTTCCTCCCTATCTTGAATAATCTCATCGATTAAAGCATTTAGTGGCCTTGCTACATATATTTGTATCCCGCTTGGAGTTCTTGATACCTTTTCTACCCAATAATTTTTAACTAAACGATCAATTATTCGATATATTGTAGTTCTTTTGATTTCCAGTTCTTTATTTATATTTCCAATTTTATCTCCTTTCTCTCCTTTTTTCAACAAAGCTAAATAAACTCTAGCCTCTTCTAAGCTTAAACCTGCTTTTAGTAAGCCTAATCTTTGCAAATTTTGGGTTTCATCGAGCAAAACTTTTGGAGTGGACCACTTTATTTCCTCAACTTTTCCTAAAGGCGTATCAGGTTCTAAATAAGGTTTTTTTGATCTAAATTTTCCTAAAGTTCTTGATGCTTCCATTAGCCCCAGATGGATCTGTCCTTCAGGTTCAATTTTACAAATAATTTTTCGTTCTTCTTCTTTAAACCCAATAACGCTCCCCTTCTTATCTAAAGTACTAGCAACAAGCCTCTCAGTAGAAATTTGAAGAATTATATACTTAATTCCAGAAATAGTGATATATCTCTCATCTAAATTTCGCCAAGTCGTGTTTATGGTTTCTATATCGCCACTAATATCCCAATTATCTGATGAATATACAATCTTATTTTCATCTTCAATAATAGCTGTTGATATTATCTTAGAGTCGTGTTTTAAATATTTATCAAGAATAGATATGTATTTTTCCATTATTTTATTACAACCTCTTCTTCATATATTTGTTTTATTTTATTAAAAAAAAAAATTAATTATGTTTTAAAAGTTTAAAAACATCGATGGATTACCCCTGGTCCAATCTCTTTGTATTCACGGCGCGTTATCCACATTCTGCTAAATGTTTTCAGAGAACTTAATATTGAGCCGCCAATCCAAACAGAATACATTCTTTCAGGAGGAGAAAGTATTCTAACATCGATCGATTCTGGAACCAATTCTTTTATTTCTTTTGTTAAACGCTCTTTAATACCAGGAAACATAGTAGACCCTCCTGAAAGAACAATGTTACTGTAAAGATCTCGCCTTAGGTCTACATCACATTCAGAAATGGCATCTACAAGGATATTATCTAAAGGATCTAATTCCTTTCCTAATACTGATGGATTAAAAAAGCTTTCTGGTGCTAAAAATCTTTCAATTCCTACATTGATAACCTCTCCATCGGGTAGCATAAAACTTTTCTCCATTCCAGAAACTTTCTTTGAGAGAATCATTTCTTTTTCTGGATCAGTGGCTACATAGCATAGCTTCTCCTTAACATCTCTTACAATTTCTTTTTCAGCCGAGGATGTAAAGGAATATCCCTTTTGCCTTAATAATCTCTGCAAATAATTCGTTACATCTCGACCCGCAAGATCAACTCTCTGAATTGCGTGACTTAAAGCAAAACCTTCAAAAATCGGTACGATATGAGACACCCCATCTCCAATGTCTATTACACAACCTGTAGTCCTCCCAGAAGCGTACAGCGATAAAATAGCCTGAGTTGCAATGTAAAGTGCTGGTACATTAAAAGTCTCAAACATAATTTCCGCTATTTTTTCTCGATTCATTCTAGGATTTAAGGGTGCTTCCGTTAACAATACAGGATGCTCAGAAGGATCAATTCTAAGATCGGTGTAGAAAGTGTAATGCCAAATTTTCTCCATAGCGGGCCAGTCCTCAACAATTCCATGCTCTATAGGAAACATTAATCGCATCAGACCTTTTAATTGCATAGCTTCTTCACCAATGTAAAAATCCCGTGAATAATGCCTTACATCTGGTAAAACAACGCCATATTTTGGTTCGCCAATTACCGTTGGAAAAACAGAACGAGGTTGGTCTTCTCCAGCATATCCATTCTTAGATATCCCCGTACCATTATCTAAAACAACTGGCTTCAAAAAATTCCCATTAACTGAAATTTAAACCCCACCTTTTTTCATATTTTTTATCACATTAACTTTTTTAGGGACTTTAATATTATCTCGGCTAAGTAAATAATTTCTTTGTTGAAGATCATCTAAAGCTATCTACTATTACGTGCTTCTCGAGTTGTTTATTAAATCCCATCAAACCTTTTTGAGTTTGTTATTATGATAATAATAAAACTAATATTTAAATCTTTGTCACCATATCGTGACAAAGATGTTTTTAGTAAATCACAAATATAATCAAAGCATGACAAAAGATATTATTAGCATATTTTAACTGAATAAATGGAGAAATAATCATTATATAATATTGAGAAGATTCGAACAATGTATTAGATTAGATATGGGCCCGTTATTGATTCTTTATTTCGTTTGATATCCTTAGGTGTTCCTACTGCAATAACTTTCCCTCCTTTTGGACCACCTTCAGGTCCTAATTCGATTAAATAATCAGTATTCAATAATATTTCAGGATCTAATAAATTAAAATAAGAAATCACATTAATTCTATATTTAAATCTCTTAATTTAGTTATAACTAAATTATTGAAAAAAATATTATCTTAAAATCATTTTAAGCATAGTGACTATCATGAAAAATTATTTTATCAAAAAAGTTATTATAAAATATTACAATTTACGATCCTTCTATAATTTAAATTCATTCAATTGAATAAAAATATTTATATACAACCTTTTATATAATTTATTAGGTATGCCTAATTTTTAACAAAAAGAATTATAATTCCTTTAAAAGTAGGAAGAAATTAGAAATATTATAACTTTTAGAGAGGAATTGAAGAAATACTCATATAATAATCAAGATAGATAGTTTAAGTAAAAGATTTTTAATATTAAAAGAAATTGAAAGAAAGAAGATGAGTAATTATGACAAGTGAAAATATTAAAGATGAAATTAAGACTAATATGTTTCAAGTCTTAATAATAAGTATTTCAATGTTCTTAACGATTATATCAGTTTCGTTATTACACACAAATGAATACGAATTTATTTCTCTTCGTTTTGGTATAACGGGAGAAACTGCTTATTTTGACATTGTCCTTTATTTATCATATTTAATTTGGGGAATAATTACTGGTATTTTCGCGGATCGTTTTGGAAAAAGAAAAAAATTTGTTATTATTGGGAGTGTGGGAACAATTATTTTCTTTTTCCTTATGATTTCAACACCCCCTCCTTATTATGGGATTCTATTAATCTTTAGATTTGCACAAGGATGTTTTACAATTATGTGTTGGCAAATTTTAATGACGTTGATACTGGATATCTCAAATTCTGAAAATAGAGGGAAATGTTTAGGTATTTTAGGTATTTTTTTAGCTTTAGCTATGGGAATGGGTCCAATGTTAGGAGGAATGGTTGCTAACTATGGT